>NZ_CP017641.1:5665500-5966000 GCF_001983935.1 Fuerstiella marisgermanici | reverse complement strand
CCACGTCGACTCCGTTGTCCCACAACCGCTTCCGCAGGCTCTCCCGAATTGATCCAGGTACGCGGATGCTGAAATGGCTGAATGCCGCCGCATCGTTGAGCGGTAACTGCACCATTGGTGAAATGCGCTGCAATCGAATGCGGTATTCATCCAACAATCGCAGACGTTGCTCGGCCCACTCGCCGGCCATGCGTAAGTTTCGAAGTGAATGAGCAACGTGAAACGCCGTGGGTGGCCGGTTCCATTCGTGCGATGCCGCTGAAAACGAGTTCTGCGGGTTGGCCGCCGATTCGTTCGGCCTATCTGTTTTCGCTCTGACGCGGCGGTATATCCACGGTTCGTGAGCGACTGTTCGTAGCACAACGGAAGCGTTCCAGCGAGTTCTTTGAACAGCGCCGCGACTCTGCAATTCATCGTCGCGCCGGCGGCGTAGCATGTCGGCTGTGTCGTTGCAGTTTGTCAGTGCCATGCCACCCCAGCCGGCATATAGCGACTTGCCAAGTCCGAAGCTCAACACGGTCACGTCACCGGATTGCATGCGCTGCATATCGTTGGTTGTAGGGATGCCCATTGCGAGGTCAAAAATGCGGACGGCGGCTTCGTGGATAAGCGGTTGTGAAAGCTCGGACGGCGAGAATCGATGCCCGAAAATTTCCGAAAGCACGATTGCTTGACTACCACTCGCAGCACCGGAACAGTTCATCAGAAAACTGTCTGCTGCGCAGTCTCGGTAGTCGACGTTCCGCCCACTTTCACTCACAGCGTGATGAACCGCGCCGCAGTTGAACACCGGACATACAACTTCCGCTGCAGTGGTCGTGTGCGACTGAATCGTGCGAGCAATCGCCCACCGCGCGGACGGAATCCAGACCGCATGCTGAACGTCTAGTGATCGCTGCCAGGCTAATTCAAGTTCGGGCACATTGCTACGACGAAAGGCGCTCTTCGCTGCCGTCGTCAGCAACGACAACGTGCCGGACGGAGGCCGATGCCGCGGAATCATGCGGGCTTCTTTCGAGCAAACACCAGCGTCGTTGGTGCAATTGACACGCCTAACCCGTGCCACAACAAAGTGCCCATTGCGAACGCTGCTCGTGCAGTCAGTGGCATGTCGTTTGTGTGCTGAGCTCCCTTTGGTGACGCCGACAGGACTTCAAAGCCAGCTCCTTCGACTGTACGCAGCAAACTTTTTAGCGGCATCGAAAAACGGTGATCGGCGATGGCTCGTCGAATCAACTTTCTGGACAAGCCAGTCGACACACTGCCCACCATGCGGCCGGTCGTAATGTACGAAGACTTCGTGACCGCTCGGATCAGCAACAGTCCGTCGTCGCGGAGCAAGTCCCATGCGGCGCGTAGTTCGGCAGGCTGGTCGGGCCAGTAAATGTGAGCATCCAAAACCGTCACAACGTCGGCGGGCTGCTGCTTCGAAAACAGCGTGCAATCTCTTAGCGACGAACACTCTTCGGCTCGAAAGCCTTCCGACTTCATCCATGCGATCGCTTCGGGAACGATGTCGACTCCAGCGCATTCGAAGCCGCGTTTGCGAGCTTCCACAAGGATGCCCCCAAACGAACAGCCAACATCCAAAATTTTCGACCCACTGCCGTAGCCGAGCGTTTCGATTTGGTCGAGTGCCGCGACAAAGCCGTTGCGTTTTCGCTGGTTCAGAGCCACGCCTTCGTGCTGGTTGCCCCAGGCCATGTTGCGCGTGTGGTCGGTCTCCTGTTCGGTGTCGTAACCTTCCGCCATAAAGTACGTATTGCAGCTTTGGCAGCGTGACCAGCCGGTGGCTCCTCGACCAGAATTGAACTCGAATCGCTTCGGTTTCAGGTTACGCTGTCCGCAGGCCGGGCAGCAGCATTCTGGCATCGCAGGATGCTCTGGCTTCGTGTCCTTCACCGGTGTGACGACGGTCGCCTGTTCCATGATTTCTCCTTAAATCCGGCCAATCACATTCCGATCAAACGGCGAATGTTTCCAGTTTGCCGACAGAAACGCTGTTCCAGTGCAGTCTTACGACGAAGATGATACTATTTTGTGTGCCTCCGCTCGACCACAGATTCTGCGGTCCGCAACGGAAACTCCCTTCGAAAAACCACATTCCAGGTTCTCCGGCAGATTCTGCAGCAACATCGATACCTGTTTTTAGCAGCGATTACGCGCTTAACAGCCGATTAGCCCATGAGTCTACATGTGCCGACCCTAGATTCATTTACCACCAGCGCCATTTTGAAACAGGCTGAGACACCATGTCGCACGATCCCTATTCCCCCTGTGTTTGCGGCAGCGGGAAGAAACTAAAATTCTGTTGTCAGGACATTCTGTCCGAGATGATTCGAGTGGAAAAGCTGGTTGAATCACAGCCGGACGCCGCAGAAAAGCTGCTCCGATCGCTCATGACCAAGCATCAGGACAAGGAAATTGTGGTCACGCAATTGTCCGCTATTCTGATGCGCAAGGGCAACTACACGGAAGCTCGGGAACAGCTTGTTGAGTTCCTTCGTCGACACCCCGACGAACCTCGAGCATTGCTGGCGCTGGCAGATGTTTGCCTGGCCACGGAAGGCTTTGCGGCCTCCAAGCGAATCGTGCATCGGGCGTTTCAGTTGGGTGCTCGGCAATATCCCAACAGCGTTTCTATGCTGGCGACTCGCATTGCTGGCCAGATGGCGCAACGTGGTTGCGCCATGGCCGTGCGTGAACACCTCGCGCTGGCCGTGCGGATGTCGGAAGGAGAACGTCGTAACTCGCTGCTGATGCAACTGGCAAACTTCGAATCACAACGCACGATACCGTTTCCGTTTCGAGGTCGGCTGGCTCTTTTGAAAGCAGAACTGGGTGAAGAACAACAGAAGGAAGAGCTTCGTGCTCGTCGAGTCAGTCAGCTTGGTTGCTGGGAACCCGCCGCAATTTTGTACACGCGGCTGATCGAACAGCAGCCAAACAACGGAGCTTTGTGGCACAACCTTGGCCTGTGCCAGGCATGGGACGGGCGGATCGAAGAAGCAGCGAAAGCTTTGCACAAGGCCGCAGACCTGATCGAAGACTACGACACGGCCGTCGAAACCGAAACTCTGGCTCAACTGCTGGACTTCGATATCGCTGGAGATGACAGCTACGGAGTTGTTCAGCAAACCATCAAAGTGACGTCGTTGTCACAACTGCTAACGGTACTCGACGCCGACTCGCGATTTGCACGAGTGCAGTCGAGTGATGACGAAGCGGCCCGGGACGATGGTCGAGTCGTGGCTGAGTATGAGCTGCTGACTCATGACATCCCGGAAGACGGAGACCTGGATTCGATTCCCGATGTCGTTGCTGACATTACGATCGTCGAACCGGAAGGTGCGGACGGCGGAGAGCCGGGCGCTTTGATTGTCGCATTGGACACCGATATCGACGCGGCGTTGGCCGCCTTTCGGGATGTCTGCGGCGAGCTCGCTCTTGCGTCGGACGACGACGACAAGCCCGTCAAATTGTCGCAAATGCCGCAAATCTGCCGTGCGTTTGACTGGAAGATTCATCACGCCGATGAAATCGGAGCCAGCCAATACCGCACGCTCAACAAGAACCGCCTGACGACGGCGCTTAGCGATTGGCTGGACCAGCCGATGAAGGCGTTGAACGACGAAAGCCCGGCTGAGGCCGCGAAGGATGCGAACAACCTTGTCCAGATCGGTGCGGCGGTACTAAGTCTGGAAGTGATCTGTAACCGGATGGGCTACGACCCGGATTTAAGTGACGTTCGCAGTCGCCTGGGCATTCCTTCTCCCAAGCCTTTGGAAATCGACGAACAGCAGTCCATCACATCGCTGCCGCCAATTCAGTTTGGCCGAGTGACGATGTCCGAATTAACGGACGAACAGGTGATCGATTTCGTAAACCGAGTCACGTTGTTGCGCCACCAGTTGCTGTTGGAGCAGGCGATTGAAGAGTTGATCGGCCGTCCCGAAGCCCTGGATAAATTTCCCGCGATGCGAGCTCACCTGCTGCGTGCGTCGGTGGCGAGGGAGAACAACGATCTGGCCTTGGCGTCCCAGTGTTTTGCGGATGCACGCGAGGCCGTCGAGGATGCCCCGGACGCTTTCCGTACAAAACTGGAGCTGGATATTCGGGAACTCAGTTGTCGCCTGGATGATCCTTCAGATCCGGAACTTTCGAAATTGCTGGGCGCCCTTCGCGATCGTTACTTCTTGAAGATCCCGGAGATTGAGGATGTGATTCGCGAAGAACTGGCGAACAGTGGTTGCAGCCATTTGCTCGACGAACTCGAAGCCGCACCGGCTGGGGCTGGCGAAGGGGGAGTCTGGACGCCCGGTGCCGAAAAGCCAGCGGGCGAAGCATCCAAATTGTGGGTGCCAGGGCAGGATTAGCCGGGGCTGTCCTTCACGCATCGATCGCACGCGAAGCTCGGCTTTTTTTCAAAGTCGAGCTTCTTTTATTCCGTCGCAACGTTTGCTTCTTACATGCAACCTCATAGCAGCCGCCCATTTTTCGATGATAGCAGTGTGATGCAGCACGCGCTGCAGGTTGCTCGACAGGGATTGGGTCACGTTGAGCCGAACCCGGCCGTCGGTGCCGTGATCGTGGACGAAAATCTGAACTGGATTGCCGACGGTTTCCACCAGAAGTTCGGTGGGCCTCATGCTGAGATTGATGCGATCGCTGCGGCTGGTGAAAGAACGCGGGGGGCGGAATTATTCGTGACGCTGGAACCCTGCAGCCATCACGGCAAAACGCCGCCTTGCGCGGACGCGGTCATTGCGGCAGGATTCCGAAGGGTCGTCATTGGTTGTCAGGATCCAGCGCCGCATGTGGCGGGGAATGGGATCGCCAGAATTCAGGAGGCGGGAATTGATGTTGCTGTTGGCGTGTGCGAAGACGAGGCAATAGACCTGATCGCACCGTTTCGCAAGTTGATGCTGCAGAAACAGCCGTGGGTCCACGCAAAATGGGCCATGACACTGGACGGCCGCATCGCCACGCGGACGGGACATTCGAAATGGATTTCCAACGAGCAGTCACGAGCTGAAGTTCACCGGTTGCGCGGTCACATGGACGCCATCATCACGGGGGCGGGAACTGTTCGAGCCGACAACCCCACGCTGACGGCTCGACCTGCCGGCCCGCGGAAGGCTATGCGAGTCGTCGTCGATACAGATGGTGGGTCCATCGTGTCGGACGGCAACCTTCTAAAGACGATCAACGAAGCTCCGCTGCTGCTTTGTGCGGCGGAGGCATCCGCAACTTCCGATCATGTGAAGATGTTGGCCGGCCTTGGCGTAGAAGTCTTCACGACGAGCAAAACAGATCGGTCCGCCGCCTTGGCGCAACTTCTGGCCGAACTTGGCCGACGCAACATTACGAACGTTCTGGTCGAAGCTGGCTCCGGTCTGCTTGGCTCATTCTTCGATGGCCGCCACGTCGACGAAGTCCACGTATTCGTCGCTCCGAAAATCGTCGGCGGCACAGGAGCGCTATCACCGATCGGTGGTCAGGGCATGGCACAAGTTTCTGAAGATGCGTCGATCAACAGTATGTTGGTTCAACAGTTCGGAAACGATCTGCTGATCGAAGGACGGCTGCGATCTTCCGCGTCATAAGGTAAGCCGTCGCCCTAGACCGCGAACGATCAGCGCACCAATCATCGATATCATCCCGCCAAGTCCGAATCCAACGCCTCGCCCAGTCGGGGCACCGAAGCTGCGCGTGAATGGGGCAAGCACGACCGCCCCAGTCACGGCTCCGATGAAGGTTGAAATCAGCAGAGAGACTAAATTCGTTTTTGGCGGGGGGTTTAACTTCGCTCGCTGCATCCGGCCTCGAATCAGTATTGGGAGGATCATACGGATTCATGGGCTCGGCCATTGCGAAATCGCCGATGCGGTTGGCTGCGTCACCCCAGCGACCAGCGGGAGCAACGCCGGCGTTTCAGCTAACAAATCGCGACTCGCCAGCCACGCCAACCGCCCGCCGGTGCGTACCGGCATCAGGCGAGGAAGCCGGGGATTGGTTGGCCGCCGTCGACGATTTTCATGGGGCGGCCGAGGGGGCTGAGGTTTTCGTGGTCGGCTTTCACGTCGAGTGACTGGCACACGGTTTGGAATAAGTCCTGTACCGTGACTGGGGAGTCTTCGACGGCGGAACCATCGTCGGTGGATGCTCCGTAGACCTGGCCGCCGATGATTCCGCTGCCCGCCATCGCCATGCTGAAGACTCGCGGATAGTGATCGCGGCCGGTGCGAGCGTTGATTTTTGGGGTGCGGCCGAATTCGCCCATCCAGACAATCAGCGTGTCTTTCAGCATGCCTCGATCCTTGAGATCCGCGATCAACGCAGCCGTTGCCGGGTCGACGTCCGCCGCGTTGTTGGCACACTGTTCGAAATTGTTTTGATGCGAGTCCCAGTTGCCGGACCGCACTTCCACAAACGTGACGCCGCGTTCCACCAGCCGTCGAGCCAACAGACAACCTTTGCCGAAGCTCGAATCGCCGTACTGATCACGCAGCTTTGCGGGTTCGTCCGATACATCAAATGCGGATACGTCGTCACTCTTGACCAGTCGCGAACTCTTGCCGTACAGCGATTGATGAGTTTCGACAAGCTGTGACGCTCCGGCGGCGCTGAATTCTTCTTCCAGTTGACCGAGCAATCCCAGGCGGCGATCGAAGCGTCGCGTGGCAACGGGAATCGCGACATTGGACGGCAACTGACCCGGGTTGTTCACAACAAACGGTTCGTAGTCCATGCCCAGAAATCCGGCTCCCTGCATCCCGCCTGCCCCCGGATTTCCGCCGATGGACACGAAAGATGGCAGCTCGTTGTTGGCGTCGCCGATTTGTTGTGCAATGCAGGAACCGATCGACGGATGCTTGACGCTGCCCGACGGGATGTAGCCCGTGTGCATTTGGTACGAGGCTCGCGGATGACTGCCTTCCTTGTTGGTCATCGAACGCACCAGAGCGATGTCGTCCATCATACGCGCGACTCTGGGGAAGTTGTCGGCGATTTGAATGCCGGGCACGCTGGTTTGGATGGCTTCTGTCGGGCCGCCGTTGGATGTGCCTGGCTTGGGGTCGAAGGTTTCAAACTGGCTGGGGCCGCCCTGCATCCACAACAGAATCATGGACTTCCCACGTCGCCGCAGCTTTTCCGCTTCCACCGCCATCAAGTCGCGAAAGCCGAGTCCACCTGTAGCGGCGGCGCTTGCGGAAACCGTCTGAAGAAATCTGCGTCGGGAAAATCCCCGGCGACTTAGGCGGATGTTTTCAATAATATGGCTGGTCGACATGGCGATTGCCTTCAGAAGCGAATGCGTGCTGGCTGGGGTTGAGCGGGGCGAACGACCGAGCCTGCAAAAAAACGGAAGTCCGATTCCACTCAACCCCGACCAGCCTGCATTCGCAGTTAAGCCGTTTCTGTAGTTTTAACTCTTGCTTTGGAATTCAGTGGAATTCAACAACGACCACAACACGTCTTCGAAACCTTCGTTTCGGGTTGCGGCCGCGTTGAGATGTTTACGGCAGATGAAAAGTTCTTTGGCTGTCGGTTCGCGACTCACCGTCGCCAGATATAACTCCCGCACAGCGTCTTCGTCGTTCTGCACTATGCTTGAGATTCTGGTGATGAGACTGTTGGTGGTGTCGGCTTTAATGGCCTGATTCAGTTGCGGCGAGTTCATCAGGAACAACGCTTCCGGAATGTTCCCCGTCAGATCGCTGCGCGGCGTCGACGGATCGAAGCCGAACGTTGCCGCGAACTGCAAACGCCCTCGATCTTCGGACTGAGCATTCGGTGTGCGTCGGCCGTTGAACGGCAGCGACAGGTTTGTGACGTTGAGTGTCTGGCAGAGCGCGTCGTACAATTGGTCTGATCGCAGCCGTGTGGGTTCGAGTTTCAGAAAGCCGTCCGCCTTCGTGTTGACCGGCCGCTGATAAAAGCGGGTGGAAGTAATGGTGGTCAGCAACCACTTGAGATCGTGGCCATTCGCGACAAAGCCTTCGCTTAGGGCTGCCAGAACTTCGGGGTGTTCGGCGTTTCGGTCTGGGCCGATATCGTCGATGGGCGAGTAGAATGCGGATGCTGTTAGCTCCGCCCACATGCGATTGACGATCGCTTTTGCAAACCATTCGTTTTGTTGGGACGTGAATAACCCGGCAGCAGTAGCTCGTCTGTCCGCATCCGATTGTCCCTGAGGCACGTCGACTTCGCCCATAAAGAAGCCGGGTTGAATCAGCGTCCCCTTTGATCCGGGATCGGACAGATCGGCCATATAGTGTTCCGTCGCGCCCTGCCCCGGTCGGTTGTTGTCGGGCGGTTGAGCCGTTTGAATTTCTTCGATCGAAAGTTTGCCGTCGCCGTTTTTGTCGATGTAGTTTCGTCCCTGCCCGCTGAAGACTCGCTGCAGCGGCGTGCCTTTTGCTTCGGCTTCCGAAATGATCTGATCGCGGTTCCGGTCGACTCGCGTGAGCAAGAATTTCGAAACGCCCGGGCGTCGTGAGCGGTCACGATCGGCCGACGTGATCACGTATTCGTATCTTTTGTCAGACTGCGGATCTCGCCGCAAAGTGATGCGAGGGAAAAAGGCGACCAGTTCGTGAAACTGTTCACGCTTCCAGCGGTCCCACGGATGGTTGTGGCAGTTGGCACATTGAATTTGAATGCCCAGAAACAGGCGTGATGCTTCGGCGGCAATTTCTTCTGGTTGGCCTTCATGAGCGAAAATCAGAGCGGTGGCTCCGTTGTCATTCACGGTGCCGGTCGCCGTCAACAGATCCGTAACGACGGCATCCCACGGACGGTTTTCCGATAGGTTGTCGGCCATCCATTCTTCGAAGGCTGGTCGCACAAAAGCGGCCCGCACGTTGGTCGCTGGTCGAAAAATCGCATCCCGCCAGTAGCGACTCCAGTTAGCGGCGTAATCATCCGACGCCAGCAGCTTTTGCACGACGTCGCTATGTTTTGATTCAGATGGACTCAGTCCAAAGGCCGTAATCTCACCGCTCGTTGGCGGGCGTCCGACCAGATCCAGCGAAACTCGCCGCAGAAATGTCGCATCATCGACTTGTTGCAGCGAATCAGTTGCCGTGTCATTCAGGATCAGACGATCGATTTCAGCGGCCGTTTTTGCCGATGACGGAGCGTCCGCTGCGATGACGACAGATGCCGTCAGAATGAATGAAATGGCCAGAAGGCTGGCGTCGCGCATGATGTCGCCCGTCTGCTGCATAAGTGAAAGTCCACGCTGGATATAGGCGTGAACCACTTGCAGGCGGGGGAGTGTCGCGAAAATCGGCCGGTTTTCTGGTGACCCGCCGAATACGGGCGCATCGGTGGACTTTTAAAAGTCGGGGCGCGGGACCAGGCGGGAATTGTCCGGCGTCGTGCGGCGTGCGATGACTTCGAAGGGACGCACGTCCAGCTGATTTTTCTGCAGCGTGAGTTCTGCAATGGCATAGTGCGAGCCTGGAGTGGTCGCACGCACCTTCAGCGGGAACTTTCTGCGTTCCTTCGGCTTCAGCGTGGCGATCCGAACTTCGATCTTGCGATCCAAATCGTCATCGTTCAGAGCATGGTGGCTAAGCCCCAGCGGCACGTCGACACGCAACGACACGCCTTCTGCAGGAGCGGTTCCGACATTTCGGATTTCAAACAGCACCTCAATCCATTCATTGACGGGAACCGTCTGCGGTGGCTCAAGCAGTGTTAGCTGCACATCGGGAAGATCTTCAACGGGCGGAAGGCGGCGTTCCTGCGGTCGCGGTTCTGGCTCGCGTCGGTCGAACGGTTCCGGGACATATGGCTCGGGTTCGAAAGGCACAGGCTCAAAAGGTTCTCGCTCAATCGGGCGCCGGTCGATTGGTTCACGGCGATCCGGGACGGCGGGCAGAGGTTCAGACACACCGGTTGATGCAGCGACGGCAGTCGTGGCCGAGACCTCAGTATACGACTGAAACTGGCCGAACTCAGACGACGTCACTTTTACCTTCAGGATTTTTTCATCGAACGGGCGAATGTCGTTCAGAAGCCACGTTATGGTTGATTCCCGATAAACGGCTTGCGGCTGGACAGCCACTGGTCGCCATGCGGATGGCAGTAGTTCTCGCACTACCAAGCCATCCAATGTGTCTGGCGACAGATTAGTCAGTCGGATTTCAATCTCGAACTCGCCAGCAGGTGGCTGTTCCGGCAGGAATTTCTCGACCTTCAAATCGTTGGTCGCGACTGATTCCCCCGGGATGACTCGAACGCGTGCATACAGATCGTCTTCTGCAAACTGCGAGTCTTCACGCAGCACGGGCCCGCTGCCGGTACCGCGTTCTCTCGCCTGAGCATCGCTGAATGTCCTCCAGTCACCGTTTCGAAGTGCCATCAGGCTGTCGCGAATCATCCGATCCACCAAAGGCGACCGAACCTGGCGGCCTCGACGTTCCACAAATGGTTCAATCGTGATATTCAGCAGACTGCGCGAATAGTCGGGTTCGCGAGGATATTCTGGTCGGCCTGGATTCCACAACACGTCCGGCTCCGGCGGAGCGGGAGGCATGCTGTCAACGATCTCCTGGCGGATGGATGGTGGAATACGCCAGCGATCTTTTGACGGCACCTGATGGACAAGCTCGGGCCCGGTCGCAAGGGGGTTGGGGCCGTCTGCCACTTTCAGTTGCAGCACGTTGTCGGGTGTCAGAATCGTTGTGTGGTCAAGTACGCTGCCGACAAGCATCAGCGATTCTTCGTCGCTGCGGTTGGCCTCCGCTTTGTCGGATAGCCCTGTGACCATCACCAGTGCGATCAGCAGAATGCCTACGCCGCCGGAAACGGTAGCGGCAACCCACCAGAAATGATCAAAGACGAATCCGCTCACTCGGTCTGCGGCTTCGCAAAGCATATCCCAGAATCTGGCGGCCCAATCGAATGGTGCCGTTAGCCATTGCCCATCGGCAATTCCGAACAGACTTAGCCTCTCGCCAAAAATCATGGCCAGAAACATCAGGCTGATGATGAAGACAAATCCAAGAGCAAGGTCCATTCCACCGCTTCCCTATCGGTCTGTAGGCGAGCCGGTGGTTTAGCAAATATCGGCAAATTCGGAAAGGGGAATCGCTCGTTCGGCCAAATTCGCGTTGCGGAAAGAGACAATTCCAACCTTGAGCGGCCGCTGCGATCCACTTTGCAGGCAAATGCGTCGTGATAGCAGGAGGTCTTTCGGCGGCAGCGGCGCATCGACCGGGAAAAATACGATGCGGCAGAGTTGAGCTCACTGAACGTGATGCTGATTTCCCTTGGGTGCTGTTCTCCAGACCTTCAGCAAACCCGACTCCATGCCGCACCAGCCGGCCTCGGATGTAAATAGGTGCCCGCGATCCTTGCCATGTTGGACAACAAGCCGACTAAGGGGCCAATCGCATCCAGTCGATTTTGCGGACGTAGATTTCGCAGGTTTTCTAAGAAAATCACAAAGTCACCCCTGTTCGAGTTCTCGCGGTGTCCGTTGGAGGTGTTGGTTGCCCTTGTCTGCCGTGGCTTCCTGCGGCACCTAAGTGTCGCAGATGACCAATCCGGTGTTTGGGGTCGCAGAAAAATGCGAATCGAATCAAACTCCGTCTGCGACGTTGTAGAGCCGCGATTCTGCGGCTGAACTGTTGGAAAGGCGATTTCCCGGCGTCTGTCTATTTGCCTTTCCAGCCAATGCGCGGTCGGCATCAGGGTTTTCCTAAACAGAAAACCCTGCATAAACCGAATCTTATCAATGGCGTGATGTCTGTTTGTACGGTCGAGGTACGTCCGTTCATTGAAGGATGCTCCGTTTTGCGGGCTCCAAGGCAGATTCACATCTCTATTAAAACACCTTGTTGGGTATTGAGCATGCTTCTCAACACATGGCTTGCAGCAGCAAAACGACACTTGTTCAGCGCGAATTTCTACGGCGCGGCACAGGGCGCTGGCGCGGCGAATCGTCGATCCACCAGTCGAAGGCGCGACTGCGCGGGCGGCGAACAGTTGGAAAGCCGCACGCTGCTGACGGCGCTGGTGATCAACAATTCGAACGTTGACAACTTCGTTGACATCGGCACGGGCAACCTGTCTATCACCAACGCCGACCTGGGCGCGCACGATGAAATCGTGATCGAACGGATCGATCTGGCTTCGACGACCGAAGGGATCTCAATCGATCTTTCCGGTGTCACGCTAAACCGATTAGCCATCGAGACCGTCAACGTCACGGCCTTTAGCGGGACGGGGATCGATGTCAATCTGACGAACGTGACGGGCAACCGCACGATTTCGTTGGAAGACATCACGATCGCGAATGTGGGTGCCGGCATCAACATTACGCTGAACAACACAGACAGCCATGCCGTCACGATTGAGGACTCAATCACGCCGTCTGTCAGTATTAATGCACTGAATGGTTCTGACATTACCCACGGGATTGTCACTCAAAACGAAATCAGTGCGCCAGCCGATCTGGAAGGCGTAATGCTGACAGTCAGCGGCTCGACAGCGGGCGACTTTTCCAGCGCGAATGATTTTCAGATCGTCGACAACCTCGGCGTGCAGGCACTGAACAAAGATGCGATTCAGGTCAACCTGTCTGACGCTCCGACCGACGGACTGCGCATCGCCAATAACGTGATCGGCAATGAGCCCGGCGCGGACGTCTTCTTCCGCGCGGCCGGCGATACTTTTGTGCAGCCGTTTGAGATCCGGAACAACGCCATCGACGGCGAGATGCTGCAGCAGTTTACGCTTGACCTGTCAGATCTCGGGTTGGTGTTTGACGAAGGCCTTGACGGCAAGCCGTTCACAGTTGTCGGGAACACGGGAATCGGTGCAACTGCGACTCTTAGTTCCAACGACCAGATCCTTACCGTCGATTTCACAAACTTTCTGCCGGGCGATGTCTTTCAATTCGTCATCGACATTGACCGTGCTCCCGCAGTATTGCCCGGCACACCGATCGCCGCACCGATTTTCGGTAACGATCTGATTGGTGCGGACGTCGTGTTCAACTTCGACGCGGGTAATTCAGGCACCGTCGCCAAGACCGTTGCCGGGGTGCTGATCGGTGACGCAGACATCTTCAATTCGGCCGTGTTCGCACGGGGGGCCGGAGCAGCGGCCAATGTTCACGGTATTAACCTGAACCTGACCAATTCGCCGCTAACAAATACCGAAGTCGTCGACAACGTAATTACTGGTGTGGCTGGCCATGGGATTCTGGTGGGCGCTCACGACGTTAGTGACATCACCGGGATCATGGATCGCAACACGATCACATCCAGCGGCCAGGACGGAATTCGCTTCGAACTGGAAGACAGTAACTTCACCGGAGCTTTGCGCGACAACACGATCGGTCAGAATAGCGGCCACGGAATTAACTTCCTGCCCAGCGTGTCCCGCAGCGGATTTGTGGAAGAAGCTTTCGACGGCACACCGATCCAGATCACGTCCACAAATCACGGTCTCCAAACCGGCGATGTGATCGTGATTCAGGGGATGACCAATGCCAATCCGAACATCAACCACCCCGGAAACGGCACTCACACAATTACGCGGACCGGCAACAATACATTCACGTTGAACGGTACCAACGGGCTTGTTTCGGGAGTCAACTACAACGCCGGTGGAGCCTGGTACGTACCGGATTTCCAGGGCGGAACGGCGAACGGTCTGGTCAAAATTGATGTTCAGGGAACTCAGCCGGAAGGCCGCATCACGGATATCGTGAATCCAGCAGGTGCCGGTGACGTGATCTTCACTTCAGTGGGGCACGGCTTGTCGTCCGGTGATCGCATCCGCGTGTCAGGTGCTACTGGTACATTAATCACGGGCGATTACAAAATCACAGTGCTCAGCGCCAATACGTTCTCGCTGGACGGCGTGCGAGCGTCGGGGGCTTACGACAAGAGTGGCGGACTGGCGCGATGGACGAGCAATCTGATCACTGGTGCCACTAACCCGCTGACGGGTGGCATCGTAATCACATCTGTGGGGCACGGACTTCAAACCGGCGATCAGATTCGAGTCGCCAATGTGGGCGGCAACACGGCCGCTAATGGCACTCATCGAATCACGGTGCTGACGGCCGATACGTTCTTGCTGCAGGGCACAACCGGCAGCGGCGGCTACACCTCCAACACGGGTTACTGGACGCCGATCGCAGAAACCACCTTCACCGGCGATACACTTCCCCAGTTGATTTCTGGAAACGCCATCACCAGCAATAATCTGGCGGGAATCAACATCGACCTGAAAACAGGCACCAGTTTTGATGGAGATATTGTGCAAAACAATATCTCCAGTAATGCGGCCAAGGGGATTCACATTGAATCTCACAGCTATGGTGTGGGCGCGACCCTGCCGTTGGATCCGTCTGATCCTCTTGCACTTCCTGGACCACAGGATATCAGTTTTAACGTCAATATCGGATCCGATGTCAGCACGACCGGCGGCCCCAACGGGATCCCACTGGACGGCAACGTGATCGACAATAACGGCCACGCCGGAATTGTGGTTGAAGTGCTGGACCTCGCGACTGGGTCGTTCGAAATCAAAGGCAATAAGATCACCAGCAGCGTGGATGACAACGACGCCAACACGGGTTGGGCGGGCGACGGCATCTATGTCGCATTGGAAAGTGATGAGTTTGACGTCGATGCGAATTCGCTGCTTGCCGAATCTGTCATCGAAAACAATATCATCGGTGTTGATGCTCAGGGTAACGACGGCAACGGTCTGAATTTTCTGTTGACGGAACGCACTAAGATCCAGGATCTGGAAGTTGTCAAAAACTTCTTTGGCAACAACGGCGCCGATGGTTTCCACTTCGAACGAACCGAAAACGGCTCACTGAATGCCGTTGTGCTGGATGACAACGACGTTACCAACAACCTGGGTGACGGCTTCGATCTGTACGCACAGAACTCGGTTGACGACCGCTTAGACTTCAAGATTCAGCGGAACGACATCAACAATAACGCCGAATATGGGCTGCGAATTAATGTGCAGGCGGCTGCTCGAATTGAAGTCGACTTCCACACGAACGACGTGATCGGCAACGGCCACAGTGCCAACGGGAACGGTTTCCACCCGAACGACGCTGCGTCCAACTTTACGGGCAATCCCACGGGAACGAACTTCCTGGGCAACGCTGGAGCGGCCGGTGGTGTGGGCATTTTTGGCTTTGAAGAAGTCGAAGTCGTCTTCAACGCCACCGACTCGCGGATCTCACAGAACGTCGGCGACGGCTTCAGCGTGGACGCTTTGGACGAACGTGACACGCTGCGAGTGAATGCCAACTTCACTGACATGGAGTTCATTGGCAACACGCTGACCGGTGTCCGTAGCAACGGGATCGCATTCGGCACAATCAACTTCGTTAGCAGCCTGCTGAATCACAACCGGGAAGACGGTCTTCGAATTGTGGCGGTTGAGGACAAGAATTCGACGTTCGAAACGCGAGTCGGAGGGTCCGATATTACGGTGACAGCGATCGGCAATCAGTTCGTCGGCAACTGGCTGAATGGAGCTGTTTTGGGCCAGGGTGTTTCCGCCGTCATGGGTAACGGCACAACAACCGCTGAATTCGCAAATGTCTTTGACGGAAACGGGTACACGGATCCAGCCATCACAGGCACAGCTCGCGTTAATACCGGTGGCGATGGTCTAAAGATTGTGCAGGACGCTGGACCGTACTTGCACAGTCTCGGAAGTGTCGCGCAGACTTCACAATCCAATAACACATTGTCTCTCGGGCGTCGCCGTGTTATTCAAACGCAGTCCAATTACTTCCGCAACAACGGCGGGCATGGCATCGATATTGGCCACGACGTCAGTCTGGAAGGCGGTAATGTCGAACACGGTTACGAGGTTGTCAGTGACACAGATATCATCATCAATAACGCAGTGATCAGTTCGAACGACGGTGACGGAATTGAATATCTGGCCGACGGCACGTTGCGAGTTCCATCAGTGGCGGGGGGCGGTCAGTACATAAGTAACCCAACGGACGTGAGTTCCCTGTACGTATCCGATTCTCGCATTGAGAGTAACGAAGGCCGCGGCATCGACATCTTAAACCGCGTCAACGAAGACTCCCGCATTGTGCTGGTGAATAACGAGGTTCTGACGAACAACCTGTCCGGCGTGTATGTCATGAACACGCTGGCTCATGAGCAAGTGCAGTTTGGTCCCAATGACCCGCTGTTTGCGTCGACGACAACCGATATTTTCAGCGAGCTGAACAACCATCCAGTCATTGGATGGAATGCGAAAACGCCAAACATCGAATTGCGGGTCCAGTCCAACAATATTTTGGACAACGGAAACCAGCAGACATCATCAACAGTGCCGATACCGCAATCCGGCCAGGTGAATGACTCAACTGGTGTCCGAAGTTCGGACTGGACCCACGACTTCCGTCAGGTCACCGGAACATTAGGTGGCCTGGTGGTTCGCGTGGGCACAGCGGACACGTTGGGGTACGCTCTTGGGTTGGGCGATCCATTCTACAACGCGGCCAACACTGAAGTGGAGCTTGGCCTGTCGGGCATTGATGCGGAAGTTGTCAACAATACCTTCAACGGTAACTTTGGAGCGAGCGTCTTTTTGGACTCGTTTGTCAGCATCATTCCGCCCCAGTCTCAAGGCTGGTTCAATTACACGGCTGACGTTCCCCATCTACGGGGAGCCAACTGGAGACAGGGATACCGTGACCCGCTGGCCCGGCTGGACATGGTTTTTCGCGGAAACTCAGGAAATTCGCTGGACGTGACCAACGGCTTTGCATTTATCGACAATGATGAGAACTATTTCAAATCACGCCGTCGCGGTCCGTCATCCTCGCCGCCACAGGACCATGCCCATGGCCCGGTTTTGTCCCCGAATGGATATTTCAGCAATGTAACGCGTTCACGGAATGCAACCCGCACTTTGGGCTGGTTCAACAGCATTGGCGAAGTACCGTCATCGGTCTACCAGGTTAATCTTGATCCAAACACTGCTTTCGGTTCGCTTGAATTCAGCTTCGAGGGGCACGGGACATCGACCTGGCGAGTGGAGTCGGACTATGACTTCAACAACTTCAATCAGACCAGCACAGTGCAAGGGTTTTCAACTTTTGAAGACACAGTAGAGCTGGTCAACACTGACGACACTTTCGAATTTAACAGCAACAACAGCATCCTGAGTGTTGACCCAAGGTACTCGTTTCAGTGGGACACGGGCCGTAATACAACCACCTTTACCGGCCTGACGCCGTATTCACTCAGTCGCGGTGATATCTTCAACGTCGACGACAACGAAGATCCGATTCAACCGGACGGGATGGAAGAAAACGACAGTTTCCAAGGAGCCTCGCAACTGGGAGTTCTGGGCGGCAACAGCATCTCTGTGAATGCCTTCACGAACAATTCGCTGCAGCCTGGTGTGTTGAATATCGATCACAAGGGCGACCGCGACTACTACCGCTTTAAGACGCACGCCACATTTGCGAATCCTGCGGCCAACCTGATTAATATCAACGTGGGCACCGACGACGGTACTGGCAACCCCATTGACCCCGATGGCGATTCGCTGAGGTTTATGATTTATGAGGTTCAACCGCTGACTGACACGGAAGAAGTTCCGTTGATTCAGCAAAGCGGTATTCCTCAGTACACAAGTGTGACCAATGGCGGAACCGGATTTATCCAGGTCACAGCGAAGCCCAATACAGAATACATTATCGAAATCCTGAGTGCTGAAGAATCCAACCTCGGTGTTTCCGGTGGTGGCACCGGCGGCACAAACTTTGTCTACGGTACTACCCGTGGCTATACGCTGAGCCTCGATGCCCCGATTGGAACAACTCCCGTTCTTGCCGGTGCGGCAACGGGTTCCGGATCCGCGACGGGGTCGTTTTCGACATTCGTCACAGGTGGCAACGCTGGCCAAACTGCGGCTGTCTCTATTCCTGATGAAGCACCGACGGTAAGCGACATTACGGACGTCCAGCCGAATGCGGGTCAACCGATCAATGTCGCCGTCAACACCATCACCGTTCAATTCAGTGAAGATGTGACAGGCGTTGATCTGAGCGATTTTGAGCTTACCCGAGACGGCAATGTCGTGGCTCTGGCGGGAGCGATCTTCAATCCGATCGATCTGGAACACTATGAGATCACCAACCTCGCTCCGCTGACAAACATTGCGGGTGACTACGTCTTCAGCGTGAAAATTGACACGTCCGCCATCATCGACACAGACGGTGTGGCTCTTGTGGCGGGTGGTAACGATTCGGAATCGTGGACGTTGGATAACCTGGTGAGTGCCACCTACGACGCCCGCGACAACATTCCGGGCGACGGCCAGATTGCAGACGCAAACGGCAACCGGACTTTGCGAGCCGCCATCAACGAAGCGAATGCAAACCCTGGTGCCGACATCATTCATCTGGCCCCAGGCACATACCTTCTGGATATTGCCGGCCGTTCTGAAGACGAAGGATTCAAGGGAGACCTTGACGTTCTCGAAAACCTGACGATCCGAGGTACCGGTGCTGATGCCACGGAGACAGTCATTGATGCATCACAGATCGACCGCGTGTTCCACATCTATCCGGGCGTTAATCTGACACTGGAAAATCTCACAGTCCGCGGCGGTGAGGCTTATGACGGCGGTGGCTTCTTTATTGAAGGCACAGCGACACCAGACGGCGTCGTCTCCAGCACCGGAGGCATGTTGAACATCGTTGACGTCAATATCATCGACAACGAAGCGTACAACCAGGGCGGCGGCATCTACAACCTCGGCACCGTCAATGCCTCGCGCAGCTCAATTTCTCGCAACGAAGCGGGATCTCGCGGCGGTGGCGTGTTCAATCACGGCAAGGTCGAACTTGTCAACTCAACGCTTTCGTCCAACATGGCCGTCTCACGTGGGGGCGGACTGTTTAACGAACGTCAGGATAGTGCAGTCAACCCTACGATTCGCCCGATTCAAACGGTCGGTTCGCTGTATGCTCTGAACTCGACGATCGCCTTCAACTCCGCCGGTGCGGAAGGTGGCGGTTTGTATCAGGAAGGCACTGCCACGTTCGAAATCGGCAACACCATCATGGAAAAGAATACGGCGTCTTCATCGCCCGACCTGCAAGGCACCGTCAATTCGATGGGCTTCAACTTTATCGGAGACCTTGACGGCACCCCTGCCGATGCCCTGCTGCAAAACTCGGACATTGTGGCCGAAGCCACAGCTGGCGTCACTGAAGCCGGACTGGCACCACTTTCGTCCAACGGTCCGAACGGCACATGGCACCACGCGTTGAACGCTGGCGCGTATGTCATTGATGCGGGCAGCAATACTCTTTACGCCGACGAAACCGGCGTCGCTGTCGGAAGCCTGATCAACGAATTCGATCAGGTCAAACGGCCACGTCAGGTTGAAGGCAACAATGACGGTGCATTCAGCATCGATATCGGAGCCACCGAATTCTTCGTGAGCCAACCAGTCGCGATCATCACGGCCACTCCTAACCCGGCTGGTGTGAACGAAACGGTGAACCTCAGCGCCGCACTGTCGACTCATACGCTGGTTCCCGGCAGTTCAAAAATCACGATGTACGAGTGGGACTTCAACTACGACGGCACCTTCGATCCGCAGGCAACCGGGGTCACAGCCACGACATCGTATCCCGCCATTGGCCAGTTCGTGGTGGCTTTGCGAGTCACAGACGATACGAATCAGCAAGACCTTGAGACGGTTGTCATCAACGTCAACGTTCCATCGAAACCAGTCATCACGGCACCGTTCACAGGTGGAACCAGCGATTCTACGCCGACGATTGCATGGTCAGCCGGTACTGGTGCGTTCACGGTGACAGTTACCGATGCGGACGGACAAGTCGTGTTCACCCAGACGGGAGTCACCGAAAATTCGTATACCCCGACCACGTCTCTGCCGCCCGGTACGTACACAGCGGTTGTGACGGCGTCTAATGCCAGTGGTACCGCCGCCAGCGATCCGCACACGTTCCAGGTCGTTCAGCTGTCAGTGCTGGAACCGGCTCATCAGTCCATTCAATTCGATACCACTCCGGAATTCATCTTTACGGCGATTCCAAACGCAGAACGCTATCAGGTTTGGGTGTCGCAGCAGGATCCAGCCGATCGCCGTACGACCATCGCTATTCCAATCAATGATAGCTTCGTTGATGCCAGCGGTGCTTTGATCGCCGGCACCAGCAATGCGATGTACGAATCACAGACATCGTTGGGCGAAGGCTACTACCGAGTTTGGGTGCGAGCCATCGAATCCAACGGCAATGCAGGCGACTGGAGTACCGCTAATCAATTCCAGATTGTCCGTCCGGCCATCACTGGACCGATTGCGAACGGCGGAGCGACCATCGACAGCACACCGACCTTCACGTGGACAGACATCGGTGCCAATCAGTACGAAATCTGGATCAGCCAACTTAATGGTACGGACGCCAACGGCAACGTAGTCACGTCGCCGCTTGTGGTCGCAAATGTTCGCGGCATCCAGGGGACGTCCTACACGCCACCGAATGCTATCGGCGATGGCGACTTCCGAGTCTGGGTGCGCGCCCTCGACGATGACGGTGAACCAGGCCTGTGGAGTCCTCAGTACAACTTTACCAAAAATCTGAATGCTGGCCCGACTCTGATTTTCCCCATCGGCGGCGAAACGGTGACGGACCGCACACCGGAATTCGTCTGGCAGGCTCAGGACGGAGCCACGCACTACGAAATCTGGGTTAACAACATCACCACCGGTCAGGTGCGTCAGATTCACAACACCAATGTGGAACATGTGGCTGGTGCGACTGAAATTACGTATACCGATCCGGTCGCCGTCCTGCGAAATGCCAGCTATCGCTGGTGGGTGCGAGCGTTCAACGAAGATGGTCAGGCCGGTGCATGGTCACAGCCTTCTCAGTTCTTCGTTCCGACTCCGTCCATGACCGGTCCGGGCGACCCTAACCCGAACGCGCCGATCGTTACGATCAGCGACACGAACTTGCCGACGTTCTCATGGACGACTGTTCCCGAATACGTTCGCTTCGAACTATGGGTCAACAACGTCGATACCGGTGCATCACGTGTTATCTACGAACCGAACCTTACGACCAATTCTTTCACACCGGACTTGCCGCTTGAAAACGGCACGTTCCGAGCATGGGTTCGCGCCTTCGACGATGTCGGGAACGCCTCGCAGTGGAGTAATCCGAATAACTTCATTCTTGACGCGACGGTTGGCAACGCACCGCAACTGCTTGCCCCAACGAATTTCTCAACTGACAACACACCGACGTTCGAATGGACCGCACTACCAAACGTCACTCAGTACGAAATTCTGGTCAAGAACATGCTGCTGACTGGCCAGCCAACTGTTCTCAATCAAGTCGTGCCATTGGAGCTGGACCCGTTTTCCGGGAACCCAATATTCACCGCAACCACCAATCTGGCGTCGGGAACCTACCGCTGGTGGATTCGCGGCTTGAATGCCGATGGCAATCCAGGCCCATGGGCGCAGCCACTGGACTTCCGTGTCGCTTCGTCGGACATGGCAATCCCACGCGAACTTGAAGATGTGCCAGAACCTGAGGTGCTGTTCGCCTCGATTCAGGCAGACGAACTGTACCGCGACGATCTTCGCATCATCACAGTGCATCCTGCCGCCGTCGTGGCGACATTAACGGTCGACCAAACAGAGCAAGTGAGTGCCGAGCAGACGTTGACGGAGGAAGCGGAAGCGACTGGCGACGTAGACTCCGTGATGGAAGAATTGGCCACCGCCGACTGGTGGATGGGCGAATCTGACGAAGCGATTTCCGAAGACATCTTCGCCGAAGTTGCAGAACAGCTCGTCGATGGAGAATCGGCCGTCGTTGTTGCGTCCAGCCCTCAGCAAGCCAATCAGGCTCAGGGAGCGGCTGTGCTGGGCATTGCCCTGGCAACGACCGGACATCGTCAGCGAAAGCCAAAACGCGAAGAGGAATAACGCCTCAGCGTTAAGGAATTTCAACGAACCAGAAGCCCGGCTTTTTACGAAAGCCGGGCTTTCTGCGTTGATACTTCGCACATCATTTTGTGTTGAAGCCTGAATTCCCGCCAATCACTCGCTATCGTGTGGCGATGCTCAGCATTGGCCCACTCAAGCTTGATCTTCCCGTCGTTCAGGCGGCACTCAGCGGATACAGCGACTGGCCCATGCGCGCAGTGGCGAAACGCATGGGAGCTCCCTACACAATTGCGGAGGTCATGATCGACAACTTTGTGAATTCGCTGAAGAATCGCGAACGCACAAAGCACTTCCTGATGGTTACCGATGACGATCACCCGGTCGGAGGCCAGCTAATGGGAGCCGATCCGGACCAGTTTCCATCGGCCGCTAAGCGGTTGGTGGAAGCAGGTTTCGATGTCATCGACATCAACTTCGGCTGCCCGGTAAAGAAGGTTCTTGGCCGGTGCCGCGGTGGCTTCCATTTAAGCCAGCCGGAAATTGCCATTGAGATCATTCGCCGCGTTCGCGATGCCGTGCCTGATGACGTGCCCGTGACCGTGAAGATGCGGCGAGGTATCGACGACTCAGCGCAAAGCCGCGCCCAATTCTATGAAATTCTGGAACACGGCTTTGCAGAAGGCATCGCGGCAGCCACAGTCCACGGGCGAACCGTTCAGCAAAGATACATCGGCCCCAGCAACTGGAATTTCCTGAAGGAACTCTGCGACGAATTCCCAAACCGAACCATCCTCGGCAGCGGCGACCTGTTCACTGCGGAAGATTGCGTGCGGATGATTCGGGAGACGGGAGTTTCCGGAGTCACCGCTGCTCGCGGCGCCATCGGGAATCCGTGGATCTTTTCACAGGCCCGCGCGCTTCTGGCCGGGCAGCCGTTGCCTCCTCCGCCGTCCGTTTTTGAACAGCGAGAAGTTTTGGCTGAGCATTTTCAGCTGGCAGAATCGGTGTATTCCGTTCAGCGAGCTGCGAAGCTGCTGCGAAAGTTTGGCATGCGCTACGCCGAATGGCACCCGCAACGTGAACGCGTGCGTGATGCATTCATTCAATCCAGAAATGCCGAAATGTGGTCACAGGTGTTAGTCGATTGGTACGCGGACGACGCACCGGGAATTCCTCCATTGCCTGAGGGTGAACGCGCATCTGCCCACCAACCCGCCACGCAAGCTGCGATGCCTGAGCTCCCCTAAAATCTGGTAAGCCAGGCAAATGTGGAGCCTAGTGAGTCTGCGGAAATCCGTTTAGTACACAGTCGTTGTCGTTTCGGGGTGGACAGACGGTTGATTCCCGACAGAATGTCCACCCATTGTTGCGCCTGCCCTGCCCGACTACTCTCACGACACCATCCTGGCATGCCCGAAAAGCACGGCAATCATTCGGTTCAATCCGCTGCGGAACGCGAGAAACTCGCGTTGGCAGATTCCGCGCCTGTTGTGTCGCTGCTGGAAGCACCGTCCGGGACGCCCAAATTTGAGCCGGCGATCGGACTTCGCAACGCGCACGCTCAAACGATTTACGGCACCTTACGACCGGCCCGGCCCAGAGTTGCAAACACGGTTCAACGACGACTTCGTTTTGCTGATGGCGATTTTGCGGTACTGCACGATGATCAGCCAGCGACATGGAAGCGAGGCGATCACGTCGCGCTGTTGATGCACGGGATGGCTGGTTGCCATCAAAGCGGCTACATGGTGCGGACAGCAGCGAAGCTGATGGACCGAAACGTCCGCGTGTTTCGGATGGATCATCGAGGCTGCGGGGCGGCGACAATGCTCGCTCAAAATCCGTACCACGCAGGACGCATTCGTGACGTCGAAGCCGCAATCCGCATGCTGGAGCGACTGTGTCCCGGGTCTCCAGTGTCGGTCGCCGGCTTTTCTCTTAGCGGCAATTTGCTGTTGAGGTACCTTGGCGAAGATCCCCAATCGTTACCGTTAAGTCTGTTCCGAGCCGTCGCCGTTTGTCCGCCGGTGGATTTGCAGCACTGTGTGGAAAAGCTGAGTTCCACTCGGATGGGCCAACGCTACGACTGGTATTTTGCTCGGCAACTGGTCAGCAACATCGTCAACACACCGCTTTGGCGCGAAGACCTTCCGTTGGCGATGACCAACCGCGCTCCGCGACGAATCGTGGAGTTCGACGAATTCTATACAGCTCCCGCGTCCGGCTACCGTTCGGCCGAACACTACTACGCCGAAGCGTCGGCTCGTGACTTCGTGAGCGACATCCGAGTCCACACGTCGATTCTGGTGGCTGAAGATGACCCTCTTGTCAGTTCCGAGCCGTGGCTGTCGCTGACGTTGCCGACCAATATCACCATGTGCATGACCAAACACGGCGGGCACCTGGGGTTCATCAGTCGCAAAGGAATCGAGTCCGATAACCGCTGGATGGACTGGCGAGTTGTTGACTGGCTGCTAAATTAGACGGTACCGGGCACACAGCGCCGCGGTTTTGCCACATTCCACGCTCTCACCCCACGAAACCAGCCATGCGCGCGCTCCTGATCGTTCTCGCTGTTGCCGCCATATCAACGGCCACCGCTGCCCCGCCGACCGGGGACAAACACATCTACAAAACGGTCGACGGCAATGATCTCGCCATCTACGTGACCAAGCCTGGCGATTGGAAGGAGGACGACAAACGTCCCGCCATCTTGTTTTTCCACGGCGGCGGCTGGGTCGGCGGAGCTCCCGGACAGTTCACTAACCACGCCGAATACTTCGCCTCCCGAGGCCTCGTGTGCTTTCAGGCTCAATACCGCCTGTTGGACAAAAAGAAGAAAGATCCGCCGACGGTTTGCATCCGCGATGCACGGTCTGCGATGAGATGGGTGCGTGGAAAAGCGGCTGAATTCGGCATCGACCCCAATCGGATTGCGTCGGCAGGTGGCTCTGCTGGTGGGCATCTCGCTGCGACGCTGGGAACCATCAACCTTCACGACGAACCCGGTGAAGATACATCCGTCCCGACAATGGCCAACGCCATGCTGTTATTCAACCCCGTATTTGACAATGGCCCGGGTGGCTGGGGGACAGCAAGAGTGGGCGATCGCTATCAGGATTTTTCGCCCGCTCACAACATCACTAAAAGCACCCCACCTGCGATCGTCTTTCTGGGCTCAGCTGACAAGCTGATTCCCGTTGAGACACTGGAGTCCTTTCAGGCGAAGATGACAAAAGCCGGAGTCCGATGTGACACGCTCGTCTTTCCCGGCATGCCGCATGGCTTCTTCAATCACGGCAAGTATGACAACGTACCGTATGTGAAAACTGTGCGAGCTGCAGATCGGTTTCTTACCAAACTCGGCTGGTTGAAAGGCGAACCGACGCTGGCTGACGTCAAGTCACCTGCCGGTTCGGAGCCATTGGTCAAACAGAACCAGTCTGCGGCGGAATAGTCATGCCGCATATCGCGGTTCTGTTCGAATACCCGACCCTGAACGGTGGCGAACATTCGATGCTGTCAGTGCTGTCCCGGCTTCGACAGGACGATCAGTTCACCTTCACGGCGATCGCTCCGCCCGTCGGCCCGCTTTCTCAGCGGTTGGCGCAACTTGCGATTCCGCTTATTCCGTTTTCGACTCGCGATCAGAACGATAGCAAGCTGCCAGCGCAGGAACTCCAACGCAGGCTGACGAATGTTGTTGCTGAACTGCAGCCGGACGTTTTGCACAGCAACAGCCTGTCGATGAGTCGCCTTAGCGGCCAGTTGAATGCGTCTGAACCTGCTGCCTGCCGCCGCACCGGCCATCTGCGAGACATCATCAAACTGAATAAAACAGTCGTTGCCGACTTAAATTCCAACGACGCTTTGATCGCTGTTTCACAGGCGACGTTGGATTTCCATGTTGCTCAAGGCCTGAACAAAGACCGTGGCTGCGTCATCTACAATGGTGTTGATGTGAATGCCTTCAGGTCGCACAAAAGCAGTACAGAACGAAGCCAGCTATTCCCTAATGTCCCGCCCGACGCACATGTTCTGTTGACGGTCGGACAAATCTGTCTCCGCAAAGGACAGCTCAACATCGCCAAAGCGGTTCGCCAACTGCTGGCCCATCGAGACGACATCTTTTTGGCCATCGCGGGGGAAAGACACTCCAGCAAAGCCGAAAGCGTCGCCTACGAAGCAGCGATCCGCGAAGAATTCGAAACTGGCGGCAAAGCGGACCATCTGCTTACCCTGGGCTACCGCGGTGACATCGCCGCTTTGATGAACGCGGCCGACGTGCTGGTCCATGCAGCCCATCAGGAACCCTTCGGCCGCACGCTCTTAGAGGCGGCAGCGTGTCAGCTACCGATCATCGTGACCAATGTCGGCGGTACACCTGAAATGCTGCAACACAACCGGCACGCACTACTTGTCGAACCCAACAACGTGAAAGCGATAGCGGACGCTATTTTGCAGCAGCTCACAAATCGCTCACTGGCGAAATCGCGAGCAGCCTCCGCCCGGCAAAGGATCGTCGACAACTTCAACGTTGAAACCGCAGCCGCGAACCTCGCCAGATTCTGGCTTGCCCGCAAGCAGCCCGCTGTTTAGCAATCAGCCCCAGCGACCAACGGGAGCAACGCCGGCGCTTCAGCCCCCCAAACGTCATCCGCCCACCATGCCATCCGCCTGCCGGGGCGGCCCGGCGTGGAATTCCTGCCAGCGGCACCAGGCGTAGTTCCATTCCATCCACATTCGCATGACGGACCACAGCACTCGCATGCGTTCCAGTTGATCGCTGGCAAGCTTCGTTTGTTGAGCGGCAGAATCGCGAGCCGCCATGTCCAGCCCCCAGCGTCGCGCGATCGAACGGCACAGACCATCGGCCGACAGATCCGTTTCGTCGTCTGGTCGTGCTTCTGAATCGCCCAGCGATGAGGATCGTTCGTCGCCAACCAGTCCCGCGCCGTCGGCGGTTACGAAGAATTCGAACAGCCGTGCACGGTAGGGATCGACTTCCAGCGGCTTCGTGGCTGCCTGAGCCTCCTCAGCCAGTTTTTCGATCCCGTCCAGAATTTTCTTTGCCACCGATTGTCGTACGGGGTCCGACACCGGAATGTCTCGATTTGCCATTTTCTTCCCTCGATAGTCCTGCCGAACGATCTGTGGTGAACGCCATCGGAGTGAACTTCGCTGTGTTCGTAAGTCTCTTTCAGGAAACAGTATACGCCAAAATAAAGACGATCAAACAGGATCGGCGGTGTCCCCGCACGATTCGCGTAGCCTGGATTTCGATTCTCTGTCAGAATCCGGCAACGGCCATGGAATCATGACCCCAAAACAACCAGCAAGCTAAGATCGCCGTCACGGATGAAACGGGAGTAATGGGTATGGACCCCTTCGCGCACAAGAAAACGAAATCGCCCAACAAACGCAAGCTCGCCCTGTTGGGGCTCGCAGCCGCCTCATTCTCAATTTGGCATTTCGACCTGATTCCAGAACTCGGGTCCGTACCGACCGGCAGCCTTGATTCGGTGGGAACCGACAACGGACTCAACGAAGCCGACTTCATCGCGATGCTGGAGGCGACGCCGGCGACAGATACCGATTCGGGCCTCGATTTGACCATCAACGAAAACGAACCGCATCTGCCACCGCTGGATCAGGATCCGCTCATCGCCGCGCTGGCTGAGCAGACAGAACCAATGGATGGCGTCATACCAGCATTCGCGGAATCAAGCGGTGAGTCACAGTCCGCGGCGACCGGTATTCAACCAGCATCGTTTGAGTTGTCGGAACCACCTGTCGCCAACATCGCAGCCATGCCGACGGTACTTTCACCGGAAGTCGCTGAGCAACTGAAAGAAGTCGATCGGTGGATCGAAACTGGTGAAACGCTGGAAGCTCACGCTGCTCTGTCCCGCATCTATTGGAAGCAGCCGGAAGTTCGTGCGCACATTCAGCAACGCATTGAACGCACTGCCGCAGAAATCTACGCCAGTCCGTCAACTCATTTTGCTGAACCATACATGGTCGAATTTGGTGACACGCTGCAAGGGATCGCCAACAAATACAATGTGCCGTGGCAGTATCTGGCTCGCCTGAACCGAACCAACGAAAAGTCATTGCAGGCTGGCCAGAAGCTAAAAGTGTTAACCGGGCCGTTTGGAGCGGTGATTGATCTGGACAAATTCGAAATGACGGTCCACGCTCACGGGTGGTTCGTTCGTCGTTACCGCATCGGGATTGGTGCCGACAAAGGCACACCGGTGGGCGAATTCACCGTGCAGGATAAGCTGGAAAACCCAAAGTGGTATAATCCGGATGGTGGCACGGTCTCTGCAGATGATCCTTCCAACCCTTTGGGGGAATACTGGCTGGGGCTCGGCGACCACATTGGTATCCACGGAACGATTGATCCGGATTCCATCGGCAAGGCAGCGTCACGAGGCTGCATCCACCTTGCCGACGGGGACATCGCCGAAGTCTTTCAACTACTGGGCGAAGGTTCGCCTGTCGTGATCCGAAACTGACCGGTTTCTGGCTATGGACGGAATTTAAGCACGCGTCTCACTTATCCTTCCCTGCCGGATGAGGTCGTCCAGTGTCCTCTGCTGTAACTCACGGCACATCGCCAAGAGAAGCGAGAGCAGCCAATACAGCGTGGTGAGGGATCCACTCCTGCTCAAGCTGGAGTTTGGGTTCGTTGCATGCGTGAAACGCTTCTTCCTCATCGGGCAGAAGCAAGGCAGGCAGTTTCTGAATTTTATAGTCCTTCTTCGGTGAATGCACCAAGTCGGGGAACTCACGCATGGTATGACTGTCCATGAAAAGGCTGCGAGCCTCGCCGACCAGTTGTCGGAATTGGGACAGAATCCGAAGGCCAAAGACGTCGAGATCGCCCCAGTAGACGACTTCGTTACTCTGCAGACAATCCAGCGTTCGTAGATGCACCGCTGCGTTGCCCATTCCGAAAATCACAATCGAATTTGACGCTTGCGGAAACGTTCGCAGATTCGTCAGGTTCTCGACCACGAATATCCGAACGCCGTCGAGAGGCACACTGTTAAAATGGTCGATCGGAATCGATGCTTCAGAACAAGGCAGACCGAAGCGTGCCTGAGTTGCCTCGTCCAGGCACCGCAAAGTGATCAAAGGTTCCCAGTCGCGCAGCCAGTATCGCCGGAAGAAGTTGGATTCGTCGGCTCGAATGGCATCTGGCGAAAGAACTCCCTCTACGTCAAACCACTGCTGCAGAATTCTCTGACGCTGTTCAATGAACTTCCCGTGAACAGCCAGCGGTATTTCACGAGCAAAGCGGTTGGGCCGCGGATTCTTACGGAACCACTGCACGACCGAAATCAGATTGTCAACAGCGCCAGCCACTCCAGCCAATTGCATCGTATGAGAACGTAACCACGCTTCCAGTTCAGGAACATGTCGGCGAATCTTTGCGACTGACGATTGCAACGCACAGAATTCGTCCTGCTTGGCGACTAACCGCAGCAGGTCGTCGCGCGTTTCGAACAGAATCCGATTGGGAAATTCGTTGCTGCCGGAGGATCTTGGTTTTCGTCGAACCCACTCAACCGAATAGCCGTAACCCAGTCGTTCCTTGCTTCGGTTCCGCAGTTCCTGAACAGCAGAGATGCTTTCCACGATGTCGTCGCCGAGCGTTTTCGACGAACGCAGCACGTGCGGAAACAGCTCACGGTCATCCAGCCACGCCTGTATCACCTTCGGATACAAACGTAGCGCTTTGGCTGTGATTTCGTCCGGTGTGATCATGTCAGCCCAGCTCTCATCGGAACATGGTCCGTTGTTTCTCTCAGTCGCGTACATTCGATTCTGAGGCTTCCCGCATCGACGCTCTTCCAAGAGCACGGAATGGCGATCAAGAGCGTTGCAACGTCGAACGCGCATCTACGCAGAATGTGCTCGACTGGGAGAGACCGAGCCCGGTTACCGCGGTTTCACCTTCTTCAACGTGCGCGGCGGTGGCGGTTCGTCCCCAACCACCTGATCTTCGAACTCCCGCGCTGTCATTGAATGCACTTGCGAATGACTGTGTTCGTCCTTGGCCACCAAAAGATAGCAACCGACGTAGCGTTCCGTCACTCGAGCTTTCGCGTCCAACGGGGCGACAATCAATAGCTGCAGGCCGAATTTGCGGAAGAGTTCCAATGCGTATTCCGAATACTGGTCATCGATCTTGCTGAACATTTCATCGACAACCACAAAATGAAAGCGATCGCTGTTGTCGTCCGTCGGATCGATGTCGTATTGATATGCAATCGCGGCCACCAGGATTGTGAACGCCAGCTTGGCTTTTTCTCCCCCGGATTGGCCGGTGCTGTCTTCGTAGTAGCTGTGTTCTTCGCCGGTTGCATCGTCAATTTCGCGAGCCGCGAAGTCGAACCAGCGACGGACGTCGATCACTTTGTTGCGCCACCGCTCTTCGTCACGTAAACGGTGAATCAGGTTCTGGATTCGCAGGAAGCGGGCTTCATCTGCTTCAAATGACGCAGCAAACATGTCGTCCAGACATGCATGCAGCTCAGTGCGGAAGTCGTTGATTTCGCGGTCGGTGACTCGCCGAGCTTCCAGCTTCATGTGCGTGCCGGGATTGTATTCCAGTTGACCAAGCGCTTCGTTTAACAGGTCGATTTTGTCTTCAATCGCGTAGCACTCGCGTTCCAGGTCACTGTTCAGTAACCCGATTTCGCGCGTCACCTTGTCGTTCAGCCGTTCTTTGAATCGCTGTTCGTGGCGAGGCAGGTCTTCTTCGCGGATGGCTTCCAGCAGACCCAGAAAGCTGTCCAAATAATCTGTGGACGGATCCAAATCCGATTTCTCTTCAGGGAACTTCGACAGAAAGCGGCTCATTTCCTTCAGCAAACGTTCCTGCAGCGGCTTGGCTTTTTCTCGCAGCTTGTCGCGTTCCTGTTCGCGAATTCTGCGGAATTCCCGTTCGCGCTGATCGATGTTGAAGACTTCCAGCAGTGTATCACCCAGCATCTCTGCCAATTGATCGAATGATTCGGCAAAGACTTCCAGTTCGCCCGCGTCCGACAACTCGGCCAGCCTACGTTTCGCGCTGGCCAGACCCTGTTGAGCCTGTCCGAGCTGCGTTCCGATCGCGCCTTCCTGAGTCATGACTTCATCGCGTTCGATCGCCAGAAGTTTTTCGGCGGCCGTGTGCTCGGCCAGTGTTCGTTTCAGCACCCGAACTTCGTCGTTGTCCTGTTCCAGTTGTCGACGTTCTTCTTCCAGTTGCATGATGGCTGCATCGTGCGACATGAAGTCGATTTCGGTGAACTCACGAACCTGCAGAGCATCGGCAATCGCGTTCAGCCTGGTCGTCAGCACCTGTTCGTCGGATCGTTGCTGGCGGATTCGGTCTTCGATCACGGCCAAATCCGTTTGCAGTTTTGAAATTGTTTCTGAGAGCCGACGTTTCTTTTCGCGGTTGTCCCAGCCCAAAATAAAGTTGGCCGGATCGGCGATTCGGTCACGGTCGTCCTTGATGTGATGATCGCGGTTGCGAACGTGGCGTTCCGGCGTGATCGCGGGACCGTGGACTGCCTGGAACTCTTCGACGGTTTCGCAGCAGCGATAGTCGAATCGGGCTTCCAGTTCGGCTCGCACCCACGGCAGCAGCGCATGGCCATCACGCAGCTTGAGCTTGCGGACCAGCGAATCAGGGTCAGCGACCGAACCGTCCGGTTGCTGCTGCCGCTCGCGAACTCGCAGGTACACGATTTTCTGGCCAAAACCGCGAGCATCTTCCAGGCGATGCTCATTCATGTAACCACCGACAATTCGATAGTGCTTGTCCGGCACCAGCAGGCTGAGACCAAAACTGTGCAGAACCATTTCGATGGACGGTTCCCACCGCTGTTCGTCAGGCAATACGGAAACCAGCTCGGCCACGAACGGCAAGTCACGAACATTCAGTCCCAATGTGTCGCATAGTCGGTGCCGCACTTCGACAAACCTTTGTGGAAGATTTGATTTGCGTTTCTCCAGAGCCGTGAGTTCCTCCTGTGTTTCGTGCAGCCGACGCTTCAGTCCGCCGGCCGTAAAAATGTCGAGGTCCGTTTGCTCGCGAACGCCCACTAACTGTTGCTCAATGGCGGATTTTCGCTCCGGCAGTTCGGCCAGAATTTCCAGTAACGATTCGGCTTCGCCCACGGTGTTTTGCATGCCAGCGATATGCAGCGACTGGTGAAAGCGTTTGCTATGGTGTCGCTTGTTGTCGGCATCCTTGCGCTGCAGTTCGATCAGTCGAGGAATCTCTTTCAACCGGTCGCCGCCAGCGTTGTCGATCTCGTTTTCCAGCCTTCGAATGACAACCTGCACGTCGGCGATCCTGGACGCCAATTCGTCCTTGCGAATGCGGATGCGCTGCAGTTCCGTTTCCCGAGCTTCGCATTCCGGCTCAAACAGTTCAACGGCCCTCTGTCGAAAGAAGGCTTCGGTCGCCGCCAGAAGAGCTTCGGCTGCTTCCAAACGATCGGTTTGACTGCGCCACTTGAGGCCCGATGTTTCGATCGGCTGCAGTAGGTTCCGCTGATCGCGCACTTTCACCAACGCGGCATGAGCTTCGCTCAACTGCCGAAAGTGAGTCAGCAAGCTATCGACCGTCTTGCCCCAGGACCGAGCCTCCAACATGTGGTCGCGGATAAATTCGTTCAGACGCTGGATGTCTTTAACGGCGACGGTCTGGTTCAACATGTCCATCGCTTTTTTCTGGACACCCGTCGCCTTGCGAAACCACTCGTGGTATTCGGTAAACGTCCTGGTCGCCTTGAATCCTCGCTTTTTCAACTGCTGCAGCAGGTCGCCCTTATTCAGCCCGGGGCAGTCTTTCGCGATGGATCTTTGAGCGACATCGAAGCAGTAGACTCGATCAGCTTTGCCGTCCGCAGTGATGTACAGCACTTGCGCAATCGTGAACGTCTTGCCCGACGTGGCGTTGTGAAAACACGCCAACAGCACCGAGTAGTTTGCGTTTCCTGGACGCAGATACTGCACCTGAGCACCCGAGTCCTGATCGCCACTGCGGCGATCATAAGCACCTCGGATATACGTGCGTTCGTCGCGTTCACGCTTCTTCGCCCCGGCCGCCACGTTGTAGTTTCGCACAGCAGGGCGAACCAGCAGCGTCAAAACGGCATCCACCAGTGTCGACTTACCGGACCCGTTGCGACCGATCAGCAGCGTGGTATCGCCGTTGGGTTCGATGCAGTAGACCTCACCACGATTGCCATCACTGGTGCTGTCGAATGTACCCCAGTTGTAGACTTCCAACCGTTGCAGGCGAAAGCCGGGTTTGGTTTGGGTTGTGGGTTCGAGAAGTTGAGACATGGTGAATCAGTTTTCAGTGTTCGTTTTTCAGTCTTCAAAGTGTTGTGGATTTCGAAGGCGTCAGTCGCCCCGTTCTCCTTCTTCCGCTTTCCCGCTGTTGCCACTCCGGCGTTTGAACGCGGCTTCAAACTGGTTCTTCACGGCTTCCAGGTCGGCCGCGATTAGTTTGGCTTTCAGGATGCGCCGAATTTCCCAGTCGTCCGTGCCTTGCCCGAATCGGCGGACGAATTTCAAGCCGTTCAGAGTACGAATTGCTGCGCTGAGTGCTTTGCGTAACTTCACTTCGTCGTGGTCGCGTGGATAGAATGCTTTCCACTGTTCAAAGAGTTCGTCACCAGAGACGACGCACCTCTGGTCGTGAACTTCTTCCTCTTCAAAACGCCGTAGTTCTTCGCGCAGCAAAATTGTCAGCAGTGTGGCGTCGTAACTTAGGCGACTGCGGCGGAAGAGTTTCGGAAGAGCGTCGTAGCCCTCGGGCAATTCTTCGCTGGAACGTTGCCGCAGGAAAGCGAAACCTTCGGATTCGTCAATAATCAACTGCAGCCCGATCAGGCTGAAGTAGTTTTCCAGCGGTGTGACATTGCGGAGCAGCAAGTCCCACGGTTTGCCGTCTTCCAGATAGACAACGCCCTGCAGCAGACGCACGGCAGCGTCGCTCCATTCGCGGTATTCAGGGATGTTTTCGGTGGGCGTATCCATCAGTAATTTCGATTGAAAATTCTGCGATTCACATTTCGGATCGCGTGACTTCCTTCGCCACGAATGTGACTCGGGGAACTGTCACCACAATTGTGCGGTCGTGATTCATAGCGCTGGGAATGGAAAGATCTTCGGGGAGGTCGTGGTCGATAATGTGGTCATCGTCGCTGGCGATTTGCAGATATCCGAGTACGTCCATGACGCCGGATTGAGGCGGCGATGCGTGCAGCAATTCGCTGAGCGTGATCGTGCCGCGTTTTGCGGCGGCGGCTTGAATACGAGACTTCATGGCTCGAAAATCAAGGCGGTGCAGGTTCGCAAATTCACGAAACATTTGGTCGCGCTGCTCTGAATCCTTCGTGCTTTCGGTCAGGTCGATCTGTTCAAATTCTGACGGCTCGATCCAAAACTGACGGCTGACGGGCGACGACAGTTCCACGATGTCGTCGACTTCAATCGCCACTTCGTCGCGCGGCGGATCGCTGGACATCGCGGCCGCCAGACCTCGGATTTCGCGCAGCAATTCGGCGACTCGTAATCGCTCCTGATGCGCTTGTGCATCCAGCAAACGCCGCAACGTCGACGACAGGCGGCGTTCTGTTTGAGTCACCTTGGCAGCTTCGCTTAGCAGCAGCGGCATCATGCGGCGCACGGCCTGCAAGCCATCTTTTTGGTCGGCCAGTTCCTGAATGTCGTTCAGTTGCTGGATCACAGATCGTAGTTGTCGCTGTTGTTCGGTGGATTGGATCAGGCGGAAGAATTCATAAAAGCTGACTCCCTGATCGTCGGTTCGTAAGGCGTCTTCGGCGTCCATTGCAGCGCCCAGGATTCCGCCACGAGTGTCCATACCCTTAATCTGTTTTTGCTGGACGTCCTGTGTGATCTCTTTGAAGCGTTCTTCGACGGCTCGGAAGTCGCGCTCCAGTTCCTGCAACATGGTGACGGCCAGGTTGAACTGTTCGCGGATGCGAGTCGGATGGAAGGCTGGTACAGCTTCGCCACTTTCGATTCTTGCAATCTGTTCTTCGATGGCTGTCTGCTGTTTGCGAAGTTCTTCCAGATGCACGGTCGGATCGTCGGACGCTCCAACTACAAGCTGCTGCAACGTTTCAATCACCAGCCGTAGACGCGATCCTGTACCGACGAAACCGATATCCTTGTGCAGCGACTGATGGACGAATTCGATGACCTCTTCGCTGTGCGGTGTCAGCTGGTAGATCGGCTCGTCTCGGCCCGCTTCCAGAAAGCGATGCAGCCACAGCTTGTCGCGCGAACACCAATCGGTCAGGTAAGTTTCGGCCTTGTCGCGCAGCGCATCCGGCCACGATATCTGTAGCTCTTCCTGAAAAGAGCCCAATGCGGGCAGCAGTTCAGACTGAGGAATCGTAATGGTACCGGACTGCTTGAATTGTTGGTGCAGAAACGCGATCACGTACGGCGCATTGCCAGCCTTCAGCAGGCGGATGGCCGGTGAGGAATCGAAGTGCAGCAATAGCGTAGACACGTCCATGCAGGCACTATACGCAGCGTTTTACCCGGTCTCACGCGCGAAATGATGGGTTTGCGGAGACTTCGGCGGGCCGGACAGTACAGGTTTCGCAATCGGAACGCTTTGCCGCGCCGCTTGGGTTGGTTTTTGCAGGACTCGACGGAAAAATGGTGGAAATTGCGCCGCTGTCCGCGTAGCGCCACTTTGATGCGATGACATTTTGAAAATGTTGACGGACATCGATTGGATATGCACATTCTGAACTGAGGCCAAGGAAATATGATGATTAAAGTTCACCGATATTTATTCGGTTTGTTGCTGGTGGGTGCCATCGTTGTGGTCGGCTGCGGCGACGCCAATAACGATTCTTCGAGTGCTTCAGGCGGCGATAATGGTTCTGCAGCGGGGGCTGGGTCCGAGGAATCCAAAGGCACCATTGGCTTTAGCGCACTGACTCTGAGCAATCCGTTTTTTAAGGTCATCGCCGATAGCATGACTGAAGAAGCGGCGAAGCATGGTTACGAGGTCGTCGTCGTGTCCGGCGATCAGGACGTGAAAAAACAGTCGGACCAGATCGATGACTTCATCGTGAAGGGCGTGTCGGCCATCGTGCTGAACCCCTGCGATTCGAAGTCGATCGGTCAGGCGATTAAGAAAGCCAACGCCGCAGGCATTCCTGTGTTCACAAACGACATCAAGTTTGATGGGAATGACGGCGACGTCGAATGCCATGTGGCGACTGACAATCATCAGGGTGGAAAACTGGCGGGCGAAGCCATGGTTAAGCTGCTGGGCGAAGCTGGTGGTAAGGTGCTGATCGTGGATTACCCGGACGTGGAATCCTGCCAACTTCGCACGAAAGGTTTTCATGAAGTGCTGGGTGCTCACAACGCCAAAGACGGAGCAGCCAAGATCGAAGTCGTCGCCACGCTGAATGGCAAGGGGGCTCGCGATGTGGGCTATTCTGTGGCAAAGGATGCAATCGTCGCGCACCCCGATCTGTCTGCAATCTTTGCCATCAACGATCCATCCGCGCTGGGAGCTCGCACGGCTCTTGAAGAAGCGGGCAAGCAGGACCAGGTCACGATCATCGGTTTTGACGGAGCGAAAGCGGGGAAGGAAGCGATTCTGGAAGGTAAGATTCTGTGCGACCCGATTCAGTTTCCTGACAAAATGGGCCGGACCACGATCGAAATGATTCTGAAGTATTTCGCCGGCGATGACGTTCCGGAAGAAGTGCTGATTCCGTCGAAGCTGTACTACAAAGAGGACGCGGAGAAGGATCCGGAACTGAAGTGACAACCGGATGGAATTCACCGTGCCCGAAACCCACACAACTCCTCTGCTGCAAATGACGGCGATTGAAAAATCGTTCCCGGGTGTCCGCGCGCTTTCCGGTGTGGACCTCACGCTGCAGCGTGGTGAAGTGCTGGCTCTGATGGGCGAAAACGGTGCGGGCAAGAGCACTCTGATCAAGATGCTGGGCGGTGCTCATCAGCCGGACGCAGGTGAAATTTCAATTGAAGGCACGCCGGTTAGCCTGTCGGATCCGGCGGCCGCCATGCAGGCCGGAATTGGCGTCATCTATCAGGAGTTCAACCTGATTCCCGCTTTGAATGCGTGGGAGAACATTTTTCTGGGCCGCGAACGTTCCGGCTTCTTTGTTGCGAAGACTGACGAACGTCGCCGAGCGGCCGAGTTGTTCCAGCGGCTGGGTGTGGACATTCCGCTGGACGTGCCCGCTCGCCAGTTGTCGGTCGCTCAACAGCAACTCGTCGAAATTGCGAAGGCTCTGTCGCAGAACGCACGGATTCTGGTGATGGACGAACCGTCGGCCGCACTGCTGCCTCAGGAAGTGCAGAAGCTGTTCGCCATCATCCGCGACCTGAAGGCTCAGGGCATCGGCATCATCTACATCAGTCATCGGCTGGACGAAATCTTTGACATCGCCGACTCAATCACGGTGTTGCGAGACGGCCAGTATGTCGGTCACGCGCCGTCAGCAGAGATGACTCGCCAACAGATGATCGAAATGATGGTCGGACGGTCGATCGAAAACGAGTTCCCCAAGCGACCGGCGACGATCGGCGATGTGAGACTGGAAGTCAGCCATCTGTCTCGAGGCACCGCCGTCCGCGATATTAGCTTTGGGGTGCGCCGCGGCGAAGTGCTGGGGCTGACGGGGCTCGTGGGAGCGGGCCGCACAGAACTGGTGCGGTTGATCTTTGGAGCCGACAAAGCCGAAGCGGGCGAACTGACGCTCGACGGAAAGCCGCTGCGCATCGGTTCTCCACGCGATGCGATCAAGGCTGGGATTTGCCTGCTGACGGAAGATCGAAAATCGCAGGGGCTTGTGCTGGGACTTAGCGTGCGCGAAAACTTCGGGCTGCCGAACCTGTCCGAGTTCTCGCAATTCGGCATGGTGTCGCGCCGGAACGAACGCGACGCATTGACAGGTTACGTCGATTCACTCAGCATCCGAATCTCACACGACGAACAGCTCGCTAAGAATCTGTCGGGCGGTAACCAACAGAAGGTTGTGCTGGCCAAATGGCTTCAGCAGAACGCAGAGATTCTGATTTTCGACGAACCGACCCGAGGCATCGACGTTGGCGCCAAGCATGAAATTTATCAGTTGATGAATCGTCTGGCGTCAGCTGGAAAAGCGATCATCATGATCAGCTCGGAACTGCCCGAAGTGATTGGTATGAGCGACCGAATTCTGGTGATGCACGAAGGCCGCTTGACCGGCGAAGTGACCGACGTCACCCAGGTAACTCAGGAACAAATTATGGAGTTGGCGATCAATTGACTTCCTCAAAACATAATTCGCAACTCTGGAAGACCGTCGCCAACGATTACGGAATGGTATTTGTACTGTTGCTGCTGGTCGTTGTACTGAGTGCTCTGACGCTTCAGGAACAGAACCCAACCGGCGCAGAAGCGGGGCGGATCGTTGCGAATGAAATTCTGGCAAAGCAAGGTGCAGACGTCAGTGTCGCGATCATCGCTGAATCCACATCGGTGGACACCGCTTTCGTGGAAGGGGCGACGAAGGCGTTGGATGAAGGTGGCGCCACTGTTGTCGTCCGTATCTCTGGTAAACCGCGAGATGCTCGGCAAGCGATCGAAGCCGCGTTGGCTGACGGTCATGAAATCGACGCAATCGCGGCGACTGGTGATACGGCCGAATGGACGATCTATGATCGATTCGAAAGCATCAACGCGGACAATATCGTGAGCCCCGTTCCGTACACGTGGCCAACGTTTGCCAGACTGGACAATCTGCTTAGCGTGGCCAATCAGACGGCGATCTATGCGATTATTGCGATCGGCATGACGATGGTGATTATCACCGCAGGAATCGATCTAAGCGTCGGATCGCTGGTTGCTCTGGCATCGGTGGCGGCCGCCATCAGCATTCGTGACTTCGGCGGTGGTCGAGATGCCGGCGTGGGTATGATGCTGGTCGGTTGCCTGATTGGGACGGGCGTTTGCGCTTTGGCGGGACTGTTTAACGGAACGATGATCACGCGGTTCCGGATCCCTCCGTTCATTGCGACGCTGGCCATGATGATGATGGCCAAGGGGCTGGCGTTGAGGTTATCAGCTGGCGAATCGATTTCTGCCGTGCCGGATTCTTTCCGATGGATCGGTGGCGGCACGACTTTCGGCATACCTCACCCGGTGATTTTGATGCTGGTTCTGTACGGCGTCGCTCATATGATGATGTCGATGACCGTTTTTGGTCGCTACGTGTATGCGGTCGGCGGCAATGCAGAAGCGGCTCGGTTGTCAGGCGTCGCCGTCAAACCTGTGACGCTGGTCGTGTATACGCTTTGCGGAGCATTGGCCGGGCTTGGCGGCATTGTGCAGTCGTCGAAGCTGGGAACAGGTGATCCTAAATTGGGCTTAATGTACGAACTGGAAGTCATCGCGGCCGTCGTAGTCGGCGGAACATCGTTGATGGGTGGTGAGGGAAAAATCTTTGGCACTCTGATCGGAGCATTCATCATCGCCGTCATCAAAAACGGAATGAATTTGATGAACGTCGGATCCTACGAACAACAGATCGTGCTGGGGGCTGTTGTGTTGATTGCCGTACTGGTAGATACATGGAAACGGGGAGGAACAGCGTCGTGACGGAAGCGAAGATGAATGTCGATGGAAGTGTGAGCGTCGTGGGCCTGGGCGAATTACTTTGGGACATCTTTCCCGATGGACCTCGCTTTGGTGGAGCTCCGGCCAACTTTGCCTGCTCGACAGCGGCGCTGTCAAACAAATTTGACGTCGCCATGGCAAGCGCGGTGGGTGATGACGAACTCGGTCAGAATGCGCTGCAGGAATTAAAGCGGCGAGGAGTCGGCACGTCGGCTGTCGCGGTCCGTTCGGAACCCACCGGTACCGTTCATGTGTCTCTAAACGAAACGGGGCATGCCAGCTATCAGTTTGCTGAAAACACAGCGTGGGATTTTCTGTCCTGGAATGACGGTCTGGAAGAACTGGCTGCGAGAACGCAGGCCTTGTGCTTCGGGACTCTGGGACAACGCAATCAGACTTCGCGCGAAACGATTCAGCGGTTTGTTCAGAGCACTCCGGATTCTGCGTTAAAGATCTTCGACATCAACCTGCGACCGCCATTTTACGATGACGACGTCATCCAGCAGTCGCTCAGAATCTGCACCGCTTTAAAGCTAAACGACGAGGAACTACCGCTGGTCGCGAAACTCAGCGATGCATCCGGCAGTGACTACGAACTGCTTCCTAAAATCGCAGACCGCTGGAAGCTAAATACGATTGCACTCACGCTGGGAGCCAGCGGCGCGGCGCTGTGGCACGACGGAACGTTGTTCAAGGCTGACGGCGTTGAAACGACCGTCAGGGACACGGTTGGTGCGGGCGATTCGTTCACCGCCACGTTGGCCGTTGGGTTGCTGAGTGGCTGTGATCCGCAGCACGTGATTGAGCGAGCCTGCGAAGTGGCTGCCTTTGTGTGCTCTCAGGACGGAGCGACTCCTGAGTTTCCAGATCGCCTGAAATTCGTGTAAGAAACCACCGGCCGTGCAGTCACTGGCTGCAAGTCTGAGCCGCTATCGTTCTCTTTTTTCACGCATTTCCACCGCGCGAATGAACTCAGCCTTGCTAATCGCCTTATCGCCGTTGCGATTCATTCGCCTGGCGTTGTCACGCATACGCTCGGGCATTTCTGTGGCAGTCAGCTTGCCATCGTTGTTCCGATCCATGCGTTCAAAGAATGCGGCCGCGTTGTCGCCGCTGGGCCGTCGCATTGTTGAATTCGGGCGAGGCGAAAGCTTCTCTGTCTTTGAGTCGGCTTTCTTGTTTGGTGACGCAGCGGCGGGCATGCGGCGTGCTGAAAATTTCTTAAGTTCCTCGATTGGAATTGTATCTTTGCCGTAGCGGTCGAAGGCTTGTTCAAATCTTTCACGCAGTGGCCCCGGCACTTCGTCCTTCGAAAGGTTTCCGTCGTTGTTGCGGTCGAATCGCGTGATATCGAAATTTGCGCGGCGACCGGGACGGCGGTTTGATTCAGCGATATCAACAGGCTTGGGGTCGGAAACCGCAATCGACAGTTCTGGCGACGAAAGCACGCCATCATCGTTGCGATCGGCGACTCGCAATGCCCGCTGGAACCAGGGCCGCTGTGTTTCGGAGATCTCTGACGCGGCCACCTTGCCGTCGCCATTCGTATCCAGCGCCGCGAACAAGCTGTCCGTTGCGTCTGTGGCGGCGGTTGGAAGCAAGAGTGCGGTAAAAAGAACGGCGACATTCATAGCGGAAATTCCGTGCGAAGACTGTGGTACACCCGATTTAACACCATTCGGGTTGGCTGGTGTCGTGGAAACACGGAAAACGCCGCCAAATTTTGCCACTTGCGTTCGCGCGGTCCGGTCGCGAAACTTGCCGCTGACCGACGTGTCTGGCCAAACGTGACCACGTCGACGCTAATTTGGAATCAACCGTGAGTACTAAAATGAAAACGAATCCTGTCAAAGCCGCATTGGCTGCCGGCGAGCCGCAGGTTGGCACATGGCTGTCTTTTGGTGATGTTTTTACCGCTCGGCTGATGGCGCGAGTCGGATATCCGTGGCTGACTGTGGATCTGGAACATTCCCCGATCGACTGGCAAACAGCGTCGTTGATGTTCGCAACAATCGCCGATTCCGGCTGCGTCCCGCTGGCTCGTGTGCCGCGTGGCGATCACGATTTGATCAAACGAGTCCTCGACGGCGGTGCCATGGGCATTGTCGTGCCGATGGTGAATACGGTTGAAGAAGCGAAGACGGCAATCGCCGCGGCGAAGTATCCGCCCACCGGAAACCGCTCAATTGGCGGCAGCATTCCGGCTCTTAACTTCGACACCACAGCGGGAGAATACTATCAGCGGGCCAACGACAACGTGCTGGTGATTCTGCAAACGGAATCGCCGGAAGGTGTCGGCAACGCAGAAGAAATCTACAGCCTGCCCGGCGTCGACGCGATCTTTGTTGGTCCAAACGATTTGTTCTGGCAGATGAAACCGGAAGACGGCAGTGATCCTTCACCGGAAGAATTCGAAGCGATGCTGCAACGAATTCTGGCCGCTGGTAAGAAGACGGGAACTCCGGTTGGCCTGCACACGCAGTCAGTCGCGGAGGTCGAACAACGCATCGCCGAAGGTTGGCAGTTTCTGGCGTTGCAAAGTGAGCTCAAGATGATGGTCACCAAGGCTCAGGAACACGTCGAAGCTCTTGGCTTGGCAAAGACCAGCGATCTTGCACGTTATTGAAATTTGGCGACTGTCGCCGCGATCATGTCAAGGTCTGCAATTCGGGCTCGACCTTTGGATTCCGCGACCAGTTCACATAGCAGATCGATTGCGCGAAACTTTGGATCGATGGCCACAAGGCAGGACGGGTGAGCCAGAAAATCGAACACAGCCTTGTGTTCGACGGTCCACGCAAACACGCGGCGGATGGATTCCAGAAACCAGTCCAGTTTCCAACGGCCGCTACGAAACGCACCGATGTCGCTGATTGGACTCATGGGGACTTCGATCAACCCCGATGGATAAACGAACGGTTGAGCACTCGCGTGAGCTTCCACGATCCTGCGGTACACGTCTTCAGTCGGTTGTTGACCGGGCTTTGTGTTGGCGTGTTGAGGATACTTTGCGCTGCACCACCTGAAGCCGCATTCCAGTAACATTTTCTGCAAGTCTTCACGTTCAGCAAGACCATTGTGGAAGCCGCCCGGCGTGCGGAAGCCTCGGTTGTCGACGCCGATCCGTTGCTTTAGAGCCTTCGTTGTTAGCTGAATGTTTTCTCGAATGACATCACCGGGCTTCTTCCCGCTGATGAGCCACGGGGCTCTCTTGAACTTGAACTGAATGGCGCCTGATTTTTCTGCGAGGATGTTGACATGGTCATAGGTGTGATTGCCGATCGGGTGACCGTCCTTCGCGATATTTGACAGCCACGTTACATCTTCGTGCTCAAGCACCTGACCGACGCAGAAGCAGTGAATCACACCGCCATTCTGCTTAACCCGCCGACACGCTTCGACGGTGTAAGCCTTTGTTGCGTCGTCCAGATTCCCTTTTTCGTAATCCCACTTGGTATCTTCCCAGCGCGGGAAATTGCGACTCATTTCCAAATCAAGCGTGATCGCGATCTGGGCCTGTTCCGAATCAGTACCTGCCGCGCAGATTCTGCGTGGCAACATTGCAGAAGCGGCGCCGGCCAGCAGGCTCAAGGACTGCCGCCGGTTGATCGGTGTTGAGATACTCATTCCGAATCTGCCTTTGCTGCCGTGGCTTTAATCCACGATACCTGAGTCACCAATTGATTTAACGCGGCGTAGGAAATGGCGGCATTCACTGCGAACCGCGGAGTGTTATTGGAAGGAAATGTGGCAAGAGATGCGTCGCCAACCAGGAAAACGTTGAAGTCTTTCGACAGGTTTTCGTAGCCAGCCGTGGTGCGACAGAAACACATATCCGTGGCGTAGCCAGTCAGCAGAACATGGCGGACACCGTTCTCTTGAAGAAACGTCTTCAAAGGCGCGTAGACTTCCGCGTCATAGATAACAACATCATCCGGATGCACGTCAACATCTGAGGAAACCGGGATGGGCTGGTTCCAAAAACCTTCGTTGTTGAATTTTGGTCCAGCGTCCAGGCCCGGAAACTGCCGGAAGTAGTCGATGACAGGTTTGTCCCTGGACAAAGTCAGCTGGGCCGGGAGTGCCTCGCCTTTGTAGTCGAAGTTGTGCAGCTTGTCTTGCAGTTCCGTCTGGCCCCGCTGCCGTTCTGCTTTTGTTGGCTTGTGTGTGAACGAACGGTACAGCTTTTTTCGAATGACATCCTTGCTACCCGGCAGGCTGTACATCACGAATGCGACGTCGTCCCGTAGCGAGTTGATGAACGGTCGAACGATTGTGCGAGTGTGTCGACCCGCGACAGTATTCTTTTCCTTTGTACAGAAGTCCGCGACGCCGGCTGGTTCCGGTGTGTTCCAGCCCTGGCCGTCATCGATACCCCACGGATGAACCATGATGACGGCCGTGTGAGCTCCATTCAAAGCGTTCGGCATTTCAATGATTCCGCGCGCGTTGTACGAGAATCGCCAGGCTCGTACATCAAGCGTGGCGTTCTCATCCACCACCAGCGCCGGTGCTTCGAAATGAGCCTGCTCCAGAATGGGTTCGAAGAACTCGGGGTGATCTGCGAGAATGGGTTTCGGATCGGGAATGCGAGTCAGCTTGTTTTGGTACGTTCTGTTGTTGGCAGACGACTGCGCGCGGGCCGGACTCAGCAGTATGCTGCACATCATTAAGCCGACTGCAAAGACAAGGCACCGCATTTCGAACCTCCGGAAGCTGTGAGTGAAGACTACGACAACAGGAATCGTTGAACATGAAGCGCCGTCAACTTGGACGATCGGACATTCAGGTGTCGACTGTTGCGATGGGCTGTTGGCCGATCGCAGGCATCACGACACTGAATGCGACAAAGGCCGAGAGCCTGAGAACTCTTGAAGCTGCGATCGACTGCGGCATCAATTTCTTCGATACAGCGTACGCTTACGGTATCGATGGCGAAAGTGAATCGATGATCGGTGAGGTCATTCGCGACCGTCGGGATGATGTGGTCATCGCTACGAAAGGAGGCATTCACCGCGTCGGAAGAGGGCAGGATTACGACGCTAGGCCGGAGACCATTCGGCGAGAATGTGACGAATCGCTGGCACGACTCGGCACTGATCGCGTTGAGCTGTACTACCTGCACGCTCCCGATCCCAACACTCCGATTGCGGAGACCGCTGCCGCGATCGCGGATTTGATTCAGCAGGGCAAAGTACTGACGGCTGGCGCATCGAATCTGAATGTCGCTCAGTTAAAAGAGTTTCATGACGTCTGTCCGCTAACGGCAGTGCAGCCGCACTTCAACATGCTGCAGCAGGAAATCGAACTGGATATCGCTCCGTGGTGCGGCGAAAACCAGGTCTCACTGTGCATCTATTGGCCGCTAATGAAGGGGCTGCTGGCGGGGAAACTGCCTCGCGATCACAAGTTTGATCCGAAAGACGGCCGAGCCAAGTACCCGATGTTTCAGGGCGAAGAGTGGCAGAAGAATCAAGACTTTCTTGATGACCTGCGTCTGATCGCCGAAGACGTCGACTGTACGGTCGCTCAACTGGTCGTGGCATGGACGATCAGTCGTCCGGGAATCACGTCAGCATTGTGCGGAGCAAAGCGAGACTGGCAGATCCGCGAAACGGCAGAGGCAATGTCGTTGGAACTGAATACCACAACGAAGCAGCGAATTGACGACGCATTGCAGCGCCGTGGTCCGGCAGTGTCGCGAGCAGCCGTGTGACAGCTACGACGTTTTTGCAGCTTTTTCTTCGGCGTAGCTGCGGCGGATGTACAAGGGTTCCAGCGTGTACGCGTCGGCGATCTTGTTGTCGTTCAGCATGAGGCTGCCGATTTGGGCTACCGAAGCGGCTCGTGGGATCCAAAGCGACTCTTCGGCCAGTGAATATCGACCGGCAAGCTCCTCGCCAAACTTCGTGAGACCGGGGCCGGAGAAAAGTTCGGTTGCGCTGGGTTCGTGGTCTTCCACTGCGGACAGCAATGAATCGACTGTGCAGATACGGATTTCACCAACAGGTGTGCGTGCGTTGGTGGCTGCATCCCACTGATATTCGTTGAGGAAAACTTCACGGCGTTGAGCGTCGCTGATGACGGTGACGGTTTCATGTTCCTCGCCGATCTGTTGAGCAACCGCCTGCAGCGTGTCGACTGCGACAAGCTGTGCACCGTTGGCCCAGGCAAACGTCTTTGCGAACACCACGCCGACTCGCAAGCCGGTGAAGCTGCCGGGGCCGATGCTGACGGCGACCGCATCGATGTCAGATGGCCGCAACGACTGTTCCTTCAGCAAGGCGTCGACTTCAGAGACCAGTGTCTGAGCATGCCGACGACCTTCTGCGCTGAGCTGACGTTCAGCGACCACGGTGCGGTCGTCAGACAGCGCGACGGAGCCTTCGAAGCCGGACGTATCAACTGCCAGGATTCTCATCTTAGTTTGCTGTTTCGGCGTCGATGTTAAGCAGCGTGATTGCGGCAGGGCGAATGCCGCCTCGCCCCGCCAGGTGTCAGGAAAGTGACCAGCGGGAGTGTGTGGGCGGCGCGACGTTATTCGTCAAAAGACTTTCCCTGGCACCGGGTTGAGGGCCATGCCCTCATTCATCATCACGGGCTGAGTTCCGGAATCCATGTGGTCCGTCATTTCGCCAGCATGGTAACTGCTGCGGACGAAAGGCCCGCTGGCGACCATGCGGAACCCGAGTTTGCGACAGAGTTCTCCGATTTCGTCGAATTCTTCAGGCGGCACATAGCGATCAACGGGCAGGTGATCGGGCGATGGCTGCAGGTACTGACCCAGCGTGATCATGTCGCAACCGACGGCTCGCAGGTCGGCACAGACGTCCATTAATTCTTCGCGAGTTTCCCCCAACCCCAGCATCAAGCCGCTTTTGGTGGGCATGTCGGGCGCTTCGTCCTTGACCTGCTTTAGAAGATCAAGAGTCCGCTGGTATTCGGCGTTTCTTCGCACCTTGTGATACAGCCGAGGTACGGTTTCTGTGTTGTGGTTGAAGACGTCGGGGCGAGCTTCGATGACGCGGCTGATGGCCGCTCGATTGCCCATGAAGTCCGGCGTCAGCACTTCCACATCCGCGCCGGTGCGGTTGCGCACTGCGAGGACGGTGTCGTACCAGTGTTCGGCACCACCATCGGGCAGGTCGTCTCGCGTGACGGATGTGATCACGACGTACTTCAAACCCAGACGTTCGGCCGCTTCGGCGACTCGTTCGGGTTCGTCGATTTCCAGGGCCGTTGTCTTGCCCTTCGGCACCGAACAGAAACCGCACGGTCGCGTGCAGACGTTGCCGCCAATCATGAACGTCGCCGTCTGCTGACTCCAGCATTCCGAACGATTCGGACACTTCGCGCTTTCGCATACGGTTTCGAGGCGCAGGTCGGAGATCACGTCGTCCGTGTACGCCATGCCGGGCTGCGGCAGCGGTCGCTTTAACCACTTGGGAAGTCGTCGTTTCGGTGGCTCAGAAGGAGCTTCAATGATGGGTAAACTGGTCATTGGTGCAATGATTATTGAGTGACGTTGTTGAGGAAGTTGTCGCAGAAATCTATTCGGCTGGCATGCCGCCCGCTCGCTGGACGCGTTTTAGGAAAGGATGGCCTGTGTGAATATGGTACTCGGGATAGCCGACCTGTTCACACAGGTGTTGAATCAGGGAAGAGCGGACCTGAGGCATAATCGACGGTCGCACGCGTTCGGCACTCAAGGATGATATCCTGTCTCCCTTCAGTCCGCGGCCAAACTGGCGCAGATCTTCCAGCGGGCAGCTCACATTCAAATAAACGCCGAAGCCAGTCACGCCGCGGTCCATCGAAATGCCGATCTCACTGACCAAACCATGTCGGCCCCAGACCGCGCCGCTGTCGCCTTCACGACGATGAGCGATCACTTGGGAATCCTTGCAGGTTTGGATGACGGCATCCTGAAGCCGCCAGCGAAACTCATTTTCACCGAAAACGCACTCGTCGAGCGACACGACGACGTAAGCCGCCAGCTGACCCGGCACATGCAGGTACGTTCCGCCATCGCGTCCAACGCGGTGAACCTGAAGCGACCGCGATTCCAGTTCCCGTGGATCGGCGGGCAGGTCCAGCAGGTTACCTTCTGTTCCCACGGTCAGCGTTGGTGGGTGTTCGCAGATCAGAATCGAAGCACTCACCTGAGCCTGCTGCCTCACTTCATGAGCCATCAGTTTCTGCAGGGCGAATACAGACGGCGCATCGACGAGCCCCAGAAGTCGTACTTCTGCAACTTCAATCGTCTTGTCAGTGAATGATTCCCAATCGACCGTCATACTGGTTTCTTGCTTCGCGTAATCAGCAGCCGCACGAATGGCGCGTCCGGTTTCCGCATTGTAGCAGCAGGACTCCGCCAGCGTCGCTGCGGGCAAACTCTACGGCAGCGGGTGGCAAACTGTGCGTCCAGTGACGTCTATAAGTTGCGGAATCCCCCAAAAAGCCCCGTTTTTCCAACATCCGGGTTGCAGGTCTGTGCCCGTTTTGGCAATTTGTTGGTGTCGGTTAGATCACGAAACGACCACCATGCAAGGTTGTCCCTGTGTGATCGCACCCTGGCTCACCCGTCTCGCTCCCACATCACGGCACAGTGAATGGCCTAAGGCCGTTCGAAAGCTGTCCCTTCTGTCTTGAGGAAGTCACCTATGAAAGTTGTGTTGGAGTTGCAGGATCAGCCATCCAACATCAAGAAGGTGACTGTGCGTCATGACATTGTGATTGGCCGAGGTGCTGACTGCAATTTGCGCCTTTCTGCCCCGCAGGTCAGCCGTCGGCACTGCTTTCTAAGAATTAGCGAAGACTCAGCCACAGTCACAGATTTGGAAAGCAGCAACGGCACATATCTGAACGGCCAGCGTCTTACATCCAGCAAACGTTATACGCTGGAAGACGGCGCAAGCCTCGCGATAGGGCCGGTTCAGTTCACCATTCGGGTGCTTTCCGAAGTATTGGCTCCGGAGGTCCTCGAAGTTGGCGTCAACGATGCTCGGATCGAATCCGAATCCGCGCAGACTGACGGTGGTACCCCGCCAGACAACGAAGTGGCAGCGGCTGCGGCGGGTGGTACCGGGGCAAATGATCCGAGCTCGATGAACTTTGCCATCGAGTCCGGTGGCCATGCGGCGGATGAGGACGATCCAACGACAGACTATCTCGCTACAGATTCAGCCGACGGCGACAACCAGTTCGACGATGGAAGTGATTCCGTTGTCTCGATAATTGATGATCGGGACGTGCCGCCCGTTGAACCAAAACACACGAGTCGCGAACCGGACACGATCGCCAGTTCTGCGAACGGCGGTATCGGTGGTCGTGTAGATGCTGAGTTAGCGGATGATGGCTTTGAACTGCTGTCAGCCGATGAAGTCCAGGAAGTCGATGCCGAAGACGAGACCGTCAACATCGAAGGTGATGACGCTGCCGGCATGAACCAGGATTTTCTACACGTCGCCGACGATGAGCTGCTGGTTGACGAGGACGACGTTTCGCCGGAACTGCCGGCGGCCGACAGGCAATCGTCATCCGACGAAAATCTGGAGGACGATCTGCGAGATTTCCTCAACGGGCTGGATTAGCCCAGGTGCTGGATTAGCCCAAGTGATTGACCTTCCTGTCAGCGATCACCTGACCGCGTCGTTTTGCTGCTTTGCTTTTTCGATGAGACCTTCGCTATGGACAGCGTTTTTCGCCGCGCCTGCTTTGTTTTCTCGGGCACCTTTCTGATCGTTTCCGGCTGCGGGCCGGCGGCCAAACCAGTCCAGGAAGTGACAGTTGATCCGGACCAAATTGCCGAAGCGACTCCGATCGAAATCAGCGATGACGACTGGCCGTGGTGGCGAGGACCGAGTGGTCAGAACGTTGCGTCAGTGACCAGCGTTCCCACAAGCTGGAGTGATTCCGAAAACGTTGACTGGAAAACGCAGGTGCCTGGTCGGGGACACGGTTCGCCCACGATTGTTGGAAATCAAATCTTCCTATGTTCCGCCGATGAAGAGGCTGCGACGCAATTCGTGGTCTGCTTCGACCGCGAACGCGGCACGGAACTTTGGAAAACGATAATCCATACCGGTGGCCTGCCCGGTCGCGGGCAAATGCATCCGAAGAGTACTCATGCCAACTGCACTGTGGCGTGCGACGGTCAATCCATCTACGTTGGCTTTTTGAATTCAGAACACATCACCGCCACCAGTCTGACGCTTGACGGCACCATTCGCTGGCAACAGAACCTGGGCTACTTTGGGTCAAGGTTCGGCTACGCTCCTTCGCCCTGTCTGTTCGAATCACTCGCCATTTACGCCGCCGATAATCAAGGCGGTGGATTCATCGCGGCCGTGCATCGAGACACTGGCGATGTTGTCTGGCGGAAGGCTCGCAACAACGTAAACACCTATTCGCCAGTGGTGCTGGCAAACATTGCCGACGAGCCGCAGCTGTTGATCAGCGGCGACGACCGGGTTGCCAGCTACGCTCCATTGACCGGTAAGGAATTGTGGAGTTGCGCTGGCACAGCTGAAGCGACCTGTGGCACTGCAGTCTGGCACGATAACCTTGTGTACGCCAGCGGTGGTTATCCGTCGCGACAAACGGTTTGCGTCGATGCGACAACCGGCCGCAAGGTGTGGGATGACAAGGTCAAGTGTTATGAGCAATCAATGCTGATTGCCAACGACCATCTATTCGCTGTCAACGATGACGGCATCGCGCTGTGCCGTGATGCAAAGACCGGCAAGGTGAAGTGGAAACAGCGATTACAAGGAGCCTTCAGCGCGTCGCCGTTGCTGGTGGGTGACCTGATCTACGCCACCAACGAAGCCGGCACAACATGGGTCTTCGAAGCCAGCGCTGACGCATACAAGCAAGTCGCGAAGAACCAACTTGGCACAGAAGCGTTTGCGTCATTGGTTGCGTGTGGAGATCGCATTTTCGCGAGAGTCGCGACGGGCAACGGTCCCGATCGGCAGGAATACCTATACTGCATCGGCACACCGTAGGTTCAATTGCCGCCGACTGTTGTTTCGTACTTCACTCCTTCCGGAACCGGCACGGGAACGGCAACGGTCGTTCCAAAGTCGCCTTCTGTCTTGGTCATTGAATCCACAGCCACAAACGCGGTGAAGGAACTCATCAGGTTGTACGCCAGCGCGGTTTTGGTCACGGTTTCGCGAATTTCGCCCGCCAATTCCGGCGCGACAATCTGGTGATTCATCAGGTCTTTAATCTTTAGTCGAGCCCACACGGCCGCGATGCCTTTGTGTTCGGCCTGAGCGTCATCCTCGTTCAGAGCAACAGCAAACGACGCCGGTTCCATGTCGACTCGGCCGTTCATGCGGACCGTGTCCGGATTGCCTTCAAATCGACCCGTGAGCACAACCGGGCGACCGACGATCAGGTCCGGCAGACGCTGCGGGTAGACGTCGGTCACTTCCATTTTGCCCCAGTCAATCGCCAGATCCGTCATCGCCGGGTGGCTGATCCGCTGGTTAAATCGGTCCATGATCGCCACTGCGTCGTCGTTAAGACTCAAGTAAGCGACGGCCCCGCGCCCCAGGCCCGCCATTCGATTCATGAGAAAACGATTCGGTGACTGACCGACGCCGAAGCTGAAGATTCGCGAGGCACCCAGCTTGTCGTGCAGCGTCCCCAAAATCTGCTGTTCGTTGCCGATGTAACCGTCAGTCATGAACGATACGAGGCGAAAGCGACCTTCGTCGTGAGGGAAATCGAGTGCGGCTTTGATGCCTTCGATCATGTGTGTTCCCCCATTGCCGCTTAACGTGGACAGGTACTTCAGGCCGGCCTCGATGTTTTCCCGTGTCGCCAAAACCGGTTCGGCACCAAGCTGTGAGGCGTTATTGGAAAACTGAATGATCTGAAATGTGTCGCGAGGTGTCAGTGACTTCAACGCATGACTAATCGCGGCCTTTGCCTGAGCCATTGGTTTGCCACGCATGCTGCCCGAGCAGTCCAGCACGAAGACCATCTCCATTGGGCTGCGCTGCACGTGAGAAAGATCCTTCGGCGGGTACAGCATCATGGTGAAGTACTTGCCGTGGTCGTCTTCGTGAGTCAGCATCGCTGTTTTGATTTGATCTCCCGCCACTTTGTAACGCAGCACGAAGTCTTTGTTTGGCAGCGAGTCGCGATTTGCCAGCACCACCTTACGCTGCGATTCACAAATGTCTTTCACGTCGATCTGATGGTTTACGCACTGAACGCCCTCGATGTCGACCCCCGCGCTGATATTCAGCGAAAGAGAAATGTCGTGGCCGCTGCGTTCGTTGGGAGCCAGATATTGGACTTCCGTTTTCTGGCCGCTGCTGCCATGAGTATTTCGGGCCACAGCGCCCACGCCATCGGTCGTAGCGGGCGGGTTAAAGCGAGGTCCAACGACCATTGGAAACACGAATTCGTAGGCACCATCGTCGTATTGCAGCGTGTTGAAGTAGCGTATGTTGATGTCGATTTGTTTGCCCGGTTCGATGTTGGCGACTTTCTGAGTGAAGATGTTCGGGCGTTCCTGAGTCATCAGTGACGCGACGTGTCCCTGCGATTTTGCGGCCGCGTAGATCTTCTCAGCCTGTTCTCGTTCGCGAATGATCCCGCGGATCTTGCGGTCGCCGACGGTCATGACGAATTCGTTAACGGCTGCATTGTTTGGCAGCGGGAAGACGTAGACGGCTTCGATTTTGGAATCGTACGGGTTGTGGAACTGCTGAGTGACGTTGACCGTTGCGATATAGCCGTCAATGCTGCCTTCGACCGCTGTGTGCTTCAACGGCACGGGCACCTCCTTCGGTTCGTTCGGCAGAGTGGCCATCAACGCTCCGCAACCAGGCGTTTCCGAATCCGGAGTCGCAGTCCGAGCAGCTGTGGCTTTAGCAATGACCCAGAGTTCTTCGCCGGGTTGCAGGCTTAAGTTGAGGACTCGCTCTTTGCTTTCGCTCAGCCTACTTTCGAAGTAAAGTTTTTTTCCACGACTAATAATGCCTCGGCCGCCTTTTGAAGTGACGCCACCACGTTCACCGTCAGCGGCGTTTAACCCGTCTTCTGACTTTGGCGTGGCCGCGCGTGACCTGAGTGTTGGGCTGGCCGGTTCTGAGTCGGCGAGTTTCAGCTTGTACTCGTCGGCTGCTCCCGGAGTTGGTGCCTGTGGCTCTGTTTTGGGTGCCGACATTCCTCTGCCGAACCCGCCTCCACCCACGCCCAGACCTTCCGCTTCCGGCATGATCGATTCAGCGGCCTCGGCGGGCGCATCCTCTGTAACGGAGAACGGCGAGTGTTGTGAGTTGATCGGCGGCGCTTCTTTCGCTGCCTCAGCACTATCGTCTGTAAATACGACGCTAGTCCCACCGGCAAGCTCTGGGTAGCTTTCCTGGGCTAACCTTTCGTTGTCGTTGGCATGCTGAGTCGCTCCAACGTCGCCGGTTGTCTGGTCCTGCGTTTCACTGCAGCCGACAGCCAGCAGTAGGCCTGAAATTGTCAATGCTGCGGCAGCCCATCGAACATTTATCACTGTGCGGTACATTCTGTCGACCTTTCGAAAAGGTGAGTTGTTTATCTGCATTATTTGGGGCAATGAGCGACCCGCTTATGCCTTCGCTTTTGCAATAGCCACTTTCGCCGGAATCTGTTCTCCGTCCGATGTGGCTGAGACGCTAAGTTTCGTTTCGTATTCCTTAACGCCTGGGCCACGCAACTGCACATGAATCCGAGCGACTCGGCTGCGACCCGCCGGCAGATTTTCTCCGGCGTTGAACGCTGCAATAATCACGCGATTGTTGTTCATGGCTTTCGGATCGTAATAAGGGGGCTCTTTGAAGGCCGCGTGTTCGCCGCCTTCGATACCAACGATCTGGACACCATCCGTTTTGCTGGCCAGCTCGAACTGATAGGCCGCCAGTCGTTCTTCGCCGCTGTCGACGAACACATCGATCGCTTCAAAGCGAACGCCGTCCGGTTTGGCTTCGTTCACGCCTTCGATCTGTACGATTTCAACAGGCACCGAAGTCTCGTTTGGCTCTGCTGATCTCTTGCCGTCTTGGGCACACACCAGCGCGACCAGGCAAAGATCGAAGACGATCAACACCAGCCATGCCAGCGGTAGCTGCCAGCGGCGGCCACAGTATTCCGAATTATTGATTGCAACGTTCATCGTTCGTCGCCTTTCGTTTTTTTTGAGTTCTGCCGCTCGTGGCGAGAATCGTCACAGTTCCGTCGATCACAGCATCACGGCCGTCATCGCGATCAGATCGACATCAGATCGATCTACCACTCCATCGCTGTTTAGGTCGCCGGCCGACAACTGATCCGCTGAGTGATCATTGGCATCGCTGATCCGACGAGCCAGTGCCAGGGCATCCAGAATGTTGACGCTGCCGTTCTGGTCGAAGTCTTCTTTCAGGCCGGTCCTTTCAATCGCGGACGACGACGTTACCTGATCTGACACAGATTTAGCTGCATCCCGCGTCGCGATTGCCGGGCCTTCACCCATTGGGTTCTGAGGCAATATTGCGATCACCAGGGCCGCCGCAAGGCTGCCGACCGACACAATTCCCAGCGTCCATCTGCGCCAACCGAATCGACGACGATCCAGTGTGCTTGACGACATCAACACCGCACGAGCGTCCGCCAATATGGCTTCGTCAATGTTGCTCGGCACTGTCACCGGCGACTTCAGCCGCTTGCGCAGTTCCGCCACAACTTCCTGTGGTAATTGATCTTCGGGCGTTTGAGACATGTTTGTGTCCGACATTGTTTCGGTCCTCCAATAACTTCAGCGAGCAGCCTCACCCATTGGTTCAATCTTTGTGGTGTATTCGCCAGAAATCCGTCACAGGACGGAACAGCCGTCCCTCAACCGACGTCACTTAAGCAACTCCTGACTCGGTTTGGACAGCGCTCCGCGCGGTTGAGGCGCTTATTATTCGCCGCACAACCAAAGCCACACATAAACCGATCACCAGCATGGGCCACATGACCGCGATCGCAATCACGAACTCCACGATACCTAACCAGCCGAGCCGCAAACTGTCAGCAAAACGATCGGTAAAGTGGTTCGATACGCTGGTGATTTCGTAATAGCGAATGGTCAGCGTGCTCATGGCTGCTTGATTCTTAAGCAGGTTCCACTTGCCTTCCATCGCCTCAATGTCGCCGCGCAATTTGCTGAGTTCTCGTTCCACTTTCAACACTTCGTCCACGTTGCGAGCTTCACTCAGCAATTCACGGTAACGCGTTTCTGTGTCTTTTTTTACACGCAGCCGCGCATCGAGATCGACGAACTGGTCGGTCACATCGGTTGCGGAAATCTGGCGCGTGTCAAAATGATCGACGCCATCGCTGACGTCAGCCAGTAGTGGTTCGAATCGATCTGCCGGCACCCGCACGGTCAGATAGTTGTCAATTCTGTGTTCGCTACGAGTTTCATGTTCGCCGGACAAGTAGCCGCCTGATCGCTGAGCGGCGGCTCGAATTCGCGTGCCTGTGGCGGTGCGATCGGCCGTCTTCCATGCCAGTTCACCATTTCGGATAATCATCCGAGCAACCGGATCTGAAACCGCCGCTTTTTCTTCAGCCTGTGGCGCTTCTCTCTGGGATTCGTCAGCCAGTGCAAACATTTCACTCGACCCCGACCCCGACATCGCCTGCGGGACCGAGCCGTTCTGACTGCAGCCAATCAGCACGGAAAACAGAAAAGTGCCCAGAAGTATTGAACGATTACTCGTCATGGTGCGCTCCCGTATTGAACGGTGGTCGGATTGTTGTTCCACCGGTGAAGCGATCGGGGGCGTCGCTCGGTTCAAACAAAACGAAAAGTTTCGCAAACTACAATTGTCGTGCCCGACCGGTGGCGACACTTAAGGCGCGTGAATGACGGGCGAGCCAAACAATCAGACTGATCAGCAACTGGTGGCGGCAATCAATGCCGGCGACCAGCACGCGTTCGCCGTTCTGTACCATCGTTACAAAGACTGGGTCGTCGGATTGGCCTTTCGATTCACCAATCACCACGACGACGCGTTGGATGTGCTTCAGGAAACGTTCGCGTACCTGGTGCGGAAGTTCCCGGGCTTCGAACTGACAGCTCAGATGACCACGTTCCTGTATCCGGCCGTCCGCAACTTGTCGATTGCCGCTCGCCAAAAGCGTCAACGAGCGACCAGCAGCGGTGAAGACTTCGACGCATTTCCGGAGTCGCCCTCGCAGGATTCGCTGGCTCGTGATGAATTCGGACAACTGCTGAATTCGCTGTCTGAAGCGCATCGTGAGATTCTGCTGATGCGTTTTGTCGACGACATGACCCAGCCCGAAATCGCGACTGCCCTCGATCTGCCGCTGGGCACCGTCAAGTCTCGCTTGCATCACGCCACGCAGGCCGTGAAGTCGTCTCCAGCAATGGCGGCTTTGCTGGCGACCGGTTGAAGCCAGTTCGCACTTTACACGTGCCTTCGGACGGTCGTGTTTGTATCATTTGCAGGATGAGACTCCCGCCTCGATATCTCGCCCCCCTCACATTTCTTGCATTGTTCGCCATCACCGCAACTGCGGCGGCGGATATTAACTACACGCGCGACATTAAGCCGATTCTGAAGGCGAAGTGCTATGCGTGTCACGGGGCGTTGAAGCAGGAAGCTGGCCTGCGACTGGACACCGTCAAGCTGATGCGAGCCGGTGGCGATTCCGGCCCGGCGATTGACCTCGAGGATGCTTCCGGCAGCCATTTGCTGGACCGCATCTCAAGTCACGACGAAGACCTCCGCATGCCACCGGAAGGCGAACCGCTGTCGCCCGAACAAATTACGCTGGTTAAGCGATGGTTGGCCGAAGGTGCTTCCGCGCCACTGGACGAAAAGCCTCAGGCCAATCCGGCCACGCATTGGGCTTTTCAACCGGTTCAACAGGTTTCACCGCCCGGCGATGGCCACCCGATTGATGCATTCATTGATCGCAAACTCAACGCGGCCGGACTTCAACGCGCGCCGCTTGCGGATTCAACAGCGCTTGTGCGTCGTATGTTTCTGGATCTGCACGGGTTACTGCCAACTCCACAGCAGCTTCAGAAATGGAAGCAACATTTTGCTGACGGCGGAACGACAGATCTACTCGTTGACGAATTGCTTGAAAGCCCGCGTTACGGTGAGCGGTGGGCTCAGCATTGGCTGGACGTGGTTCGTTATGCGGACACTCATGGTTTTGAAGTTAATACGCCGCGGCCAAACGCATGGCCGTATCGAGACTATGTGATTGATGCCTTCAACCTCGACAAGCCCTACGATCAGTTTGTGTTTGAACAACTCGCTGGCGACACGGCTGATGCTGACGCGGCCACGGGATTTATGGTGGCTGCTGCGGCGTTGTTGCCGGGGCAAATCGGCAAGGACGAAGAATCTAAACGGCTGGCTCGGCAGGACGAACTCGATGAAATTATCATAGGCACGACCGCGACATTTTTGGGTTTGACCGTTGGCTGTGCTCGCTGCCACGACCACAAATTCGACCCGATCCCACAGAAAGATTACTACGCGTTTCAGGCGTTCTTTGCCGGCGTGGATTATGGCGATCGGCAAATTTCCGGTAGCGAAGTGGAAGAGCGACGTCTTCAAGCCAGCAAGCTGCAACCGCGCATTGATGAGATTCGAAGCAAGCTGCAAGCCTTCCGACCTCTGGCAAGTACAGGGCGCGCGATCATCATTGACGACGAGAATGCAGACCGCGTGACATCGCTGAAACCGAAGAACGGACACGGCAAAAATCCGGCAGGATCAGGGCGAGGTTACCGCGACGACATCGGTGATGGTTCGCGATATGGCAATCTTAGTAAAGGCCGGTACACATGGTGGGACAACAAGCCGGGCGAAGATGTGTTCACGTGGGACCCAGCAGCCGAAGGTCGTTTTCGGCTGTGGATTTCGTGGGGCGTGCATGGCAGCGGTGTCCACACGCGAGACGCTCGCTATGTGCTGGACTTGGACGGTGACCTGGCAACGATCGACGATCAAAAAGAGATCGCTCGCGCGGATCAATACTATTTCGCGGGCGTGTCAAAAGGCAAAACAGTACAGAAGCCGCTGTGGAGTGGTTTGCTCGATGTCGGCGTTCATGACTTCAACAAGTCAACTCGCCTGATTCTGCGCGGTGGCGATACCGGAACCGGCATCACGGCTGACGTAATCGTGCTGCAGGAAACTGAGCAGCAAAGCGACCTTCCTCAGTTTCGATCGCCAGTCGACGCGGCGACGAACATCGAGCGATTTGCACCAACGCACGCGAAGTTTGTGCGCTTCACGTCGTTCGAAACGATCGACCAAAACAGGCATGAGCCATGCATCGATGAATTGGAAGTCCTTACCGCAGGGCCGGATGCGACGAACATCGCACTTGCCAGTCACGGGGCGATCGCAACGTCGTCGGGCGACTATTCGAACTCCGGCAGGCATCAGTTAAAGCACGTCAACGACGGTAAGTACGGCAATGGCCGCAGTTGGATTTCCAACGAAAAGGGCCAGGGCTGGGTTCAGTTGGAATTTCCTGAGGCCACCATGATCGATCGCGTCGCATGGGGCCGAGATCGCGAAGGCAAATTTAAAGACCGTCTTCCCGTACGATACCAGATCGAATCATCGCTTGACGGTAAGAGCTGGACGCTGCTGGCTTCGTCTGATGACCGCCTGCCGTTGGGGACACCTCACGACGATGTGGTGGCCCTGGTTCGAAACGCGACGACACTCGGCGGCTCAGATGTCGCTGCGCTCGCGACGGAGTTGAAGAAACTTGAGCAGCGGCAAACCGAACTGCAAAAGCCTCAACTGGTCTTTGCAGGCAGGTTTCGCGAACCGGATACCACGTTCGTACTTAACCGGGGCAACCCGGAACAAAAGCTTGATGAAATTTCACCGTATGTTCCCACGTCGATTGGTGCCACAAGACTGCCACCAGATTCCGGCGACCGCGAGCGCCGCACCGTGCTGGCGAAGTGGCTGACAGAAAAGAACAACCCGCTCACCGCGCGAGTCATGGTGAACCGGATCTGGTTGTACCATTTTGGAACCGGCTTAGTCGAAACACCCAGCGACTTCGGACTGAACGGAGCAGCGCCCAGTCATCCTGAATTGCTGGATTGGCTTGCGAACGAATTCGTCAGCAACGGCTGGTCCGTCAAGCACATGCATCGGCTGATCATGTCGTCAGGAACTTACCAGCAATCCGCCGTTCCGGCGGCCGGCACCTCAGGGCGAACAGTCGACGGCAATAACCGGTTGCTCTGGCACTATCCCAGCCGACGCATGGAAGCCGAAGCAATTCGCGACTGCATGCTGCAGATCAGTGGCCAGTTGAATTTGAAGGCGGGTGGGCCGGGCTTCAACTTTTTCAAAAGTCGCGGCGGACTAAGCGGCTTTCCGCCCGTCGAAGAATTTACGCCCGAACAAAAGCGTCGCATGATTTATGCTCACAAGATTCGCATGGAGCGAGTACCCATCTTTGGAGCGTTCGATTGCCCCGACGCTGGCCTGCCGACGCCGGTCCGAAGTCGATCAACCACCGCCATTCAGGCGCTGAACCTGTTTAATAGTTCGTTTGTGATTGGCCAAGCCGATGCGTTTGCTCGACGGCTGAAGGCCGAAGCAGGCGATGACGTTAACGCTCAGGTGGCACTTGCATTCCGTTTGGCTATTGGCCGAGCCCCCGCAGACATTGAAGCTCAGGCAGCGGCGAGTTCCGTCGCGAAGCATGGTCTGTCACCACTGTGTCGAGCCCTCTTCAACAGCAGTGAATTCTTATTCATACCGTAGAGCCTATGACCACACCTCTTTCCAATAACGGACAGCAAATGCTGCGGCGCGACTTGTTCGGCCAGACCGTGTCGGGGCTCGCCGGTGTTGCGCTGGCCAGTCTGCTGAAGCAACAGAACGTGCTGGGCGATTCTGTGAACTTCGACGCGTCGATGCCTCACGCGCGACGAATGGGCCATCACGAGGCGAAAGCGAAAAACGTGCTGGTGATTTTCTGTGCCGGAGCGTGCAGCCAGCTTGAAACGTATGACTACAAGCCAGAGCTGATCAAACGTGACGGGCAACCGATGAAGGGCGGGCCTGCTGTCACGTTTCAGGGGCCGTCCGGAAATCTGGCTCGGCCGCAGTACCGGTTCCGTCCACGCGGCGAATGCGGCAAGATGGTGTCAGACATGCTGCCTCATCTGGGCGGGATCGTCGACGACATTTCCTTTGTGCATACCCTCACAAACAAGTCGAACACGCATGGCCCGGCGGAAAACTTTCTCTCCACCGGTTTCGTGCTCGATGGCTTCCCCAGCATCGGAGCGTGGGTGACGTACGCGCTGGGGACCGAGAATCAGGATCTGCCAGCCTTTGTCGCAATCCCGGATCCACGTGGTGTGCCTCAGGCCAGCGTCAACAACTGGGCGCCCGGATTTTTGCCCGCCGTCTTTCAGGGAACGCCGTTTAACAGCAGTCAGCCCATTCGTAATCTCGCGCCGCCTGCGTCGATCGGGAAAGACAAGGACAACGCCGCTCGATCACTGCTTGCAATGTTGAACGAACAGCATCTGGCTCGCAACCCGGACGATACCGATCTGGCTGCGCGGATCGCCAGCTACGAACTGGCGGCTCGAATGCAGTTGTCGGTGCCTGGCATCGCTGATCTTTCGACCGAGTCCGCTCACACACTAAAAATGTACGGAGCAGATTCGCCCAACGAAACCAAAGCGGCCTTCGCGAAGAATGCCATTCTGGCTCGGCGACTGATCGAAAACGGCGTCCGCTTTGTGCAGTTGTTTAACGGTGCGTACGCGAGTGCCGGGCGACTGAACTGGGACGGGCATTCCGACCTGCGAAACCAATACGATATTCACGGTGAGATTCTCGACCAGCCAGCAGCCGCTTTGTTCAACGACATGAAGCAGCGCGGCCTGCTGGAAGACACGTTGGTGGTTTGGTGCACGGAATTTGGCCGCATGCCCATGTTTCAAAAGGGGGCGAAAGGTCGCGACCATAATCCTCAGGGCTTCACCGCGTGGCTTGGCGGAGCGGGTATCAAGCCGGGCGTTAGTTACGGCGTAACCGATGAGCTGGGCTTCAAGGCCGTGCAGGATGTTTCATCGATTCACGATTTGAACGCAACCATTCTGCATCTGCTGGGTCTGGACCACACGCGGCTCACGTACCAACACAACGGGATTGACCGCCGCCTGACCGACGTACACGGGCACGTTTTGCGAGAACTGCTGTGATCAGCTACGTGCCCGCCGGTGTGGCGAAGAATTCTGCGACCGCACAGCGGAACTCCGGGAGTTCGGTGCCGCCAGCGATGTGTTCGTCGGCCTGCACCAGTTGAGGTTCCTTGCCAGCGCGGCAGATGCTGATGTCTCGCGCTTCCGGATCGACCACCCAGACAGCTGCTACTCCTTGAGCCAACAACTGAGTCACTCGTAGCATGATGTCGTTGATGCGGTCGGTCGGCGATACAACTTCCACAGCGAGCACCGGCGGCCTCTGCGCGTATTTCCGCTGCATGTTGTCCGCTGTTTCGTCGTCGATGTAATATGTGACATCAGGGCCGCGCACGGAATCGGGATCTCGGCCTACGATGACACCGGCGTCATTCGTGCACACATAGCCGACGCTTTGGGCGGCTGCGAAGTTGCCGAGGATGCGCGCAACATTTCCGCAAACGAAACCGTGGTACTTTCCAGCGGGCGGCATTTCGACAACCTCTCCATGGACCAGTTCAAACCGTCGCCCTCGATTGGCAGGCAATTGGACCCACTGGAAGAATTCTTCCGCGGTCATCGTTTGTTCGGTTATGGTTGACATCGGCCAATCCTGTTCACGTTCGCAGATACGGAGTTTTCATTGTATACGCGTAGACCGCTGCTTGCCATAACGGTATTCGGGGAAGCTCCCAGCGAAATCAGGGAGGGCTACGAGAACGCTGGCTGCTGTTGCGTCATACAGTGGAACGCACCCAGGCCCCAGACGAGGTCGATTGCCGAGACGCCAACGATTTCGTGTTGCGGAAACGCTGCTTGAAGCACCTGCATCGCTTCGTCGTCTGCTGAATCGTCGAAGGTCGGCACGATGATGGCCCCGTTGGCGATATAGAAATTGCAGTAGCACGCGGGCAGACGATGTTCCTGCTGAAATTTTGGCGACGGCATCTTTAAGTCGACGATTCTGCAGCCAATATCGGCCAACTCAAGAGCGTTCCGGTTCGCTCGAAGGTCGGCGGCTTCTGGTGCATCGTCGTCGAATGGTGCCGCCAGCAGCACGGTGTTTTCGTCGGCGAAGCGAGCCACCTGATCAATGTGGCCGTCGGTATCGTCGCCGATGATGCCGTGGCCGGGCAGCCAGATGATCGAATCGACCTGCATGTGTTTTCGCAGCAAGGCTTCCATTGCATCGCGGTTGACGCTCGGATTGCGGTTCGGATTCAGCAGGCAGCTTTCTGTGGTCATCAGCTTGCCCGCGCCGTTGCCTTCGATAGCGCCGCCTTCGAGGACCACGCCTGGACGGACAGTGGGGACGTCCAATCGGTGGGCAACTTTACGAGCGACTTTCGCATCCAGATCCCACGGCGGATACTTGCCGCCCCAGGCGTTGTAGTCCCAGTCGACAATCACCTGCGACGGCCCGTCGGTTACGTCGGCTCGACGATTCAGAAAGATCGGGCCGTGGTCTCGGCACCATGAATCGTTGACGGGGATGTCGACGAAACGAACATCGAAGGTTGCTGCCGCTGCGTCGCAGGCAGCATCCACCAGTTCGCGGGCGTTCTCTGCAACGCCGTCGCCGCCCGCCAGAATGTTGACCAGTTCAAATCGAGCGATCTCCGCTACAAACTGCGCGAACGCGGGCGGGATTTTTTCGAAGATGCCGGGCCATGTCTGTTCGCTGACAGGCCATGCTACCCACGTAGATTCGTGTGGTTCCCATTCGGCAGGCCAACGGTAGTTGATGAGGTTGATGTGAGTCATCTGGTGTGGGCCGCTAATCTTCACACCAACGTTTCTGCAGGTCGCCAAACGCGTCGATGCGGCGGTCGCGGAAGAACGGCCAATGTGTGCGAGCGGTATCGATGAGTCCGAGGTCGCATTCCAAAACCAGATTCTGCTCGACATCATGAGACGCCTGCTGCAGAACTTTGCCATATGGATCGGCCAGGAATGAACCGCCCCAAAACTGGATTTCGCCTTCGACTCCAACTCGATTTGGAGCACCCACGAACAGTCCGTTGGCGATCGCATGGCTGCGAATCATAGTTTGCCACGCGGAATACTGACTCTCGCCAAATTCTTCCTTCTCGCCGGGGATCCAGCCGATTGCGGTCGGATAAAACAAGAGCTCCGCGCCTTTCATGGCCGTCAGCCGCGCTGCTTCCGGGTACCACTGATCCCAGCAAATGCACACGCCAACTTTCGCGTACTTTGTCGGAAAGGCGTGAAAGCCCAGATCACCCGGCGTGAAGTAGAATTTTTCGTAGTACAGCGGGTCATCGGGAATGTGCATCTTGCGATACAGCCCGGCCACCGAACCGTCGGCGTCCACAACCACGGCTGAGTTGTGGTACAGCCCATGCGTTCTTTTTTCGAACAACGGGACGACGACGACAACCTGAAGCTCCTTGGAAATTTTGCAAATGGCGTCCGTGGTCGGGCCGGGGATCGTTTCCGCCAGTGCAAAGTTGGCGTGATCTTCTGATTGACACGGATACTGCGTATTGAAGACTTCCTGCAGGCAAATGACCTGAGCCCCTTCGGCAGCGACTTCACGAATCTGTTGGATGGTGCGGTCAAGGTTTGTGTTTGCGTCGTCGCTACAGGTCATCTGAATGAGCGACACGTTGACAGGATTTGGCGAAGGCATGGTGATTCGCTTGCAGGTGAATGGTGAATTGGTGCGTGAGATTACTGCCACTGAGGTTTCGCGTCAACGAGGCTGCAGACGTCGTGGCGAATCACCAGACCTGCGCCTGCCGTTCGCCATTCTTTGTGCGACAAACGCGGGCGATACGGTCCTGTCGTGATTTTGTGCGTTTCGGTTTGTAACACTTTTCGGACTTCGTCGCTTAGGTGAGTAGAAACGAATGGAAACGGCCAGCAACCGGCTTTTGGCTGTTTCTGATTTACTCAACCCTGCCGGATCTGGAGAAGTAGAAATGTTGAAGAACCTGATGTTGGCACTCGTGCCTGTGACCATGCTGGCTTCGTCTGTAAAAGCTGATGAAGAACTGACCATTGATGTCGCGTCGATTACAGATTCGGACGTGGAAATCGTCGATGTGGATCTGGACATCGATGTGGATCAACTGAGTGCCGAGGCGGGCGAAGAAAGCGGCAGCGATGCGATTGAAGCCTGCTTCCGTCGGTTTGGATACCGCGGCGGCTACCGAAGCTGGGGCTGCGGTTATGGACACAGCTATTACAACCGCTGCTATAGCTACTGCCGTCCGCTCTACAGCTACCGCACGATCTGCTACGCCCCGCCGGTTTACCGCTGCGTCGCTACGCCGATCTACCACTACTACTGGGGCTGTCACTAAAAAAGATGCGGACAAGCGGCCCTGTTTTCGAAGCCCGGCTTCTTAGAGAAGCCGGGCTCTTTTTGTGTGGAAATTTCAGCTCGCTCATTTTGCTGACCTTCACATCAGCAATAAGAAAGGATCATAATCATGATTGCTCAACAGCCAGCCCTCAGACTTGTCGCTCTGGGCTTAGCAATAGTTTCAACTCTTGGGACGGCGATCGCTCAGCAACAGGTGTTGCAGCCGGTGAACGCCGATCATCTTCGAACCAGTCAGGTGCTGGGCATTCCGTCGTCGCATTGCGGCCATGTGATCAACCTGCTGTTGCATAACCGCGTTCGTCAGCAGGCAGGACACCTGAGCGGCACGCCGCAGATTCAGATGGCTCATCTGTCCGTACCACTGACGCCGGGTGACCTCGAACTGTTGTGCGTGCATTTGGTGTGCGATGGCGACGAAACGAAGGGGCCCGTGTTTCAGGTCAGCCTTCGAAACAACAGCCAGATCCCGATTGGTGATTTTCGGGTTTCGCTGGTCGGCGTGCGTGGGCAGATTCACGTGCATTCGCCGACAGCCACGGTGCATGTGCCGCGTCTGGAAGCCGGGCAGGAATCGCAGCTCCGGATTCAGTTGCCGGTCACGTGTATGGCGATGGGACTGGTCAATCAACAAGCACCGTTTGATACTCTAATCGTCGCCGTCGACAGCTTTGACGAACTGCTGGAATGCGACGAATTAAACAACGTCCAGATTCTGAAACGCTGCAACATCGGTTTGTTGGTGGCTGAAGCTGAAGAGGTGCCGGTTGCAGATTCTGTTCCCGTGCCGAGTACTCCGGCACCAAGCGCGCCGTCTGCGACGGTGCCGGCGGTTCCTGAAAAGGTTGCGCCATCGCCGCTGGATGAGATTGATGTCGACAAGCTGGGGCTTGAGACCGCTCAGGGAGCCGCTGTTCGGAAGCGTTAAAGTGTCCGGCGATGAAACTCATGACCGCTGATGCTCGTCTTCTCGGATTCGTATCGATAAGCACGTAGCCAGCGGTCTTTTTCGCGCGTAGCAGCGAAATCACCGGCGATTCCATATACTGACGAGCCAAGAATCCGTTCCGCTGTCTACTTCAGAACCACCTACCATGCCTAACCGAATTGCCTTCCTGCTGGTTCCCTTCCTTTGCTTCAGTTCTGCCTTCGCCGATGGCGAGCGGGATAACAACCCGGAAGTTGTCCGGCGAATTCCCAAAGCCGGCGTGCCGGTTCCGGAAGAACGAGCGAACTCGCTGCGAGCCGGCCTGAGCGAGCTGCAGGGAAAGATCGCTCAGGTGCAGAAGGTGGGCGACGCAAACGCCAAGGCGTTGCTGCCGGATGTGATGATTTTCGAACGGGCGGTGCGAGTCGCTCTGGATTATGACGAATTCTTTTCCCCGAAGGACATCGACAAAGCGGATGCGTTGCTGGTCGAAGGAAGTGCTCGTGCCGATCAGCTATTGGCGGGAGAACCGGAATGGCCGAATCAAAGCGGGCTGATCGTGCGAGGTTACGTCAGTCGCATTGACCACACGGTCCAACCGTATGGTTTGGTCGTGCCGAAAACGTATGCATTCAATCACAGCGTGCCAACTCGCTGCGACCTGTGGTTTCATGGTCGAGGCGAAACGTTAAGTGAAGTTAACTTCATTTGGGACCGTATGAAGAATCCCGGCCGGTACACGCCGGAGCACACGATTATGCTGCACCCATACGGACGCTATTCGAATGCCTTCAAATTCGCCGGTGAAGTCGACGTGCTGGAGGCATTGGAAGATGCGCAAAAACGGTATCGGATTGATGAGGACCGCATCAGCGTGCGAGGTTTTTCGATGGGCGGAGCAGCCTGCTGGCAGTTTGCGGTTCACTATCCGGACCGTTGGTTCGCGGCCAATCCGGGTGCTGGTTTTTCTGAAACGCCGCAGTTTCTGGACTTCTTCCAAAAGGAAACTCTGAACCCAACACCGTGGGAAAAGCAGCTCTGGAACCTGTACGACTGCGACAAGTACGCCGCCAATCTTGCTCACTGCCCGACGATTGCGTACAGCGGTGAGAACGATATTCAGAAGCAGGCAGCGGACGTGATGGAAGCGGCGTTGAAGGAACATGGCATTCGTCTGCGGCATATTATTGGTGCAGGAATGGGGCACAAGATTGATGACGTTTCGAAACGGACAATCGAAAAAGTAATGACAACACTTGCCGACCGCGAGCACACGTCATTCCCACGAAATCTGCGTTTTCAGACACACACGCTGAAGTACAACCGGATGTACTGGTTGACGGTTGACGCACTTGATGACCACTGGAAGCCGGCCAGCATCCACCTTCAGCCACGCTTCGACGAATCTGATTCTTCCAAGTTCGACATGCGTTGCTCAGTCGACAACATTTCAGCGTTCACTGTCGATTTTCCCGCAGGTACGTTTTCGGACGACCCAGAGGAGGATCCTGACTTTCCTTTGCCCGTTGCTCTTTGGCTGGAAGTTGGCAATGGAAAACCCAATGAACGTATTTTAGGAGAGGGTCCGTTCTCAGACGGTTCGGCCCGCTTGCAAGTGCATCGAAGCGACGATGGAAAGTGGTGCGCCGGACCTCCGGACGATTCCCTTCGCAAACGCCACAACCTTCAAGGCCCGATCGACGACGCCTTCATGGACTCATTTGTCTTTGTCCGTCCCACCGGCAAAGCGGCCAACGAGGCCGCAGGCAAGTGGGCAGAGGCGGAACTGGAACGAGCCATCGAACATTGGCGGCGTCACTTTCGTGGTGACGCTCGCGTGGTTGACGACACTGACGTTACCGATGAGCTTATCGAATCCGCGAATCTAGTGCTGTGGGGTGATCCGTCGTCCAACAGCGTGATGGCGAAAGTTGCCGACAAGCTGCCCGTAAAATGGACGGACAAGCAGATCGTTGTCGGGCAGAAAACGTACGACGCGGGTCATCACGCGCCGATCCTGATCTATCCCAATCCACTCAATCAGAATCGCTACGTCGTCTTCAACAGCAGCTTCACATTTCGCGACTATGCGTACCTGAACAACGCTCGCCAGGTTCCCATGCTGCCCGACTGGGCCGTCGTTGATCTGCGCACGCCGCCGGGGAACGTCTGGCCCGGGAAAGTTGTGGCTGCTGACTTTTTTGATGAGCAGTGGCAGTTGAAGAAGTAGAGCCCGGTGAGGCGCGGGGCCCTCCCCCGAACTTGCTTCGCTCGTTCGACCCCTCCCGCAATAAATTGCGGGAGGGGTGGTGAATGCGCGCCGCTGAAGCGTTGCCGAGACCACGGCGACTGCGGCCAACACCGTCAGAATTCGGCGTGGCCGGGTGTGCGAGGGAACGGGATCACGTCGCGGATGTTGGTCATGCCGGTGATGAGTTGGACGGCTCGTTCGAGGCCCAAACCGAAGCCGCTGTGGGGGACGGTGCCGTAGCGACGTAAATCCGTATACCACCAGTAGTCGTCCGGGTTCATCCCGCATTCTTCAATGCGAGCCAACAGCACATCCAGGCGTTCTTCACGCTGGCTGCCGCCAATGATTTCGCCGACGCGCGGCACTAACACGTCCATCGCTCGAACGGTTTTATCGTCGTCGTTGCAACGCATGTAGAATGGCTTAATGGTGCGAGGATAGTCGAACAGGATGACCGGCTGCTTGAAGTGTTCTTCGGTTAAGAATCGTTCATGCTCACTTTGTAGATCGATTCCCCATTCGACCGGGTACTCGAATTTCTTTCCGCAGCTTTTCAGCAAGTCGACGGCTTCGGTGTATGACAGGCGGACGAATTCGTTTGTGCGGATGTTCTCCAGAGTTTCCAGGACAGTCTTGTCGATGCGCTGGTTGAAGAATTCCATGTCCTCGGGGCATTGCGCCAGCACGTCGTTGATGATCGTCTTGATGAAGGCTTCCGCCAGGTCCATGTTGTCCGGCAATTCGTAGAACGGCATTTCCGGTTCGACCATCCAGAATTCCGCCAGGTGCCGAGTTGTGTTGCTGTTTTCGGCTCGAAAGGTTGGCCCAAATGTGTAGCAGTCGCCGACGGAAGTCGCGTAAGTTTCTGCTTCCAGTTGTCCGCTGACCGTAAGCGACGCGGGTTTGCCGAAGAAGTCCTGCTTCCAGTCGATTTCCGTTTGCCGCTGTGCGAGCTTCGCCATATCCAGCGTTGTCACCTGAAACATCTCGCCCGCGCCTTCGCAGTCGCTGGTGGTGATGATGGGCGTGTTCAGGTACAGAAAGCCGCGCGTCTGGAAGAAGTTGTGGATCGACCGACTGATGCAGTTTCGTACTCGCGCGACGGCTCCGAAGCTGTTGCTGCGAGGGCGAAGGTGAGCGATCTCACGGAGAAACTCGAAGCTGTGGCCCTTTTTCTGCAGCGGAAATGTGGCCGGATCTGCCGTGCCGAGTACGTTCAGTGACGTGGCGTGCAGTTCGATCCGTTGGCCCTTGCCTGGCGATTCCTTCACGGTGCCTTCGACAGCAATGCTGGCTCCGGTGGTCACGTTTTTGATGGAATCTGAATAGCCCGGCACGTCGGCGTCGACAACGATCTGCAGATTTTTCATGCAGCTTCCGTCGTTGAGTTCGATAAAGCTGAAGCCGTTTTTGGAATCCCGGCGAGTGCGAACCCAGCCCTTGGCGGTGACGGTTTCGTCAGGCCTTGCGTCTGAGAGCAGAGTGGCGACACGAGTGAGTGGCATGGTGTATTTCGGATTGTTGGACTTCGGATGGAACGAAACTTGTTCACGTTGAGTCAAGTTTTCTAAGTGAGAACGGCGAGTTTCTGAGCGGCCGCTCGATCGTCTGAGGCACTGGCCTCGTGAGAATTTGGAATGATGTCGAAAGATCGGTCGAAGGTGACGATCGGAAATGTTAGCTTTCCAGCGTTAGAACTTCACTCGGAACCGCTTAGTTACAAACAGAAAGCTTACGCATCATGGCAACCGCAGCCGCTCGCCACATTCTCGTTCCCGAAGAATCCACCTGTCAGGATCTGAAGCAGCAGATCGAACAAGGGGCCGACTTCGCTGATGTTGCCAAAGAACACAGCCAGTGTCCTTCTGGAGCCAAAGGCGGCGATTTGGGTACGTTTGGTGAGGGACAGATGGTGCCGGAATTCGATCAGGTTGTCTTCAACGAAGCGTTGAACACCGTGCATGGTCCAGTGAAAACACAGTTCGGCTACCACCTGTTGGAAATCACGGCTCGCACTGAGTAACCGTGTGAAAGGCCGAATGCCACAGGGGGGAAATCTGTTGTGGCCAGACCGGTCAGGATGAACTCGGTGGCGAACGGGCGTGCGTCCGATTCGCTACTCTGCCGGGCCTCGCAACGCCTTTGGTCGCGATAGGATTTCGTTAACCAATATCGCGTTGCGGATGCCCGTCGGACTACGCAGCAGGTCGGCAATAGTGTTGGCGGCCGCTGTGTTCTGGTGCCGAGTGACCGTTAATGCGGGCATTTCGGCGTCGCGGCGGCCAAGGTGTGCGTTGACGCTGTCGGCGATTGCCACATCGACATATTCGCCGGTATCACGATCCCGGTGCGTGTTGATATGTTTGCCCATGTACTGGTCGACATGCTCTGCGACGCCGGTACGTTTCTTCTTTTTCGGCTGATTGCCCTGCGAACGAGCGTTCGCCACTCGACGCTCGGCGGCCTGCTGTTCGCGTTTCTTTTTAAGCTGCCGCCGCTTGCGTGCTTCTGCCTGATCGCGTTGCCGCCGTTTTCGATCTTCTTCTTCCTGCGGATCGACTGCCTGGGCGACAGCGCCGCCACCGGTGACCTGAGCCAGAAACGCTTCGATTTCACTTTGAGCTTTCTGCCGACGTTCAGGCGCCGGCTTCATCAGCTGCTGTTGCTTTTGAGCCTTCTCTTTGGCCGCCTTCATGATCGATTGGATCACGCTGAAGACGACGACGATCAGGAAGAAGATGGCTTGAATTTCCATGACAGATCCGACTCAAATTTTTGCGACAGGAACAAAGCTGGGTCCGCTATTAGTCTTTGCTGATGGAACCGCTGCCGGCAATCGCCTGCCTCATATTTGTATCGGCCTGCACGTTCTTCAGCTCGTAGAAATCCAACAGTCCCAGTTTTCCGCTGCCAAACGCTTCTGCCACAGCTTTGGGAACCTGAGCTTCCGCCAGCACGACTTTGGCTCGGTTTTCCTGAATGCGAGCGATCATTTCCTGCTCTCGCGCGGTCTGGTCCGCTCGCAGTTGTTCGGCCTTCGCCTGAGCGACCTGCATGTCGGCTTCGGCCTGGTCGGCCTGCAGGCGAGCTCCGATGTTTTCGCCCACGTCGATATCCGCGATGTCGATCGATACGATTTCGTACGCCGTATTTCCTTCCAGGCCCTGCCCCAGCACGATGCGGCTGATGCTGTCGGGATTCTCGAGCACTCGCTTGTACGAATCGGTTGAGCCGATTGCCTGTACGATGCCCTGCCCCACGCGAGCGATGACGGTTTCTTCGGTTGCTCCGCCGATCAACTGACTGATGTTGGTTCGCACGGTCACTCGGGCTCGAGCACAAAGTTGAATGCCATCGCCGGCGACGGCATCCAGAGTTCCCGACGTTCGCTTCGGATCCGGGCAGTCAATCACTTTGGGATACACGCTCGTGCGGACGGCGTCGAGGATGTCTCGTCCGGCAAGGTCGATTGCCTGAGCCGTTTCCCAGTCGAGATCGATCTGAGCTCGTTGCGCTGCAATGAGGGCTCGAATCACGTTGGGCACGTTGCCGCCAGCAAGGTAGTGGGCTTCCAGCTTGGCTCGTGTGATCGGGTAGTTTTTCGTCAGCCCCGCCTGCACAGCCATAATCATGCTGCGAACAATGACGGTGGGGTTCACCTTTCGAAATCGCATTGTGACCAGATCCCACAGCGTAACGTTTGCTCGGGTCATCACGCACTGCAGCCACAGGCTGGCAAACTGAGCGAAGATCGCGAGCGCGATGATCGCCACCAGCAGGATCACCACGATCACGACCCATTGGCCGCCGGAAATCTGCATGAAGGTCAACATCTGAGTGAGCATGTTTGGTTCCTGTTATTTCTCTTGTCAATCTTCGGGAATGTCGAAGTCAAGACTCGCCGAAGTATCCTCGTCATCGTCTGTCACTGCATCTGTCAGGTCGACCGCCGCAATCGTATCGGCCAGCGGATCGGCTTTCGAATCAGAACCTTTGGCCGAGGCTGGTGCCTTGACCGCCTGATTCGGGTCATGCACCTTCACCACCAGGCGATTTCCCTTCACACCGACCACTTTAATGGGCGTGCCGGATTCGACCATCATTCCTGGCGATTCGGCATGATACCTTTCGTGGTCCACTGTCACCATCCCGCCGGGCGTCAGCAGTGATTGAGCTTCGCCGACGCGACCAATGAGTGCTTCCAGGCGATTCTGTTCCTGGACGGAAGTCGATTTGGATGCAGCCCTTGGTCCACGCAGTACGAGGCGGTCGCCCAGACTTGTGTTCTGCAACAGAAACAGCGCCCCGCCCAGCACGGACGGAATTCCCAGCAGCCAGAAGGCAGCGTACGTCCAGAAGAAGCCGGGACTTGTGCCCCACCACGCTTGCCACGCGCTCCACGCAGAAACCAGCAAAGCGATGGCCGACAAGATGCCGATCATTCCGAAGCTGGGGACCATCAGTTCCAGCGCGAGCAGGAATAGGCCCACGATTAGTAGTATGGTTGCCAGTACGCCAGCATCAGGCATTTTTCTCACCGTGTCCGCCGGGGTTCAATAAAACGCTAACTCTCATGTCACTCGCATTGTTCGTGGATTGCCGTCTTCTGTCCACAGAACGCCAAATTTCTTCGCGGCCCGGCCGTCATAATCGCCGCTCCTCGCTTATCATCTGCTCGCCGCCGCAACGATCCGGGCGTTCGCGATCAGACATCCCGTTATAGCGGCTTCGCTGAACTCGTGCCGAATCGCGTGAAATTCAGATCGTCCGTCCGGCCTCGTGCCCGTCCGCTCGAATTGCCAAAATGCCTCCCACTTCAAAAACAGTCCTGACACGCGACGTCTCCGCTGCCGCAGATATGCTGCGAAACGGCGGATTGGTCGCCTTTCCCACGGAAACGGTGTACGGGCTGGGCGCGGATGCAAGAAATCCGGTTTCTGTCGCTCGAATTTTCGAATCCAAGCAGCGGCCGACGTTTGACCCGCTGATCGTTCATGCGGCCAACGTGGAGTCTGTCCGCGAATTGGTGCTGGATTTTCCACAAGTTGCTCAGCAGCTGGCCGACGCCTTCTGGCCGGGACCGCTCACGCTGGTGTTGCCGAAACGCGACGAAATATCGGATCTCGTGACGGCCGGATTGCCGGGCGTGGGAATTCGCGTCCCGAATCACCCGCTCGCTCTCGAACTGCTTTCGGCGGCCGGTTGCCCCGTAGCGGCGCCCAGTGCGAATCCGTTTGGCGGTATCAGTCCGACGACGGCTCTGCACGTGCGGGATGGGCTCGATGGTCGCGTCGACTTAGTGTTGGACGGCGGCCCCTGCGGTGTCGGCGTGGAGTCGACCGTATTGTCGCTGATGACGAAAGTACCAACGGTTTTGCGACCCGGCGGACTTCCGATCGAGGACCTTGAAGCCGTCATTGGGCCGGTTGCGCGAGCTGTCAGCGACCCGTCGCGGGATGATTCTGCACAGCCATCGCCCGGCATGCTCAGCCGTCACTATGCCCCGGCTACTCTGCTGACAGTGATTGCTTCGGGGCAGACAGCGGTTCCAGTCGTCGGAAAACGCAGTGGTTTGCTCACTTATGGGGCCAGTGAGGTGGCGAGTGGTTTCGACGCGGTAGAGCGGTTGTCCGAGACGGCGGACCTGCAAACTTGCGCCGCAAATTTCTTCGCGGGGCTCAGAAGTCTCGACTCACAGAATCTGGACGTTATCATCGCTCACAGCTTTCCGCCGACCGGGCTTGGCGTCGCCCTGAACGATCGGCTGAAGCGAGCCAGTGGCTAGCCGCTTGTCCGGTCCCGTGTTTTGTGAACGGAATTTCGGTCGTTGCAGACGTTCTGTTCGCAAACGGAGCTTCGCGGCTCATGCGCTGCAGGGCTGAACTGCCTCTGGTTAAATTTCAAACGCGATCCCAATTCAACATAGAACGTCATGTCACAAGAAACCGCATCCAATCCGTACGCGGCCTCAAATCCTGATTCGTCGGCGAGCAAAGTGTCCTCGCGATTTTCGGCGAAGCAGATTGCCGTGGTGTTTGCTGCCTGCCTGCTGACCGTGTGTCTAAGGTTGGCCGATACGCCGATGGCGAATCTCGGCACAATGGTGGCACTGGCTCTGTTTTGTGGATCTGTCTTCAAGCACCCGCTGGCCGTGTTGCTGCCTTTGGCCATTCGCGTGGCCACGGACTGCTTGATTCACTGGAAGACAGGCTACGGATTTTTTGCGAGCTGGCCGTTCGACTACGCAGTTTATGGATTGATTTTCTTCCTCGGCACAGTCATCCCTCCAAAAAAATACGCGGCCGTTTGCTTTGGTGGTCTGGCCTCAGTGGTGACTTACTTTCTCGTGAGTAACTTCGGTGTGTGGTACGTCTGGCCGGACAGCTATCCGCGAACAGCGGCTGGTTTAGTGAATTGTTTTACCTTAGCACTGCCGTTCGCACGCGGAACGATTGTCGGAAATCTGATCGCTGTCCCGGTGTTCTTCGCAGCGTGGAATGCGGCCACCGCGGCGGTCTCTCAGCCAGCCATGAATCTGGCTCCGGCTGACGACTAGACGTTGTGCCAATCGGGAATTCGCCTGAGGACAAGACTTCATCAGGTGAAATTCCGGGTCAACGTGACTGGGGCTTTCGGCCGCAGTCTTTCCTTGGCGCTGCAGCTCGGAAGCCGCAGCCACTTTCATCTCGGGACGGTTTCCAATTCGGAGATTGCCATGACGCGAGTTTTACCGCGCCTGTTCTGTTTCGTCGTGTTGTTATACGTCGCAGCCGTAACCCATGCGGCCGACGTGAAGACCATCGCAGGCAATCATACCGATGGGTTTTCCGGCGATGGCGGCCCAGCCGTAGATGCCGCCGTGTCACAGCCTTTCGGGGTGGTGATCGGACCGGACAAGGCTTTGTACGTCTGTCAGGTCGGTTCGCATGTCGTCCGACGAATTGACATGCAAACTCACACCATTACGACCGTCGCAGGGACTGGCGAACCGGGCTATTCCGGCAATGGTGGACCAGCAACGGCGGCCAAACTGAACGAACCGTATGAAGTTCGCTTCGACAAAAGCGGTAACATGTTCTTCGTTGAGATGATTAACAACATCGTCCGGCGAGTCGACGCAAAAACCGGCGTGATTTCTCTTGTGGCGGGAACCGGCGAAAAAGGTTTCTCCGGCGACGGCGGCCCGGCCGTCAAAGCGACGTTCCACCGACCGCATTCGATCGCACTCGACAATTCCGGCAACCTCTATATTTGCGACATCGGAAATCACCGCGTTCGCAAGGTTGAACTTGCTTCCGGCATCGTCACAACTTTTAGCGGCACCGGCGAACGCAAGCCAACGCCGGACGGTGCGAAAACTTCCGGCACGCCGTTAGATGGCCCACGAGCACTCGACTTCGACGGCAAGCACAGCCTGATTCTGGCGCTGCGTGAAGGCAACGCTGTCTACCGCATGGACCTGCAGCACGGCACGCTGCATCATCTGGCCGGCACCGGAAAAAATGGATACACGGGCGACGGCGGCCCCGCAAAAATGGCAAAGCTTTCGGGACCGAAGGGCGTCGCGTTGGGGCCGAACGGTGATATCTATCTGGCTGATACCGAAAGCCATACCGTCCGAGTCATCCGAGCGGACAGCGGCAACATTGAAACAATCGTGGGCGACGGAAAAAAGGGTGACGGGCCCGATGGCGACCCACTCAAATGCCGCATGGACCGGCCTCATGGCGTCTTCGTCGACGACGCTGGTAAAGTGTACATCGGCGACAGCAGCAACCACCGCGTGCGAGTTTTCACGCCGTGACGACAGGCATGGTCTATCTGGTCGGAGCCGGGCCTGGCGATCCCGGCCTGCTCACATTGCGTGGGGCCGAAGTCCTGGCAAAGGCCGACCTTGTACTCTACGACGGCCTCGCCAATTCGCTGCTATTGCGGCTCACCAGCGGAGTTTGCGAACGTACGGCTCGCACAAAAGTCGGGTCCGATAAGACTGTCCCGCAGGCCGACATAAACGATCGTCTAATCGCAGAAGCGACGGCTGGGAAGACCGTTGTTCGGCTAAAAGGCGGCGATCCGTATATCTTTGGTCGAGGCAGCGAGGAGGCGGCGGCTTTGGAAGCGGCTGGGATCCCGTTCGAAGTTGTTCCTGGCATTACGGCGGCGACGGCGGCTGGCGAGTACGCTGGCTTTTCGTTTACCCATCGCGACATCGCGTCAGCCGTGGCGTTCGTGACGGGACACGAAGATCCCTCGCGCGACGCGAGCCGCCTGGATTATGCGGCGCTGGCCGCGTTTCCGGGTACGCTCGTTTTTTACATGGGACTCGGCCGCATTCGCAACATCTGCGAGCAGCTTATTCTTGAAGGCAAGCCGCCCGACACCGAGGCCGCTGTCATTTGCAAAGCGTCTCTGCCAAATCAAAAGGTGGTGACGTCGACACTCAGTGATCTGCCTGAGGCCGTTGAAGCGGCGGGCCTGAATCCACCGTCGCTGATCGTGGTTGGTGAATGTGTCAGCCTTCGGCAAGGCGCGTCGTGGTTTGAGGAACGGCCGTTGTTCGGTCAGCGGATCGGAATCACACGACCACAACATCAGTGCGACATTATCGCAAACAAGATCACCGCCCTCAGCGGCCAGCCGGTCATCATGCCTCTGATCGAAATCAATCCCGTCGACGATGCGGGTCTGGCGGTGGTCGACAAAACGTTGCAGCAGCTCGACCAGTATCAGTGGCTGATTCTCACCAGCGTCAACGGCGTTGCAGCATTCATGCAGCGTTTGTGGGGCACCGGCGGTGACGTCAGACGACTTGGGCACCTAAAGATCGCCGCCATTGGATCTTCGACGGCAAAGGCCCTGGAACAGCATTCGCTGCGAGCCGACGTCGTCCCCGATTCTTTTCGCGCCGAGGCGCTGGCAGCTGAGTTGGCTCCGCTGGTTGAAGGGCAGAATGTGTTGTGGGCGCGAGCCAATCGGGGCCGCGATGTGCTGCCAAACACTCTGCGTGAAGCCGGAGCGAACGTCACCGAGTGCGTCGTGTATCGCAACGACGACGCTACCGAATTTTCGGCCAACGTTGCGGAGCTCGACTGGGTCGGCCTAAGTAGCCCATCGATTGCGCGTCAGTTCGCCGCGATGGTGAAGACGCATGGGCTGGAACCGTTTCACTTGAATGCGAAACTCGCCACTATCAGTCCTGTCACAACAGCAGCGGCTAAGGAAGCTGGCCTGATTGTAGACACAGAAGCAACAACTTATACGTGGGATGGCATTGTAGAAGCCATCGTTGATTACGTTGGCGAACCGAGGCTATAAAGCGGCAGGTTCGTTTCCACTTTGGTGAGTTGCGGCCTCGGCGTCTTGCCGAGCGAGTGGGAGTCAGGATCGCGAACCCTTCAATCCTGGCCGGAACGCGGGAATTGTGGCGGCAACCACGCTAAGCTGTGGAAGCTACAGCGTGTTACGCTGACTTGTGGCCGCGGCGAACCGTCTTCGACAGCAAATCGCCTGTTCCCACGAGCCCCACGCGGCCACGTGTTTAGGTAAACTGCTCTATTGTGCCTCGTTCTCCGCGTTTCGTCACCACATGAAGCCTTCCGCCATGTTTAGCAAACTTCCCTTCGTTTCTCTGATGGCCGCCCTGCTTTGTTGTCAGTTCACCGCAGCAGAAGACAGCCTGCCGTGGCCCGATCGTAACGGGCCCACCAAGGACGGATTTGTTGACGAAGTAAATGCAAAGGGGCTGCCTACCGAGTTCAACGTGGCGACGGGTGAAAACATCAAGTGGAAGACACCGCTCGAGAACTTGGGCAATTCCACGCCAGTGATCGGTGGCGGCAAGGTGTGGTTTACATCGGCAACCGAAGACGGGGCGAAGCAATGGGTTTATTGCATCGATGCGAACAGCGGCGAAGTTCTTCATCACAAGCTGCTGTTTGAAAACGAAGACCCGGAGCCACTGTTCAACGATGTTAACACTTACGCGTCGCCGTCATGCGTGCTGGAGAGCGATGCGGTGTACGTCCACTTTGGCGAATACGGCACGGCCAGACTAAACCCTGAAACGGCTGAAGTCGAATGGCAGCGGCGTGATTTGAAGTGCCGTCATTATCGAGGCCCCGGGTCGTCGCCAGTGATCTTTGAAGACCTACTGATTCTGACCTTTGACGGAGCCAGCCATCAGTATCTGACGGCACTCAACAAGACGACCGGCGAGTCCATCTGGCGAACCGACCGAACCACCGACTACGGCGACCTGGACAAAGACGGCAACCCGAAACGCGAAGGCGACCTGCGAAAAGCGTTCGGCACACCGGGGCTGCTGAAAGTCGGCGGCAAGACGCAGATCATCTCGATCGGTTCGCGAGCCGCCTACGGATACGACGCCATGACGGGCGAGGAGATTTGGAAGATCCGTCACGCCAACTTCAACGCAGCCACGCCGCCGGCCTTCTTTGAAAACCTTGTCATCATCAATACGGGCGATCGGAATGCTCATACGGTTGCGATCGAAGTCGACCAAACCACGAAGGGCGATGTCACGGACACCAACATCCGTTGGGATCGCGTAAAGGGAAATTCGCGCTTGGCCACGCCACTGCTGATTGACGGTCGGTTCTACATGGTTACTGATACTGGCGTGGCGATTTGTCTGGACGCAAAAACGGGCGAAGAAATCTGGAAGGGGCGCATCGGCGGCGACCACGTCGCGTCTCCGATCTACGCAAATGGGCTGATTTATTGCTTCAATGTCGAAGGCGATATGATCGTAATTCGGACTGGCGACAAATTCGAACTCGTCAGCAAAAGTCGCCTTCCGTCAGGCATGCGAGCCTCGCCGGCCGTGGCTGATGGGAAGCTGTATCTTAGAACGTTCGAGCACCTTTACTGCATCGGCAAGTAGCGAGATCAGTTCAGCTTGTGCTGGATATTCGCGAGGGCTGTCGGCGAAATCCGCACGACGTCCCAGCTATTCGGAGGCGGACAATCTACAGCGTTCGATATCCCTCTTGATTGCGTTCGTTAGTGCTTCCGCGTTCGCAAACTGCTGAGCGTCGCGAATCTTTGCGAGTAACTCAACGTCCATGTTCTGGCCATAAAGGTCGCCCGAGTAGTCGATCACGTGACATTCGACCTTTTGTTCGTCGTCACCGAACGTCGGGTTGGAGCCAATGTTCACGGCTGCAGAAAATGTTTGCCCGTCCAGGCAGCAACGTCCCGCATAGACACCGGCTGCGGGCAGCAGCACTTCGATGTCGGCAAGATTCGCGGTTGGAATTCCAATCGTTCTTCCTCGACCTGCGCCATGGACGACCTTCCCTGACAGCGTGTAGGAATGGCCCAACATTTCGATTGCGGCATCCAGCTGACCAGCCTGAATCAGTTGCCGAATGCGGGTCGACGAGATCATTTCGTCGTCCAAACAGACCGCGTCGATCACGGTTAACGTGACGTCGTGCAGCCCACAAAGTTGCCTCAGGACGCCCGTGTCTCCGGCTCGATCTTTGCCAAATCGAAAATCGGGCCCTTCCACAAGACCAACGGCCTGCAACCGGTCGAGCATGACGTCCTGAAAGAAATTCTCAGGTGACATTCCCAACAGTTGTTGATCGACAGGCAGAATCACAACTTCATCCGCCCCGAACTGTTTGAGCAATTGGGTGCGAACTGCAATTGTGGACAGCCGCGGCAGGTTGACGTGTGGTTTCAGTACGTTGATCGGGTGAGGATCAAACGACACAACCACGGCTGGCGCTGATGCCCGATCAGCAATGTCGCGCACTTTGGCCAGCATCGAACGATGGCCGCGGTGGACTCCGTCAAAATTTCCGACGGTGACGACACCGCGCGTCGCGGACGCCGGCACCTGCAATTCGGAAAATGGCATAACGGACTGAGCGAATCTGGGTTTGTAGAAAACTGCGGGCAGAAGGCCGAGGGAGCTGACTATTCAGCGTCGCCAAAGCCTGGAATATTCGACGCCAACCTGGCAAACATGTCATCGCCGAGCTTCGCTTTCAGAAAGCCCATGAAGGCCGCCAGGAAGCCTCCTGCTTTGTCGAGGCTGATGCCAGATTCTCCGATAATTTTTGCGAGCCCTGCCGCGCCACCACCACTGCCCAACAAGTCGCCAGCCATTGATGTCAGTTTGCCCATCAGGCCACCGCCGCCAGAATCACCGGCACCGTCGGATTCTGCTTCGTCCAGCAGCGAGCTGGCGCCGGGCAGTTTCTCGACGAAGCTGCTGAACGTGGAGTCATCCAGTTGCTCTTTCAGCATCTTCAGCAGACCGCCCGTTGCGGATCGGCTTTCGCTTTCACCAACGCCAAGTTTCTGTGTCACCATTGAGATAAACTCGTCCACAGTCATTCTTTCTTCTGTTGTGAAGCTCAGGTGCCGACACTGTCGATCCATGTGCATCATCGGTCCGGAAATGTGGCCCGCACAGGCGGAATCATAGTTTTGTTGCGAATCTCAGACAACTGCTCACCACAGCACCGAAACGGAGAGAGGCCGTCGTTGTACTGTTGTGAAATTGATTGCCGTCTCTTTCTTTTTCCAACACGCGATCTAATAATGATCCTCCCCTTTGACCGGCAACTCGTGCGTGAAATGACCGGTCCCCAACAGCCTCGCCGAATATTCTCCTTCCTCCACATCGTTTAGATCAGGAAATCCCGATGATTCGTTTGCGCCGTACGTGCGTTTCCATCCTCGCCGTAGCCACGCTGACGACAGGCAACAGCCTTCCTTCGTCGCAGGCTGCCGACCGCATTGCCGAATTGCAGGCGGCCGCTGCCACGTCTAACAAATCAGACTGGGGCCATTGGGGGCCGAATCCAGAAAAGTACTCCAGCTGGACGACTCACAGTAACCGGCTAATCCCGGCATATACATTCGGCATCGACCTCAAGGCGTTTGCTGGCGAAAACAGTGTGTATCGCGATGAAGATGGCATCAAGAATTTGTATGGGTATCTGCCTGAGAAAACGCTGAACCCGAAGGCGGAGTACTTCGACCAGACGGACATCTACAAATTGCAGGAAGCTGCCGTCGCGGCTGGAAAAAAAAGAGTGATCCTGTTTGTGTTCGATGGGATGGACTGGCAAACAACTCGCAACGCAGCCATCGTCAAGGCAGGAAAGGTGGCGTATGACGAAGGTCGTGGCGAAGGATTGGCTTTTCTGGATTATCGAGGTGCGAAGACGGATTTCGGTTACTTTGTGACGAGCCCTCACAACGACGGAACGGCTGTCAATGTCGACAAGCAAACCGTGACGACGCCGGGCGGAAAGTTGCGAGGTGGCTATGACGTGACGCTTGGCGGAGAAGCACCATGGAGCAAAGTCACGGACGCCCAATACCCCATCGGTAAAAGCGAAATTACGCCGCATGCGTACACGGACTCGGCCTCATCAGCCACATCACTTATGGCGGGCATCAAATCTTACAACGCGGCGATTAACGTCGACGCGACTGGCAATGGCGTGCTGCCAATCGCCCGAACGCTGCAGGATGACGGGTTCGCAATCGGTGTGGTGACGAGTGTCCCCATCAGTCACGCCACGCCTGCCTGCGCGTATGCCAACAACGTGCATCGGAACGATTACCAGGATATCACGCGCGACTTGATCGGTCGGCCGTCAGTGTTTAACCCGAACGGCCTACCGGGAGTTGATGTTTTGATGGGAGGCGGATGGGGGATCGACCAGGACAAAGATGGATCGCAGGGAAAGAATTTCGTACCGGGAAATCGGTACATTACGGATGACGACCTCGCTGCCATCGATGTTGCGAATGGTGGCAAGTATGTTGTTGCTCAACGGACCAGTGGCGAGCCCGGCCCTGAAGTATTGAACGCGGCCGTGTCGCAGGCGAAGAAGCAGCAGCAGCGGTTGTTTGGCTATTTCGGCGTTGAACGAGGGCATCTGCCTTATCGCACCGCGGACGGTAATTACGACCCCGTTGTGAATGTTGGCAACCCGTCGTCCGCCAAGGCAGAAGCCTACAGCAAAGAAGATTTGCGCGAGAACGTGACGCTGCAACAGATGGCTCTGGCCGCGGTCGACCTGCTTCAGTCACGTTCTGATTGCTGGTGGTTGATGGTTGAATCGGGCGACGTCGATTGGGCGAACCATTCCAACAACATCGACAGCTCAATCGGTGCCGTCATCAGCGGCGATGATGCCTTCCGTGCAGTCGTTAAGTGGATTGAAGAAAACGGTGGCTGGGACGAAACGGCTCTGATTTTAACCGCTGACCATGGCCACTATTTTCACTTGGTTCAGCCGGAAGTACTCGTTCAAAAATCCGCCGATTGATTTAGTAAATTCGGCCGGTCGGTGGTGATGCTGTCAACGCCCCATTGCTGCAATGCCTGCATCACTGCCGATTCGTTAACGGTCCACGTCCACACGCCCAGCCCACGTTTTTTCAGTTCAGTCACCAGTTCGGGTGATAGCATCGTGAAACGCAGGTCCAGCAGTTTTGCGTGGCATGCTCGAGCTTGCTTCTGCAGCCAGTCGGCCTGTTCGGTCACTGACCCCGACAGTTCTTTGCTACTCAACCAGGCACACACGATGCGTGGTTCAAGCTCCCGCACTTCTCGCACAACGTCGGCACTGAATGCGATGATCGCGACCTGATCAACCATCTCCAGAGCTCGTACATCGCTGACCACCTGCTTCGCGATTCCTTCCATCTTGATTTCAATCACCGGCTGACACCCTGTGCCCTTCAGCAGCTTTAGCGCCTCGGTGAGCGTCGGGACTGGTTCGCCTGCATACTTCGGATCTTTCCACGAACCGGCGTCCAGTTTTCGCAATTGTTGTAGCATTAAGTCGGTCACTTGACCGGTGCTGTTGGTCGTTCGCTCTACCGTTTTGTCGTGCATCAACACAATCGTCCCGTCGGCACAGGCGTAGACGTCGAACTCGCAACCGGTTGCTCCGGCCTTGATGGCGGCTCGAATAGCGGCCAATGTGTTCTCAGGAGCAATTGCTGAAAAACCGCGGTGCGCGACAACGTCGGCCCGGCGTGAGGAATCGGCTGGCTTGTTCTCTGACGGCGGCAACTGTCGCACCGCAACGTCATCGAATGCGGCAACGCAGCCACTGACGCCCAGCCCGACGCAGCCTGTCGCTCGGTCGACACATAGCTGGCTGTTAACAACCTGCTGGCCATCCAGAAAGATGTCTACACGCGAACCGCGTACTGCGATTTTCAGTCGTTGTGGCTGATTGAGTTTCCGTTTGGCGGCGGTCGATCCTTTGCTGCGCACGCTCCATTGCTTCGCGGATGTCTTCACGGCGAACTCCATACCGTTGGGCTTGGTGCTGTCGAAACGCACCACCGCCTGCGACCATGGGGTTTCACCGTTCGGAGTCGCTCGCACCAATATCGACACCCACCGCGCCTCATTCCGCACCTCGCGAAATGTGACGGTCGCCTCCACTTCGTAGTTCTGCCAGGACGGTTCGCCAAAGGTGATATACGATTCACCATCCAGCGAATCGGCCACCAACAAACCATCTTCCACCCGCCAATAGCCCTCGACCACGTTCCAGTCGGCTGGCGGCGATGTTCCGGCCTGATCAAAGGTTTCCATCAGGACTGGCTCGTCTCCCGACTTCGCGACCTGAGCTGAGCATCGATGGTCCATAGGCGACAGGTGTCCCAGGAAAGTGACGGTGATGGCGATTGTGGTGAAAACGAATCTGATCACATTGTTGCTCCGGAGGTTGGTTGGCTTCCGGGCAATCTAGCGGCGCAACCGACCGGTTTCCAGGAATATGCCACTGGCCCGCGTTTGGGGGCACGTGATACGCGTGCTTCTAGCTATCGTGTCGAAGCACTCAGTGCCCCCCGTTGCTGCTAACCAGGGAACGTATTCGTAAACAGAAATTGAACTCCCTGGACGCGATGGCACAGAGCCATAGCTTGTCATTGAAGAGAGATGAATGGTCCGGGATTTGCTTCGAAATGGCGAAGGGATGCAGCCTGGATTGCCGTTTATTTCCGTTCTGGCCAGTTGAATCGCGTTATCTCGACCGGTACTATAGTACTGAACGCCTGCCAATATCCTGCCGTAATCGTTCGTTCACCCCTGCATCTGCCTTGAGAAGTCGCACTGGCGCCTTCCAGATAGGCTCTTTCCCAACCTGCATAAGGCCAACAATGCAAACTCGACTTCAGTACGCTTTTTTACTCGTCATCGCCCTGATTTTCACGGGTTGCGGAGACGGAAACCCGCTCAACCGTCAGGCCGTGACGGGCGAGATCACTTATGGTGGCGAGCCACTCGCGCGCGGTTCTATTGAATTCACGCCTAAAGGCGAAGGAATCGCATCTGGCGCGAAGATAGACGTTGGGAAATTTGCTGTTCCTGAGGACAAGGGGTTGCCACCCGGAGACTATCTCGTCCGCATCAGTGCATCAGACGAAACTGCCGAGTTGGTCGAAATGCCGGGCGAATCCCGCCAGATTGCGGCCGAGTTGATACCTGCCAAGTACAACAAAAACAGTACTGAAACCTTCACCGTCAAGGCGGGCGAGGACAACGTTTACAAATTGGATATCGAAGCCGCCAAATAGCGGGCGGTGTGATAAATACTTTTTGTTTTTCCATTTCTGAGTTGAGGAAGAGACCAATGAAGACACAAACTCGGGCCCGTCAACGGGGCTTTACACTCATCGAATTACTTGTGGTGATCGCCATCATTGCGATTCTGATTGCACTGTTGTTGCCAGCTGTTCAGCAAGCGCGAGAAGCGGCTCGCCGAACGCAGTGCAAAAACAACATGAAGCAGCTTGGTCTGGCCATGCATAACTACCACGACGTCTTTCTGACGTTTCCGATTGGTCGACACAATTGCTGCTGGGGGACATGGCAGGTACCGATCCTGCCTTACATTGAACAGGCAAATCTCTACGAGCTGTACCAGAACAGCGGCGGCAACGATGCGACCGGGCCACGATATGGTTCGGCCGCCAATCTTCCAGTTACGACGACACGGCTAGCAGCGCTGAGTTGCCCGAGTGACAAAGACAATCGCCCGTTCTCTGGTATTACCTCTCACAACTATTCTGTGAACTTCGGGAACACTGGCTACGGTCAGCAGAGTGACTTGAACGGCGTCAAGTTTGGCGGAGCACCGTTCGCTAATCTCAAAGCCTTCAAAATGCGTGACCTGCAGGACGGGACGTCAAACACTTTCCTCATGGCTGAAGTTGTTCAGGGCAACGGCACAGACTTGCGTGGCTTTGGATGGTGGGGTGACGCGAGTCAGTTCACAACTTATCTTGGCCCTAACTCAAATCTGCCAGACCGTATCTATTCGTCCAGCTACTGCAACAACGAGCCATTGCAGAACCTGCCGTGCGATGTTTCCAATTCAACGAACCCAACAATGTTCGCGGCCCGCAGTATGCACACCGGTGGCGTTCAGGTGTTGATGGGTGACGGAGCAGTTCGGTTCGTCTCTGAGAATGTTGACCTCGACAACTGGCGAGCGTTGAGCACGACCAAGGGCGGAGAAGTGGTCGGCGAGTTCTAAACCGTCGCACCAACTAGCTAACTAACTGACGTAAACGCGATGCGAGCAACAGACTGCCTGTCTGTTGCTCGCTTTTTTTGTGCCAGAAACTTTGTTAAACGGCCGTCATCTTTCGAGAGCGATGAAGAGACATTTTGTGCCGCGGACTGATTGCGTGGTTGGGTGACGTGCTGCGCGAAATTTCCTACTGTGTGCGGCCTGACATGATTTCGTTTCGACACGCGGCGAGATTTCACAGCGGACGCGTGGGAGCGAAACGCTTTGCATAAACAGACCTGCGCAATCCGCTATTTCAAGTTGAACGCCGCATGACACCTGTATTGATCGATACGCACTGCCATCTTGATGCAGAAGCCTTCCATAACGACCTCGACGAAGTCGTTCAGCAGGCGATTGACAGCGGTGTCGAAAAGATGCTAACGATTGGAATCACCGTTCAGACCAGCGAAGCGGCGGTGGCTCTGGCCGATCGGTTTCCGCAGGTCTTTGCGGTCGTTGGTATTCAGCCCAATTACGCGTCGGAGGTTCAACCTGGCGACTGGGAGCGAATTGTGGAGCTGGCCGCACATCCTCAAGCAGTCGGCATTGGAGAAACGGGGTTAGATCAGTACTGGGATCACGCCCCGCTGGATGTGCAGCAGGAGTACTTTGAGCTGCACCTTCAGTTGTCTCGAGAATGCGGGAAGCCGTTTGTCGTGCATTGCCGCGACGCTGAAGCAAACGTATTGGCGATGTTGAAAGACGATTTCAAGCACGGAGCACTGAACGGAGTGATGCATTCCTTCTGCGGTGACGCCAACATGGCGGCCGAGTGCGTTTCTATGGGGATGCATATTTCGTTTGCCGGCATGGTGACTTACAAGAAAAATGACCAACTTCGTGAGGTCGCGAAGACTGTTCCTCTGGAGCGATTGCTGGTCGAGACCGATTCGCCGTATTTGGCGCCTCATCCGAAGCGTGGCAAGCGAAATGAACCGGCCTGGGTACGGCACACCGCCGAATGCCTCGCCGCGGTTCATGGCATGAGTCCCGCAGAGCTGGCCGCTCAGACGACGGCGAACGCGAAGCGATTGTTCCGCCTCGCGTGACAGGTTCCGGTCTGTTTTATGGCGGTATTTTCGATGCAATCCGCAAAGGCCGCACGCACGGTGCTGGAAAACCCGAAGTACGTCGCCAGCCGGCGACGAATTCGAGACGAGTGCGCACCGCAAACTAGGCTTCAAGCGTTATCGATTACGTGCCGCTCCGGCCTCTCCCGGCAGCGATCGCCGATGCCAGTTTGCTCCCTCATTGACGCCGCAACACCGAGGCAAACATAAGGCAGTCGGGAAACCGTTTTCAGCAAAGCAGTGCCAAAATGAACGACCTCGAATTTATTGATTTCTACGAGGTCATGGAGGTGAGTTCGAACGCGACCAGCGAAACAATCGAACGCATTTTCCGCTTTTTCGGGCAACGCTATCATCCGGACAATTCGGAGACCGGCGACAGTCTGAAGTTCCGCCAACTATTGGCCGCGTATACCACGCTGCGTGATCCGCAGAAGCGGGCGGCTTATGACGTCAGGTACAAAGAATTTCAGGTCGAAAAATCAGAAATTGCCAAGGGGGCAAAATCGACCGCCGCGGACTGTGATGATCGACACAGATTGCTTTCTCTGTTCTATTCGCAACGTCGACGTGACATGCGGCAACCGGGGATCGGTTCGTCATCGCTGGAACAGGTCATGGACTGCCCCGCAGAAGTGCTGGAGTTTCACCTTTGGTACTTTCGCGAAAAAGGGTGGATCAAGCGCGAGGAATGTGGGCTATACGCAATCACCGCTGATGGCATTGATCGTATCGAAGCCAGCGAACAACGAATCACGTCGCCCGATCGCACGCTAACCATGCAGTCTCCAAGGCAACCAGGTGTCGCGAGTATCGATGGACGTCGCACCACCGCTGTCGCAGGCACGCCTCACCTTGCAAGGGCCGTTAGAGGAACTTAGAGCCACGCTGCTGGGTGAGCCTTCAATCAAAGGATGTCGATCCAGTTACGGAAGGCCTCGTCAGCGAAGTCGACCGCTGAATCCTCGTAGGGAGCGGCTGCTTCAATGGTTGCAGGCGAGCCACCTGGTTGGTCTGCCGCTGCGAACAATTCATCCTTGTCTAATGGCGGCAGAGTTGGGGAAGTCGTCCGTGAAGAAAGTCGCGAGCGTCGCGGCGCTGTGCCGAGGCTGGTGATTCGGCTTCGGATTTCGGTCGCCGTTAGCGTGCTGGCTCCCTTGGATTGGTCGATCTGGTCGTCCGTTCCGGCGAGCAGTACAAGGTGGATCAAAAACGAGTCGTTGCCGTTAAACGTTCCGCTGCCGTCTACGTCTCCCGCGGTGCCAAGATTCGTCACTGCGGTGCGTATGGCTTGCGGCGTTAACTGGCTGGTGCCCAGTGATTGAGCAATCTGATCGTTCGTGCCAGCCAGCTGCACAAGGTGAATAAGAAACGAATCGTTCGCGTCGAAATTTATGCTGCCGTCGACATTTCCCGGCGCCTGCGAAGCCACGTCATCGTCGGTTGTGGTGACGGTGATGACCTGGTCGGCAAGGTTGTCGAATTCGTTATTGCTGGCGGCGTCGTTGACCGAGACCGTGATGCTGGTCGTCTGACTTCCGTCAACCAGCACATCGTCGATTCCGGTCACCGTAACCGCTTGAGGTTGATCCCAGTTGGAAGGTGTGAAGGTAACCGTGTTCGGACTGACTGTAGCCTCGGTGGTATCGCCGCTGCTGATGTTCAGCACGACATTGGACTGCGGGCGAGCCGTCAGCGCAACTTCAAATGCATCTGTGGATCCAGTTTCTGAAACGCTTGTGCTACCATCGCTTTCGGTGACGGAGAAGCCAGGCGTTTGCGTAAACAGGTCGAAGTCCAGGTAGCCTGTGGCCAGGCCTGATTCAAAATCGACTTCTACATTGCCTTCACCCACCGTTGCACGAACAAACGACGTGCCAGTATATCCGCCACCGGACGCGGTGACGTTGTACGTACCGGGATCAACTTTGATCGACCAGCCGCCGTGAGCGTTGCTGGTGGTCTGCTTGTCGCCCGCTTTAACCTGAACGCCGCCAATTCCTTCGTTCAGATCGTAGCGGTTATTGTTGTTGGCATCATTGAAGGTGACGCCGGTGAGGAACCGATCGTCTGGATGGGATCGCGTGATGTGGACTGTCCAGTAGCTTTCATAGGTTGCGCTGGAGTTCTTGGCGTAACCGATTCCGATCTCTTTGTCGAAATCGTTGGGCGTGCTGAGCAGGTGTTTGCGATGCCCCAGCCCCACGACACCTTCGTCAATAATGAGGGCGTCCATAGCTTGCGCAGCTGTGCTGTAAATATGTCCGCCCGCCAACGATTCAACAAAGTTGGCGTTGTTATCCCAGTTTGACTGCAACTCGTAGCCGAAATCGCGTACCAATTTGTTTGGCGAGACGCCGGTGACCGCACTCGTGTGGCTGAAATAGTCGTTGTTTGCCATTTCCAGGCTCTTAAATTTGGCCGCATCAAACAGCTTGTTGTTCACGGCCAGCGGTGGCCGGACGGGCTGGCTCGACAGGATGTTGCCCAACCCGGCTTCACCCGCATAAGCCTGCGGGTCGTGTCTCGCTCGATTCAGCCGGTAGACGAAGAACTGTTCCTGAGCACTGACGCTTAGCAGGCGACGATCTTCCAGCGCCTGCACGCCTGTCCTGCAAGTGGCTGGCATCGCTAATCCCAATTGGCGCGAACGACGACGGTTTTTCATTGCCCTGATTCTTCCTGTCTATCTAGTGCTTCCGCTTATAATTGTTTGTGCAACGCCGTTGGCCGGTTTGTTCGTGCACAGGTTGGCGCGCTGCGTAGTCGACTTGCTGCCCAGCCGAGTTCTCTTCAAACTATACCGTGTTGGGGCGATTGACCGCGTAAACATACCACCGAATATTCCCGGAAACTTGTGTGCGAACCTCGCTGTATCCCTTATCGAGGAATCGGGCCCGATCCCGTCAGGTATGTATTTCCTGTATTCGAACACACCGCCTCGGCAAACGCGGCGTTAAGTTCATTCCGCGTCAAACAACTGTACGGGGTTGATTTTGAACTGCAGCATCTTTGCTGTTTCTCGGCCATTGTCTCCGCCCTTACGCTGCACGCCGATCCGGCCGATTTTCAGGTTCCCAGCTCGCGTCATCACGACGTCTCCTTCGCTGAAAAATCTTACGGCGTCCGCTGTTGGTTTAATCAGCCATTGGGGTTTGTCGCTCCCTTTAAAGGTCACCATGAACCAATTCGCCCTGTGTTCGCCGTCGCCTTCCAGCAAGTCCGAAACGATTTGCTTCTTGTGGCTGGCGAAAAACTTCAGCACTGCTTTTTGAGTTTCTTCGGGCAGTTCATTCAGGTACATCCGTTCGTCACGTCGGCTTGCTTTATAGGGCGGAGTTTCTCCCACAAAGTATTTCAGCCCCTTCACGACAACCGGCGGCATCTTCCACATCTTGGCGTAGGTCGCCAGCCAGCGTTTGTCGATTTGGTTGAAGCCATTGGCGGAACTCACCAGCTTGATGGAAATCCGCTCGACCTGTATTGCCTTTGCTGTTTTCACAGTGACTTCCACATCTGCCTTATAGCCGTGCGGTTTAACGGCGTTGACGTTTTCAATGTCCGCGATGCGGTAGTTCATGGCTTTTAGCCATGCTTTTGCGTTGTCGTCCTGTTTCCAGTTGTTAAACCGATCGCGAATGTCATCTTCGTTCTTAAATCCGTCCTTCGCGGTTTTTGAGCCGCGTTCAACCGTCGTCGTTTCCGTTGCTGAAGGTGCGGATTTCTGGCCGAAGCTGCGTTCCAAAAAACAGCACAATATCAACACGGCAAGTGATACCCGTCCGGCGGTGACGAGAATGCGTAGCCTGATCTTTGACGTATCTGCCATCATTCAGATTCCAACTTTAGGGGAGATGTCAATCTGTGGACCACGACACTGCCTTGCGGCTCAACAGCGCGAATGCCATGCGTCCGTTGTTTGCCGCAATTTTTGTCTGACGCTCGAAGACACGATAATTGCTAAAAATCCCGGTACGATCGTGTGAAGCTCACCGACAATAGGCCGGACTACTTACACTACTCTTTTCTGCCTCGACTGTCACGTTTTGCCACGCGGCAGCCGCGATGTTGAATGCGATAATACTGAGAAACGCCCGCTTATGTTCCTGTTGATGCTTTTTGTTCTTTCGGTTGCCGTGGTCCTGATCGTCACGGCCCTGGCTCCACTATTGCCGGCAGGGCCAGCGCGCACTTTGGGCAATTTAGGCTGGCGCGACAAGTGAGTATTGGTTAGTCTTTTCGTGTCGTAACATCGGACTTCACGAGGAGAGGACAAGAGATGTCGACAGTTGAACTGGCGGTCACCCAGGAGCTGACAGGAAACATTGTTCATTACTTTGATCAATTGAAAGACCCGCGTTCCAACATCAATCGTCTGCATCTGCTTGGTGATGTGATTGTGATCGCCATTTGCGGAGTGCTGGCCAACGCCGACGGCCCCAGTGCGATTGCGGAATGGGCGCGACTGAATGCCGATGGCCTGCAGAAACACCTGGCACTTCCGCATGGCATTCCGAAAAAAGATACGTACCGGCGCGTCCTTTCTCTCCTGAAGCCGAACGACTTTCAAGCGTGCTTCGTGCAATGGATTGAATCGCTGGAAGGACTTTCCGACGAACAGAAAGAAGGCTACAGAAAACAGATTGCGATTGATGGCAAAGCACTCCGTCGATCACATGACAAAAAGAATGGGCTGGGTGCGTTGTTCATCGTGAGTGCGTGGGCTTCTGATCAGGGGATTTCTCTGGGACAGGTGGCGACGGAAGAGAAGTCGAACGAGATCACCGCGATCCCGAAATTACTGAACGAAATCAATATCGATGAGGCGATCATTACGATTGACGCAGCGGGTTGTCAAAAAAACATTGCGCAGCAGATCGTGTCTGGCAATGCAGACTATGTGTTAGCCCTGAAAGGCAACCAACCGAAACTCTATGAGGTCGTGCAGAAGTTTTTTCTCGATCACCTGGAGGATGACTTCGCTCGCTGTCCCGTCAGTCGCTATGAAGAAACAGAGAAGGGACACGGTCGGCAGGAACAGAGAATCTACTATCAGGCGACCGTGCCTGTCGATTTTGACGTGGGCCACAAATGGGCCGGACTCAAGACCATCGGAACGGCGATCCGAATGTACGAGCAGGACGGCATTCATCATTCTGACGTTCGCTACTACATCAGCAGTCTGCGTCGCAAAGGCGAGCTGTTCGCAACAACGGTTCGTGGTCACTGGGCCATAGAAAACACGCTGCACTGGAGTCTCGACATGACCTACCGCGAGGATGAGAGTCGAGTCCGAAACCGAATCTTCGCGAACAATTTGTCATGGCTCAGACGACTCACACTCAGCCTCATCAAGAAACATCCTGGCAAACAAAGCAACGTCATGAAAAGAAGAATGGCCGGATGGAACATTGACTATTTGATGCAAATCCTTACCGGCAAAACAACTTAGTATGCGCTGGCCCTGCTATTGCCGGTCAACTGGTGGTGGGTCCGAATCGGCGACTTCCCGCGCGTGCAACTTTTGATCGCATACCTGATTTGGTTGGTGGTGTTGGGGTTTCTGTACAAACAACCATACGCAAAACCGGCGGCCGTGCTTCTTGCTGTCGGCGTTTGTATTCAGTTGTACTGGATTTTTCCCTATCTGCCGGTCGCCCCGCGCCAGGTGCAGTGGGCGACGTCCAAAGATCCAGAGGTTCGGATTCAATTTTTGACAGCCAACGTCTTGCAGGATAACGACGATGCCAGTGCGCTGCTAAACCTTGTTGAACAGCAATCGCCAGACGTTGTTGTGCTGTGCGAAGTTAATCAACGCTGGGTCGACGACCTCAGCCCACTTCGTTCGAAGTTTCCTTATCGTGTTGAGCATCCTTTGGAGAATAAGTATGGGCTGGCGATGTATTCGAAGCTGGAAATTCTTTCAGCCGAAGTGCGAGGCATCGTCAAAGAATCGATTCCGTCGATTGACGCGATGGTCAAGTTGCGATGCGGACACCCTGTCCGGTTGTTCGTCGTTCATCCGAATCCACCTCGGCCGGGTGAAGATACCACCAAACGCGATGCCGAACTGGTGTTAGTTGGACGGGAAATACGCGACCAGCAAAGTGCGATCGTGTTGGGCGACATGAATGACGTTGGTTGGTCGCGCACAACGGACCTGTTTCAGGAAGTCAGCCGGTTGCTCGACCCGCGAAAAGGTCGTGGCTTGTACCCGACGTTCAATGCAAATTCGCGAGTGTGGCGATATCCGCTTGATCATCTGTTTCATTCAGACGACTTCCGCGTCGTGTCGCTGAAGACATTGTCGCATATTGGGTCTGATCATTTGCCACTGTCGGTTGTTTTGAGTTACGAGCCCGATGCGCAGCAGGAGCAATCAGCACCCGACCTCGACGCTGGAGATCGCGAAGACGCTCAGGATGCGGTCGAAGAACTCAAGAAGCCCGGTGCACTGGATCAGCCGCCCGAAGACTGATGGCCGCGTGATACTGAATTCGACCGTGGATGGCCCGCATCGCACGACTTAATCGGCGCTGTGGCCAGCAAATTTTGGCGATTCACGAGCCATTCTTTCATCAGGCAACGTTATTGGTTACCATGATTGGTCCCCCGGCCCGCTGTTCGCCCCGCCTTTTTGATAACGCGCAGTCAAATGAGCCGATCAATCCCGCCGTTTCGAATTGCCGTCCTGCTGATTGTTGCGGTCACGACAACAGTTCGCGCCGACGAAAAGATTGACTTCTTTGAGTCGCGAATTCGTCCCGTTCTGATTGAACACTGCTACGAATGCCATTCCGCCGATGCAAAGAACGTGCGTGGCGGGCTGTTGCTGGATTCCAAAGCTGGCACGCGAGACGGTGGTGAATCGGGGGCAGCGGTTGTGCCCGGTAACCCTGCGGACAGTCTGCTGTTGTCTGCCTTGAAGCATGAATCGTTTGAGATGCCGCCGGACAGGAAGTTGCCTGACCGAGTCGTCGCCGATTTCGAAAAATGGATTCGTGACGGTGCGGAAGATCCTCGCGCCGGTGGCAAGACGATCACTCGCACTTCCATCGATCTGCATGAAGGCCGGAAGTTCTGGAGTTTTCAGCCGATTTCAAATGTTCCACCGCCGCCAGCTTCAGATGATCGGCCGATGACGGACATCGACCGTTTTGTGGTCGCCAAACATCGCGAAGCAGGTCTTAAGCCGAACTCCGATGCTACGCCGTATGAAATACTGAGGCGACTGCACTTCGGACTGGTGGGCCTGCCTCCGTCGCGACATGACATCGCCGCCTTCATCGACGATTACGAAACAGATCCGGACGGTGCGATTGCGAACGTCGTCGATCAACTGCTGGCGTCACGGCATTTCGGCGAGCGTTGGGGGCGACACTGGCTGGATGTGACCCGCTTTGCCGAATCCAGCGGCGGCGGACGAAGCCTGATGTTTCCTGAAGCCTGGCGGTTTCGTGACTATGTGATTCAGTCGTTCAACGATGACAAGCCGTTCGATCAGTTAGCCCGTGAGCACATCGCTGGCGACCTTCTCCCCTTCGAAACCGACCAGCAGCGCGACGATCAGGTGACGGGCGTTGGATATCTGACTCTGGGACCAACCAACTATGAGCAGCAGGACAAGGAACTGCTGCGAATGGAAGTTGTGGACGAACAAATCGACACGCTGGGTCGCACCTTTTTGGGGCTCACGCTTGGTTGTGCTCGCTGTCACGATCATAAGTTCGATCCGCTGCCAACGGCCGACTACTACGGCATGGCGGGCATCTTTCGGAGTACTCAAACACTGCTGCCCGGCAATGTCAGCACGTATGTGACCACCAGCCTTAACAACGGCATCGATGCGACCGCATTGGAAAAATGGACGACAACGGACAAAGCACTCAAGCAACAAATTGCGGCCCTTAAAAAGCAGGTACCCGTGTCTGCCGCGACATCGCTGGCGGCCGTGAATCCTGACTCGCTGCCCGGCATTGTAGTGGATGACGTGGATGCCAGGTTGGCCGGTGACTGGACACCGTCCGCCAGCGTGCAGGCCTACGTTGGCAAAGGGTATCAGCATGATGCAAACATGAAGGTGGACCGGCGAGCAGCATTCGAAACGATGTTGCCGCAATCAGGCAGGTATCGAGTTCGCTATGCGTATAGTTCGTCGAGTAACCGCTGCGATCGCGTGCCGATCGACGTTCACCACGCGGGCGGCATGTCGACCGTCACAATTGATCAACGAACTCGGCCGGGCGTGGATGGTCTGTTCGCAGATCTTGGTGAATTCGAATTCACAGCAGATCAACCCGCCGTCGTTTCAGTGAACCCGGAAGAAGCGGGTAACGGTGTGTTGATTATTGACGCGGTTCAGTTTGTGCCAGTCGAATTAGTGGCGGGCGACAAGGTCGATCCGGAACGTGCAAAACACATTCAGACGCTGGTTGCGGAACTACGGGAGTTGGAGGCAAAGCTGAAGCAGCATGGAAGGTCCAAACCGAAAAAGCCGGCGGCGATGGGCGTGAAGGACGAAGCGGAGCCTGGCGACTGGCATATTCACGTGCGAGGCGGCATTCGGAATTTGGGCCCGGTCGTGCCGCGCACGGCCGTTACGGTCGCTAGCCCGTTGAACGAACAGGGGGAATTTCAGCGTCTGCAGATTCCGGACGGTAGCAGCGGTCGGTTAGAACTGGCTGATTGGGTGGTATCGCCTGAAAATCCGCTCACTGCCCGAGTATTCGTGAATCGTGTGTGGCTGCACTTGTTTGGCGAAGGCCTCGTCCGCACGCCAGACAACTTTGGAAAAATGGGCCGGCCACCGACTCATCCAGAACTACTGGACTATCTCGCATACACATTTGTGCATGAAGATCATTGGTCGGTTAAGAAGCTCATCCGAAGGATCGCCACGTCACGCGTCTATCGGCTGGCGTCGTCCCCGCGACAGGCAGGCGACCCGGACAATCGGTTGCTTACGCAGGGCTTCCGTCGACGTCTGGACGCAGAATCGTTGCGTGATTTTGTGTTGCAAATCAGCGGGCAACTGGATCTGGATACGACGGGCGGACGAACAATCGAACGGATTGCTCAATACGACAACGCCTACGATCACCGCAAATTCAGCCGCACGATGAGAAGTGTGTACGTGCCGTTTTTTCGAAACTCCATGCTGGAAATTTTCAGTGTCTTTGACGTGGCCAACCCGAACCTCGTGACGGGGCGCCGCGCCAGCAGCACCCTGCCTTCGCAGGCCCTGTACCTGTTAAACAGCCCGTTTGTGCTGGAACAGTCTGAGCTCGCAGCTAAACACTTTCTGGCAACAGAATCGTCTGATCCGGCGACGATAGATATTTTGATTCAAAAAGCGTACCTGGCAACGTTGAGTCGACCGCCCAGTGACGCAGAATTGCGAACACTGACCAGCTTTGTGAAATCTTCTTCGGCAGAACCACAGCAGGCATGGACGGCCGTGTTTCAGGCATTGTTTGCTTCTGTAGACTTTCGTTACGTTGATTAGTGAAGACTATGAACTCATACGCAAACAACGTTGTACGTAGCCGGCGAGACTGGTTGAAGTCGTCCGGCTGCGGTTTCGGTTCACTGGCCCTGGGCAGCATGCTGGCGGAACAGAAAGCTCAAGCAGCGCCAGCAGTCGACCATTCGCTGCGCGCGAGAACGCCGTTGCTGCCAGCGCGAGCGAAGCGAGTGATCTTCATTTTTATGCAGGGCGGACCCAGCCATGTGGACACGTTCGATTACAAGCCGGACCTGATTGCGCGAGACGGCAAGACGATTGATTTTACCGGAGTACGGTTCAACAGTTTCGGCAAAGTCAGCCAGCGCACTCTGATGAAGCCACTGTGGAAGTTTCGGCAGTACGGCAATTGCGGCCAGCATGTGAGTGAACTGTTTCCGGAGATCGCCAAGCACGTTGATGACCTGTGCTTTCTGAAGGGCATGCACACGGAAGGTGTGGCTCATGGCCCGTCGACGCTCTTCATGCATACGGGAGCCACTAATCTGGTTCGGCCGTCGTTGGGTTCGTGGCTGATGTACGGGTTGGGAACAGAAAATCAGAGCCTGCCTGGCTTTGTCCAGTTGCAGCCTTCGGACACAAAAGGCGGACCACGAAACTATTCCAATGCGTTTTTGCCTTCGGTGTATCAGGGTACCGCGATCGGCCGAGCCAGCCGGTCGATCGATCAGATGACGATCGATCATATTCGCAATCCGGTCCTGAACGATGCGGAAACTGAGAGTCGTTTTCGCCTCACGCAGCAACTTAATCAAGCTCAACTTCAGCGGCGTACGGAACAGGACGATCGCCTGGAAGCCGTCATCAAAAGCTACGAACTCGCCTGGCGAATGCAGAACAAAGCTCCCGGCATTCTGGATCTGTCAGAAGAAACTGCGACGACTCAGGAAATGTACGGCATCGGATCGAAGCCTACCGACGCCTTCGGGCGTCAATGCCTGATGGCTCGCCGACTTTCAGAATCCGGCGTGCGTTTTGTGCAGATCAATTACGCCGACGAATCACCCAACCCGCGTTGGGACCAGCACAGCAACATGCCCAAACACATGGAACACGCGACCGCCACCGATAAGCCGGTGGCCGGGCTGCTGGCGGACCTGAAGCAACGCGGTTTACTGGAAGACACTCTCGTTTGGTGGGGCGCAGAATTCGGCCGTACTCCGTTTAATCAAAGCAATGACGGCCGAGACCACAATCCGCGTGGCTTTACAGTGTTCCTTGCGGGAGGCGGCGTGAAGAAGGGATTTAGCTACGGTTCTACGGACGAAATTGGCCATGAAGCGGTGGACGGCAAAGTCCACATGCACGACCTTCACGCCACCGTCCTGCACGCGCTGGGTCTCGACCACGAACAACTGACTTACCGCTACGCCGGTCGCGATTTCCGGTTGACCGACGTCTTTGGGCGAGTGGTCAAAGATATTTTCGCGTAACGGAAGTTACCCGAGTCCCAACGCCTTCAGGATCGCGTGCTTGTCGTTCTCGACGACCACTGGCGAATTCGCGTGCGGCGTGAGGTGGACTCCGGCGGGATGCAGTTTCTCAGCCTGTTTTTCCGGATCGCCCGTGTGGTACGCCACCGTCAGGTCCGGGTCTTTCAACTGGTGACCAGTCAGCACACAGGCGACTCGGTCACTGGCCGCAATCACACCTTCTTCGCGAAGCTGCTGCAATCCCGCAATGGTGGCACCGCTGGCGGGTTCGCAGCCAAAACCATTGGCTGCGATTAGTGCGCGAGCGTCCACGATCTGTTGATCCACTACGCTGCGAACGACACCGTCGCAAATGGTGAGGGCTCGCAGTGCCTTCACAAGATTCACGGGGCGATTGATTTCAATGGCCGAAGCCAATGTGCTGGCTCGACGGTCGTCAGCGTCCATCGAGGCGTAGTAACTGCGAATAATGTCAGCGTCGTTGCGACCGTCGTTCCATTGCAGGTCTTTGTTATTCACCAGATCGTCCAGCGTGCCCGCACCTGCCGCGTTGATAATCGCCAGTCGTGGGATGCGATCGATCAGACCCAGTTTCTTCAGTTCCATGAAGGCCTTGCCGAAGGCGCTGCTGTTTCCGAGATTCCCGCCGGGCACCACAATCCAGTCCGGCACTTCCCAGCCGAGACCTTCCAGCACGCGAAACATGATCGTCTTCTGACCTTCCAGCCGAAACGGATTCACGCTGTTGCAAAGATAGATGGGATGTTCGGCACACACTTCGCGGACTCGCGCTAACGCGTCGTCGAAGTCGCCTTTGATCTGCAGCGTGGTGGCTCCGTAATCCAAAGCCTGAGACAGTTTCCCGTAGGCGATTTTTCCGCTGCCAACAAACACGACGCATTGAAACAGCCCGGATACTCCGGCATAGATCGCCAGCGACGCGCTTGTGTTGCCTGTCGATGCACAGGCCGTCATCTTCGCGCCGACCATGCGTGCGTGCGTGGATGCGGCGGTCATACCGTTGTCTTTGAAGCTGCCGGACGGATTTAGTCCTTCGTATTGCAGAAACAGTCGGCCAGCATCCATGCCCACATGTTTTGCCAGGCGATCGTTTTGTTGCAGAATCGTCTGCCCTTCACCGATCGTGACGATGTCGCTGTCTTTGGGAAACGGCAGCAGGTCGCGAAACCGCCAGACGCCACTGAAATCCAGTGGGTTCAGCCGATTACTCCAGCGGCGTTCGAAGTCTTTTAGCGACTTCGGAACCGGCAGCTGATCCCAGTCGTACTGCACGTCCAGCAGGCTGCCGCATTTTTCGCAGGCGGTCAGAATCTGATTCAGATCGAACGTGGCCTGGCAGTCGGGGTGAATACACTGCTGAAACGCATGGGACATGATTTGTTAGGTTCCGAGGTTGTTCTGAATTGCTTATCCGATCGGCCGCACTTTCCGCGTAGCGTAGATCGGCAGGCAATCAGTTTCCAGAGCCGTGTTGCTCAATTGTCTGAGCGGCCCAGCCAACCATGCGGGCGATCCCGATTGCGAGAGAAACGCGGTCTTCCGGCACACCCAGCAGCGTGAGTGCTCGCGTGGCAGTCCAGTCGACTGTTGGCTGCTGGTTTTCGCGAGCCAGTAGCGTTTCCAGCCGCGAGGCGGACGCTTCCATCACCATGTTTTCGACGGTGCCCAGCAATTCCCGGCAGTGATGCCGTAGCACTTCGCTCCGGCCATCTTCCCGTTCTTCCTGAAAGCCGAACGGCATTGCCTGAGGCGTGCGAGCCAGCCACCATTGTTCTGTTTGTTCAGGGGTCTTGAACGACTTTAGTTTCTCTGCTGTCCATGCGAACGGATCGTTGCGAAGTTGAGAAACGTACATTGCGGAAGCGGCTTTCAGCCCCGCCACGGCGTCGTTGACCGTGTCGCCAAACATCCGAGCCAGCATGCAGGCGGGCCGCTGCTCTGTGAGACATTCGCAGATTAACACGGCATTCATGGCGTGTTCTTCGGTCGGCGACGGAGCGACGTTGTCATCGCGAAGAATCCGCAACAGCCGCCCGGCAAACGAAGTTGATCGGTCGGTGTCTTCGTCGAAAGCTCGCCCGTCGGACAGGCGACCGCCAAATGCGACGTGCAGCAGCACGGGCAACTGAGCCAGCACGCGCCAAAATTGAGACCTTGTGGCCGCCAGGTTGCGGTCGCACGGAGTCGGGTCGAAGCAGGACAGCAGCGAGATACCCAATGGCAGCAAGTCCAGCGGGCGAGTCTGCAGCGGCACTGCGCCGATCATGTCGGCGATTGGCTGATCGACGACGGCTGCTTCATTCAGAATCGAACACCAATCTGCAAGCTGTTCGCCGTTTGCGACGTCGCCGTTCAGCAGTAGCCAAATCACGGCTTCGAACGATCCTTCGTCGCACAATTGCTGCACATCAATCGAGCAGTATCGAACCTGCTGGTCGTCGAAACTGATCAGGCTGGTCGATTTAGTGGCGGCACCGTTCAATTCGCCAGTGCCGATTCGATTGACTTTGGAGACGGGCGGCGTGGCGACATCCTTCACCAGATGGCGAAGTCCTTTCACCAGTTGAGAAGCGGGCATTGCATCCATGTCTTAGTCCTTTTCGGAGTCCATTCCGATTGACTGAGCGAATTGCTCAGCGGCGTTCCCGACGAGAAGCGAACTTCATAATTGAGGCACAGGAGGTCCGTCATCATGACTGGTCTGCGATGTCCCGCACTTCCCGGCCCGTCACATGACAGGGCTAACATCGCCAAGTCTACACCATTGGCCTGACGTCTGGGAACCATTCGCTGCCCCATCGCCACCACGTTCGTCGAATCGGTTGAAAGTCGTTTCCGCTGCGGAAGTTAGGTCCGGCCGTGAACACTGTGACGGAAGTTGCCACCGTGCCTGTTTTGCCCTTCCAGCCCATGTTTCGGTTGGGCTCCAGGAAACCAGAGGCCGCTTGCGTTGCCCGACACTCGAAACAGAGCCCATGGGCACGCGGAGAATTAGCGAGCCAATCGGCAGACACGCCGCCACCGCCAACCAATCACCAGCCCACAGCGATCACGTCAGCCACGGCAGCAATAGCTGGGCGAATGACAGCACCAGAAAGAACCCGCACATGTCCGTCAGCGTGGTCAGAATCGGACCTGATGCGAGCGCCGGGTCCAGTTTGAAGCCCTTCAGCAACAGTGGAATGAGGGCTCCCAGGCAAACGGCGATCAGCGTATTCGCCGCCAACGCTCCGCCCACTACCAGGCCGAGTGCCGGCATTCCTTTCCAGACCAAAGCTACGATTCCCAGCAACACACCCAGTGCAATTCCGTTCAGGAGTCCCAGCGTAAACTCTTTACGGAACACGTGCAGAAAGTCGCCCGGTTTGATCACGCCCAGCACCAGTTCTCGCGTGCTAACCGCGACCGCCTGGTTGCCGCTGCAGCCGCTCATGTCGGAAACCATCGGCAGGAATACGGCGAGTGCGATCACGGCCGACAGAGTTTCTTCGTACATAGAAATGACACTGGCGGCGACGATGTTCAGAACGATGTTGATGCTCAACCACGACAGGCGACGTCCGCAGCGAGTTTTCAGGGGCAGGCTGCGCAGTTCTTCGCCACCCAAAATCCCAGCGAAGCGCAGAAACGTTCGGCCCGCCTGCTCTTCGCCCGCTTCTTCGATATCGCTGCGGCGGACCACTCCAACCAACGCTCCGGCTGCATCGACGACGGGAAGTCCAAACAGCGGCCGACCGTCAAAGATGTGTTGCAGGTCTTCCAGCGTTGTCAAATCCGAAACGCTGACCGGGTTTGCAATCATCAGTCGTGCGATGGCCTTCGTTGGCGGGGCCAATAAAAGGTCTCGCAAACGCAGCACGCCAATCAATTGTTTGTCGTGGTCCAGGACGTAGATGTATTGAACGTTGTATTCCGCGTACTCTTCCGCATTGCGCCGCAGATCCTTCAGCACGTCGTCGACGGTTGCCGATTCTTCGAATGCGAGGAATTCGGTGATCATCAAGCCACCGGCGCTGTTGCTGTCGTACTTCGCCAGAAAGCGGACGTTCTCGGCTTCGTCCGGATCCATTTCCTCCAGAATGGCTTCGGACTGTTCGTCCGTCATCTGGTCCAGAAGGTCGACCTGCTCGTCGCTCTCCATTTCGTCAAAAATTTGAGCCGCCTGTTCGGCGGGCAAAGCGGCCAGCAACTGAGCCGCCTGCAATTCCGGCAGCGATTCCATCAGGCTGGCGGCGTCTGTATCGTGCAGCAGCGTGATGAATTCGTGTTGCTCAGAATCGGAAAGTTGAGCAACCAGCCGAGCCGTTTCGCCGGGCGGCAATTCTCGCAGAAATTCATGCGCGGCATCCGGGTCGGCGGCTTCGACAATGACTTCGAGTTGATCCCACGCATCGCCGATGGCGGTTGTTTCCGGTGTCGCTTCTGGTTCTGCCGTTTCAGTCATCGCGTTTTAAGTGTTCTCAAGTTCGTCAAAAACAGGAATGCTGCGCCGATCGAAGGCTGGCAAGGTCATATTCCGCCGTACAATCAGTCATGCACAGTTCTAACAGCGATTCGCAGAATGCACTAGAGGCTCTGACTCAGACAGCCAAGGCAAGTAGTCGAGCCCGTTTCGAAAATTACCGCCAGCAGGCTCAGTCGGGCGCATTGCCGCGCGGCAGCGTGCATTCTTCCACACCGGCACGCGGCCGGAAAGACCGAGTGCGCCCCGCGAAGGAGTTGATTTTTCGCTTTTTCGGGCTGCTGTCACCTTTTCGTTGGCAGATCGTCACGATCCTTTCTTCGTTGACCGTTGCCACGCTGCTGGCGTTGATCCCGCCCGCCGGGACTAAGTTTCTGGTGGACTACGTGCTGTCTTCCGAGCCGTTTCCGGAATGGTTGGCAACGCGGTATCCGTCGCTGACGAATCCCAAAAACCTGCTGATGGCGACCGTACTGGTCGTCGTCACGATTTCGCTGATGAAGATCGCGTTGCACATTTGGGGACGCTGGTATGCGACGCGAATTACCAAACACATTCAGTTGAATGTGCGCCGCAAAGTCTACGAACACGCCATCCGTCTGCCGCTGCACCGAGTTCAGGAAATCCGTTCCGGCGGCGTGGCGTCCATCCTGCGCGAAGATGGTGGCAGCGTTGGTGAGCTCGTATTTGGACTTCTTTACAACCCGTGGCGGGCCGTCATTCAATTGGTTGGCAGTTTTCTGGTGCTGGCGTGGGTCGACTGGACCCTGCTGCTGGGAGCCCTCGTGCTGTTGCCATTGGTCTTCTTCAGCCACCGCGCGTGGATTGGAAAAATCCGGCCTCAGTTTCGGGCCATCCGCAAGCAGCGAGAACAAATTGATGCCAGCGCGACCGAAGCGTTTGCCGGGATTCGCATTGTGCGAGCGTTCAGTCGGCAGAAACGCGAATCGGCTCGGTTTATTACCGAAAACAACCTGATGGTGCGCAAGGAATTATACGCATGGTGGTGGATGCGAATTGTGGAGATGATTTGGGAGGCCATGATCCCCATCACCAGCGCGGCACTGCTGTCGTACGGCGGATTGCGAGTTCTGGAAGGGGCTCTTACGATCGGCGACCTGATGATGTTTCTGGTCTACCTGCTGATGCTGCTGGAACCTCTGGCAGCTTTGGCCAACAGCGCGACATCGTTTCAAAATAGTCTTAGCGGGCTGGACCGAGTTCTCGACCTGCTGGACGAACCTCGCGAGATGGTTTCGACGCCGGAGTCCATTCGCATCAATAGCGATACGGCGAAAGGTGACATCGAATTCCGAGACGTTACGTTTGCCTATCCCGGCACCGATTCGCCCGCTCTGCAGCACATCGATCTGAAAGTGAAGGCCGGTCAAACGGTGGCGTTGGTTGGGCCGAGCGGCGCCGGGAAGACGACATTGTGTAACCTGGTAGCTCGCTTCTACGACGCGACCGAAGGCCGGGTACTGCTGGACGGCATTCCGCTGACCGACTACGACGTCGAATCGTTTCGTAGCTTGCTGGGAGTAGTTGAGCAGGACGTGTTCCTGTTCGACGGCACCATTGCCGACAACATCGCGTACGCTCGCCGCGATGCCACTGACGTCGACATCCGCCGCGCGGCAGAAGCGGCGAACGCGGTTGAGTTTATCGATCGCATGACAGACGGAATGCACACGATTATCGGTGAACGCGGCGTGCGGCTAAGCGGCGGGCAGCGGCAGCGACTGGCGATTGCCCGAGCGATTCTGGCGGACCCTAAACTGCTGATTCTGGACGAAGCGACCAGCAATCTGGATACCGACAGCGAACAGCTTATTCAGGAATCGCTGTCTAAACTGATGAAGGACCGCACGTCGTTTGTGATCGCTCACCGGCTAAGCACGATTGCAGGAGCCGACCTGATTTGCGTCGTCGAGCACGGTGAGATTACACAAACGGGCAGCCACGACGAACTGATGAGTTCCGGTGGCAAGTACAAGTCGATGGTTGAACAGCAGGTTCAGATGACGTTAGGGAAGGCGGACCCGAATTTGTTGACGACATCGAAGTCGTAAGCGTCCTCAGGATTCGCCCTCCCCTCCGCGTTTTCGATCTGTGACTACCAACGGTACTGGGATTACATTCGCTTTGGGCTCTTTCCCGTCGTCCTAATCACCCAGAGCCATCGTCACGGTTTTCAGTTCCGTATAGTTTTGCAAACCGGCCTGCCCCAGTTCGCGACCCATGCCACTCATTTTGAAGCCGCCGAACGGGGCTGCCGCGTCGAACACGTCATAGCAGTTCACCCACACGGTTCCCGCTCGCACACTGGCGGCAATCTGGTGAGCCTTCTTCACGTCGCTTGTCCACACGGCGGCGGCGAGGCCGAATGTGGTGTTGTTGGCTCGGCTGATCGCTTCGTTCATGTCGCTGAACTTCAGAATGCTCATCACCGGGCCGAAGATTTCTTCTTTCGCGATGGCCATGTCATCGTTGACGTTTGTGAACACGGTCGGCTCAATAAAGAACCCGCGATTGCCGACGCGCTGACCGCCCGTAACACATTCGGCGCCTTCCTTGTTGCCGCTGTCGATGTAGTGCATGATTTTGTCGAACTGATCCTTGTCGACCTGCGGCCCTTGAGTCGTCTCGCTGTCGAATGGGTTGCCCAGTACGCGCTGGCTGGCTCGTGAGACCACTCGTTCCACAAATTCATCGTGCACCGAATCTTCCACAAACAATCGACTGCCCGCACAACAGCACTGGCCCTGATTGAAGAACAAGCCGAACTCAGCACCGGCAATCGCGGCATCCAGATCAGCGTCGGCAAAGACGATGTTGGGCGACTTGCCGCCCAGTTCGAAGGTGAGGCGTTTTAATGTCGTGGCCGCATCGACCATGATTCGCTGAGCCGTTTCGCCCGAGCCTGTAAACGCGATCTTGTCGACCAGTCCGTGCTTTACGATGGCCGCTCCAGCCGTCGGACCGAAGCCTGGCACAATGTTAATCACGCCTGGCGGAAAGCCTGCTTCTAATGCGAGTTCGCCGAGTCGCAAACAGGTCAGCGGTGTTTGTTCGGCAGGCTTCATCACAACGGTGTTGCCCATCGACAGGGCCGGACCCCACTTCCAGGCCGTCATTAGAATGGGGAAATTCCACGGAATGATCTGCCCACACACGCCGATCGGTTCGCGGCGTGTATAACAAAAGTAATCACCGCGAACCGGAATGGTGTCGCCGTGAATCTTGTCTGCCCAGCCAGCGTAATAGCGGATGCAGTCAATCGCCAGCGGAAGGTCGGCGGCTCGAGCGTCGCCGATGGGTTTGCCGTTGTCCAGCGTTTCCAGTGCCGCGAGTTCGTCGAGATTTTCTTCCATCAAGTCGGCCAGCTTCATCATCAGCCTACCTCGATCCCGAGCATCCATCTTCGACCAGGATCCGCTTTCGAAGGCAGACCGAGCGGCATGTACCGCGAGGTCGACATCTTCTTTGTCGCCTTCCGCGACTTCGCAAATGACTTCTTCCGTGGCCGGGTTAATCGTTTTAAAGGTCTTGCCGCTGACCGCCGGTCGCCATTCGTCGCCAATCAGGATCCCCGTTTGCCGAACAGCGGGAGCCGCGAAGGAACCAGTTTCGGTAGCTATTGACATGTCTGTTCTCCTGTTCGTGATGATTGAAGTTGTCTCGCCCGTATGAGATGCCGAACGCCAAAGTATGCCAACCCGCGAAGTGTTTTTCGAGTCTGGCGGCTCAATTGTTAGTCTGGCGGACTTGTGAAACCCAGCCAACTCCCACAACATAAGGGCACCGGCCATCAACTCGGATCTGAGCTGACGCTCAAATTTGAAGTTGCCGCTCTCGTTGGTTGCTGACGGCAATCGCGAGGCGATTATCAGCGTTCAATTTGCGTAGATTTGCGGTCCCAAGCCATTCTCCTCCACTCAGGATGTTCCCAAGCATGCACCGGCAATTCACTGTTTTATGTCTCGCTCTTCTGCTGGCCCCGTTCGCGGAACTCGCGACTGCCGCTGACGCGCCAGCTCGAAAATTTATCGCGGCGGATTCGTCGAAGCAGACCATCGCCATCATTAGTGAAGATGGCACCGTCGCATGGGAACGCAAAATCGGGCCGCTGCACGATCTGCATGTGCTCGCGAATGGCAACGTCCTGTTTCAGGATTCATGGACTCATGTGCTGGAAGTGAATCCGAAGACTGACGCCGTCGTATGGGAATACGAAGCAAAAACTGCGCCGGGCAATGAAGGACGACGAATCGAAATTCACGCTTTTCAGCGGCTGGAAAATGGCAATACGATGGTTGTGGAATCGGGCCGCGCGCGAATTTTGGAACTCGACCTGCAGAACAATGTTGTCACAACAATCCCGCTCAAGGTGGAACACCCGAGCGCTCATCACGACACTCGTTTGGTTCGCAAACTCGATACGGGCAACTACCTCGCTTGTCATGAAAGCGACGGGGCCGTGCGCGAATATGATCCCAGCGGAAAAGTCGTCTGGGAATACAACGTCCCGCTATTCGGTCGCGACCGAGCCAATGGGCACGGCGTGGAAGCTTTTGGAAATCAGTGCTTTAGCGCGATTCGGTTGAAGAACGGCAACACTCTGATCAGCACCGGTAACGGCCACGGGATTATTGAAGTGACTCCGGCTGGTCAGGATGTTTGGAGTATTCATCAAGAAGACTTACCCGGTATTCAACTGGCGTGGGTGACATCGCTGCAGGTGCTGCCGGGTGGCAATGTTCTCATCGGCAACTGTCACGCAGGGCCGAAGAACCCGCAGTTGATCGAAGTTGATCGCCAGAAAAGGGTCGTCTGGACGTTCAAGGACTTCGAACGCTTTGGCAACTCGTTGACCAATTCGCAGATCCTCACAATGGACGGCAAGCCTGTGAAGAAGGTGCTACGATGAAGTTCCTGACGAGTTTTATCGCCCTTGCAATGGCGGTCAGCCCCGCTGCTGCAGACAAACCCAACGTGCTGATTATCGGCGATTCTATTTCGCTGGGCTACACGCCGCATGTTGTGAAGCTGATGGAGGACGAAGCCAACGTTGTTCATAACAAAGGGAACGCTCAACACACTGGCACCGGATTACAAAAGCTGGACCGCTGGCTGGGCGATACGAAGTGGGACGTGGTCCACTTCAATTGGGGACTGTGGGATCTGTGTTATCGGCACCCTGAATCGAAGAACCAGGGGCGGCGAGACAAAGTTCGTGGCACGTTGACCACAACGCTGGAAAAGTACGAGCAAAATCTGGACGAGTTGGTCACAAAGCTGAAGAGCACCGGTGCGACGTTGGTCTGGGCCAGCACAACCGTTGTGCCTGAAGGCGAAGCCGGTCGCAAGCGGAATGATGATCTGAAGTACAACGACGTCGCTGCTCGCGTGATGCAGAAGCACGGCGTACGCATCAACGACCTGAACAAACTGAGCCGCACCTTCGAAGCGAATTTGTTTACTCAACCGGGCGACGTTCACTTCAAACCGGTTGGATATCAGAAACTGGCCGACCAGGTTGCAGGCGCGATTCGAGAGGCACTTGCATCGCGGGATGCCGAGCAACCGTTGAGTCGCATTTTGTTTGGTTCCTGCATCAAGCAGGACAGGCCAATGCCGATCCTGCGCACGATTGTCGACAGCCAACCTGATTTATTCGTCTTCCTGGGTGACAACATCTACGGTGACACCGAGGACATGGATGTGTTGCGAGCCAAGTACGCAAAACTGGCGGCTGATGCTGGTTTCAATCAGTTGCAAAAGACTTGTCCGACGCTGGCCACGTGGGACGACCACGACTACGGCGTCAACGATGGTGGGGCGGACTATTCGAAGCGTGAGGAGTCTGAGCAGGTTTTCGAAGACTTCTGGCAGCGTTCCGCCGACAGCGCGTCGCGAAAACGACCTGGCGTTTATGACACTCAAATGTTCGGCCCGAACGGCCAGCGAGTGCAGGTCATTCTGTTGGACACACGCTATTTTCGTTCGCCGTTAAAACGCGGTGAGAAGCGAGTCGGCGGTTCGTGGATTCCAGACGACGATCCTACGAAAACGATGCTGGGTGAGGCTCAATGGAAATGGCTGGGAGAACAGCTTCGACAACCTGCTGAGTTGCGGATCATCGCCAGCGGCATTCAGTTTCTTGCCGAAGACGCTGGTCAGGAAACGTGGTCGAATCTCCCTCGCGAACGCCAACGAATGCTGGATCTGCTGACCAGCACCGAAGCCAACGGAGTGATTTTCATCAGTGGTGACCGACACTGGTCAGAACTGTCAGCCATCAACGAAGGCGCTCCGTATCGACTGTACGACTTTACTTCCAGCAGCCTGAATCAACTCCATCCGCGAGGCACGCCGACAAAGAACAGCTTCCGAGCGCTGCCGACGACATATCACAAGGAAAATTTCGGCGTGATTGCAGTCGACTGGGACCAGAAAGATCCTCAGATCACCCTTTCGATCCGAGACCTGGACGACAACCTGCGTTTGCAACACGAAGTGCGGCTAAGTGAACTGAACCGCTAGCCACGCCATCCAAACCGAACAAGTCTCGCCGCTGTGTTGGCGTGGTATGAGCGTCACTCAGCGGTCGGAAACGTTTGCTTGTGCAATCACTGTCGCAATGCCGCAAGGTTCTGTTGCATTCCGTTGACGACTGCCAGTGAATCCGAGCCGACAGCCACGAAACGAAACCCAAGGTCTTTGTGCTGCTGTTCAAAGCCCGGCTTGGTCAGGATGCCAGCCGTTTTGCCATTGTCGTTGCATGAGGCAACCACTTTCTGCAAGGCTTCCACAAAGTGCGGCGGGCTGAAGTCGCCGGGGCAGCCGAGATTCACCGACAGATCCAGCGGTCCGACAAACAACACATCCACTCCGTCAATGGCAGCAATGTCTGCCGCCGCTTCGACTGCTTCCGGCGTTTCGATTTGCACAACGACGAGGCTGTTGTTGCTTGCTTCTTCGAAGTATTGCTTCCAATCTCGCCCAAAGTTGGTCGCTCGAATGGCGCCTGCCACTCCGCGGCTTCCCTGCGGCGGATACTTCATGCAGTCCACGGCTCGCCTGGCTTCTTCGACTGAACTGACGTACGGGAACATGATCCCCGCCGCGCCGCTGTCCATCACAAACTTCACCATGTCTGCATCGACCGATCGAATTCGGACAATCGGCGCGGCGTTTGAGTCACGGCAGGCCAGCAGCATATTGCGCAGGTCGGCTTCGGTTCCGGATCCGTGTTCGAGATCGATTAATAGCCAGTCAAAACCTGTGTCGGCCGCGATTTCAATGGCGGTTGGCGAACCCAGGTTCAGGAATGTTCCGGCCAGCAATTCGCTGCGAAGTCGCTTCTTGTCAATCCACTGCATACAGGTCTTATCTATGTCACCACGACGCGAAATCTAAGCGTTGACGCTGGACATTGTCGACAGGGTTTGGACGGCGTCGCTAAAACCAGCCAGCTTTCGTTCGCCAAGACAATGCAGCATTCTTAGGAATTCTAACTGAGCTATGTTGGACGCGGCAATCCTGTCGCTGTGCGTTTGAACTGCTTCGATCAGACGACGGCTTATGCGATCACGGAGCGGCTTCTCAGCATTCGCGGAATTTGTGCGAGCCCATTGGGATACCTCTTCCAGCACGCTGGTGTCGTCGGTGTCAAACGGTGACGTCAGCCACGCAGAAATCAAACCGCACGCGATGTCGACGGTCTCGGCAGTAAACGGCGGGTCGTCCGCCAGTAGAACTCGTGCTGTAAATACATCAGAGCTCGCGGGAACCTCCGGCGCCTCGGCCGCCTCAACATCCTCTGCCTCGTCAGGCACCGCGTCGCCAGTTTCGGTGTCATCATGAGGTGTCGCGTCATCAACGCTTTGATGGGAATCGCCGTCCTTTTCGTTGTCGATCGTTTGTGTTTCTTCCGCTGCAGCAACGGCCGCCTGAGCTGAAGGTCCTCGCCAGCCATCGGGAACCAGATCCGTTGGCACACCGCTGGCAGGCTCGGCATCGCTTGAGTCGCCCGGTAGTGGTGGCAGGTCTTCGAAGAAGTCCAGGATCTGGTTTCCAATATGTCGCCCCAGGATCACATACGATTCGAACTGTTCCGGTGGAAGAAACTGATTGGAGGTCGGGTCATGCGGAAAAGCGTCGCGGCTGCGTTTCAGTTCCACAAGATCCATGGGTTCATCACCAGTCATCGTCGACTTCGCGATAATCAGCATGCCGTCAGGAACGTTGGGTTCCGGATACTTCACACGCAACGCAACAAAGTGTCGCGGGCTGACGCCATTTTCGTCCGGCCTTAATTCATCCAGAATGTGCCATTCTGAGTTGATGCGGTCCTTTGACGCGACCAGCGGATCCAACCTTTCGAATTCAACATGATACTTGCCGCGGGCGCATTGCAGCACGCGTCTGAGATCTTCGAACTGGAAATCAGGATCGTAGCTGGCATCGCCCAAAATCATTAACCGGCAGCGACGTTCCAGCAAACTGGCAAGTCCCGTGTTGTCCAAATGGCCACCGTCGCTTAGAAAACAAAATGGGCGTTCCTGCGGATTCCACAGCAGGCTGATGATCGACCGCAAAGGAGACGGCCAATAATGCTCCTGTTTGTAATGAGCCGGGTTGCGAACCCACTGGCCCAGTCGGAAATTCGTTAGCAGTAGTACGAGCTTGTACATCAGATTGCTGGCGCTGGACGTCGTCACGGCCGCTCCGGAAATCGCCATCGCGTCTGCAACGGTGGTGTCGCCGTTTTGGTAAAGTTCCGTTTCGCGGTAGCCGGTCAACTTGCTGCCACAAAAACGATAACTGAACACGAAACGCGATCGTTGTTCGGGATCCGGATCATCAAGGGTGCTCAGATGATTCAGCGTACAGTTAATCAGATGGAACGGTCCGCCCGACGCACAAGAATCCAGGTCTTTGATTCGCACTGCCGGATCACGCAGCCAGATGGCAGCCAGTTCGTCTCGGTAGACACCGTGCAGGCAGCTGGTGTTCAGGTTGGTGACCAGCCCAAGGATGACAAAAGTCAGGAACGCGTAGCCCGCGATCGTCAGCCGGCTGGACTGATCGAAGCTGTTCACGTGGGTTGCGTAAATCACGTCCGGTCCGGAGAAGAATTTCGGGTATCTGGCGCAAAGTAACGTCCAGTTGGCGCGGCGTGTGGTGGTCAGCAGGCGGTCGAGTTCATGTTTTTTCGTCGTCAGCCACGACACATATCGCTCTGTGAGTTCCGGATCGACATCGGCGCCCAACTTCTCCGTAACTCGCTTAATTTCATCGCCGAGCTTCGTCTGCAACCACGCCAGTTCTTCGCCGCGTGTTCCACCGCTGAGTCCCGGCACCGCTTTTCGAAACCGGACAAGTGCTGGTGAAACCGCGGCATCCGATTCGTTCGGCAGTTCTGCTGCATCAGCAATGCTGTCAGATGCGCCAGGCTGCGCGTCGGAAGTGTTATTAACCGATTTGGACGAAAAGGCCTGCGCTGCCGCAAGTGCTGCTCGCCACCAACTGTTTTCCTCTGCCTCTGTTGAAGTCTGCTTTGGACTCGAATACCGAAATGGAACGGGCGACGTCAGATCTCTTAATAGCCATTCGCCCTGCACCTTGGCACCTTCAAGGGCGTACGCAGCCAGCATCAGCTCTTCCCAACGGTTTTCGTCCGCGACCAGCCAGCGACTCGTGAGTTCCGATTCGAAGGGCTCGCCATCAATCAGCAGCGTGTTGGGCCCGTTGATTTGTCCCCCACGACGCATCGAGAAGTCCATTTTTCCGACCGGATCGCTGCCTGGCAGTCCTACTTCCACCGAGCCGCTGACAATTCCGCGCCGGCCATGGTTGAGCGTAAAGCCAAACAGCCCCGGGTCACTCAGGCAGCGCGCAGTAATTGCATTGGCGAATTGGGTTTGCAGCAGATTCAACCGTGCCCGCTTCCGCAGGCGTTTGTGGAATTCGCCATCGCCATGCTGCAAAAGCCGACTGGTTCCGAAGTCAATCCAGCGTTCAACGAATCCCAGTTGCATATATTCCTTAATTCGAGCGTCCTCTTTGCGAATCCATTCCTCGATGCTGCCCCCGTTTTCAGTTTCGGATTCGATCGATTGAATGGCCTTCCAAATGGCCTGCTCGGTTCGGTCTCCGTCTGCCGCAGCCGCTTCGCCGTAACGGGTCTTCAGCATGCCGGCGAACTCACGAAAATTCCGCAGGTTGTTTCGCACCAGTAATCCGTCTTCCGCGCGTTTGTCGTGCGTGCCAGAAAGGTTTTCGGCCGAGAGCACGTAGAAAAACATGACTGGAGTCCCAATCAATACGCCGTACCCCGCGACATTAAACACGGCTTTTTGAAGCAAATTGTTCTTCTTGGCACCACTCTCCAGTAGTTTGGTCGGCATCAGGTACGGCGCAATGACGACGGCGAACAGGGCACCAAGAATGGTACTCGTAACGTTGAAGACGTTATTTAACGCAGTTTCCCATGCCTTCGGCATACTGCCAATCGTGACTAAGTCGGTCATCGCCACCTGGCCCATTCCCAAAATGGTGACAGTCCCGAGCACAAACGTACCAAGCAATACCAGATAGCTAAATCGCGTGGTTGGAGGCATCTGCCAGCCCAAAGCGCGGCTAACGACCGTCAGGATCAGCGCGAATCCCCAAAATATGGCGGCCAGAAACATCGGGAAGTATGCGCGTGGAATGTCGCCGGTGAATCCCAGCTCCTGCAGAAACACCATCGAATTCGCGCTCGATGACAGGCGCATCATCCAAGCCAGAACTGCGGCAATTGCTGTTAGTCCGCTCAGCAAGAAGGCAAGCGTCAGTACCCAGCCAAACAGATGGCGGCTGAGCATCTTCAGCAGGTCGCCCATGCGGCGACCGTGCAGAGCGATTTCGTAAATGCGCGAAGGCTGGCCGTGTTTCGATTCCGATTCAATGCTCAACCGGTTGCGACCATCTTTGGGCCCCCAGTTGACGCCGTCGCGGTCCGTCGCTGATTCTGTGGACAGCAGTGCCCCTGCATAGCCGCCGCCGGAAACGGTGGACAGGTAGTCGACCAGTTTCATGCGGCCGGCAGAGTAAAACGACTGAATCAGCCCCAAATTCAACGCGGCCGAACGTACTCCACCGCCGGAAAGCGCCATGCCCGTCAGCTCGCTCTTCAGTTGTTCGTCCGTGATCTCTTCGTCCTGTTCCTTAGACCACATCCCGCTGCGGTAGCGCCGTTTTCGAATCTCGTGAAGTTCTTCGTCCAGAACTTCTTTCACACCTCGTGCAGACGTTGACATTCCGCGGCCCCGTTTTCGCGTCAAGAATGAACGATAAGTAAAAACCCGCAGGTTTTACTTCTCAGCATGCCCCTGCATATTGTGGGAAGCAACTCAATAAGATCGATATTGCCGAATATGTCCCGCCGCGCAACGGGAAACCGAACCAGTCGGTTGCAGTCATACCTGTCTAACTGAACACTCGTATACAAGCCTTGGCAGACAGGCGAGTTTAGGTGTGACACAGAAGGATGGCCGCTGAGGCGGCCGTCGGGTTTGGCAGTACGTTTGTTGATTTGTATAACCCGCTCACACTTGGGTCGCAAACGCCGTCGCGCGGCTGTTGTTGCGGCAACGCCTCACATGTCATCATTCAGATGAGAACTCCCACATGGATTTGCTGGAACAACTAACACAAACGCCATCCGTCCCTGGTCGTGAAGACCGTATTCGAAGCGTGATCGAAGCCTATATCACGAAGGCAAATCTGTTCGACGAAATTCGCACGGACGCGATGGGCTCATTGATCGCCGTGCGTAAAGCTCGACCGAATGGAAAGCCGTCTGCTGCGCCGCAGAAAGTCATGCTGGCGGCTCATATGGACCAGATTGGGTTTCTGGTCCGCCACATTGATGAAAATGGATTTCTACGGATCAATCCGGTCGGCGGATTCGATACGCGGAACCTGTTCGCTCGCACTGTCCGCGTCTGTGCGGCGGACGGTGACCTGAAAGGCGTGATGAATCCGGCGGGCCGCCCGATACATATCGCCACCGATGACGAAAAGAAAAAGGTACCGCTGATCGGCGAATTCTTCGTCGACCTGGGAATGTCGTCCGACGACGTTCATGCCAAAGTCAAGATTGGTGACATGGTTGTGCTGGACGGGCCGTTTCATGAAGTCGGTGATTTCGTGGCGTCGCAGTGTCTGGATAATCGAGTCGGTTGCTGGGCTCAGATCCGAGCGATCGAAGAACTGAAGCATCACAATTGCGACATTCACGCTGCGTGGACCGTTCAGGAAGAAGTTGGTTTGCGTGGTGCCATGCCAGCCGCTTTTGGCATTGAACCTGATATTGGAATCGCCTGCGACACGACGCTGTGTTGCAAAACGCCGGGTGTGCCGGAAGAAGATCGTGTGACCGTACCGGGCGATGGCGTTTGTCTACACGTGATGGATTCGTCGATGATTAGTGACATCGGCCTGATCGAAGACATCGAGGCTATTGCTCGGGCGAAAGACATAAAGTGCCAGCGAGGCATCCTGCCGCGCGGTGGTCAGGACGGTGCTGTGATTCAACGTAGTCGTAGCGGCGTGCGAACCGTTTCGTTTGCATGCCCGGTTAAGTACATTCATACCGTGACTGAGATGTCTCACAAGGTCGACCTGGCTTCCTATCCGGCGTTGCTAACGGCATGGCTGGAAACGCTATAGGCCGCATGCAACCGCCATCTCGCGCAACGATTGACTGGTTTCTGCTCACCTGTTTGCTGGCCGAAGCAAGTCTGGTCATCGCGACATGGCCATTGTGGACGCAGGTGGACGCGTTTCCCGCTGTTCCGTTGTTTGCAGCATTCAGCGACGTGCCGGTCATTGTCGATCGAACGTTAGTTGGTGTGCTGCTGTTGAGTCTGGTGCTGATTGCATTTCCGGCACTGACTGCACGTTACGGGCGTCTATCAGGATTGTCACTCTGCATGTCGCTGGCTGTTTCGGTGGCACTTGTGATTCTGAACCAGCACCGCCTGCAACCGTGGCACTGGCTGTTCATGCTGGTTGTGTCGCAGACGATGGTGCTTCGTGAACCGTGGTTGACGGCAATCCGGCGGCTCACGTTCGCGTCGATCTACATTTTTGCGGCGGTGTCACGAATGGGGCCGGACGTGGCCAGCGGCATGACACGTCAGGTGTTGGCTGTGACCCTCGAAACGCTGCAGCTTGGTCATCTCTTGAAAAACGACAGCTTCGTGTTCGCCGCATGTCTGGCGATGTCGGTGATCGAACTGTTGTGCGGGTTGATGTTGCTGGCCCCGGCGACACGGCGCTACGGCATTCTGTTGGCTGTGCCGCTGCATGCCGTTCTGTTGCTGGCCCTGGGACCGGTGGGGCTGAAGCATCAGAGTGGCGTCTTGATTTGGAACCTGTTCCTTCTGTTCGCAGTCCCCATTCTGTTTCGACGGAGCAACATTTCGGGTGCGGCAAAACACACTGTGCCGGAAGCTGCAAAATCTCCGTGGTCATCGCGGTTGTTTGGGGCGTTCCTGTTTCTTTTTCCGTTGTCAGGCTTGTTTGGTTTGGCGGACAACTGGCTGTCGTGGCAACTGTATTCGCCGCGTCCGGAAGTTGTCCGTGTGTTCGTCCAGCAGGATGCGATCGCCAGTCTGCCGGAGCCGGTCAGGCAGTTTGTTCTCCCCCCTGCTCCGCTAGAGGAGTGGTGCCCGATTCGTATCGATCGCTGGTCGCTGTCCGCTGCTAAAGCCCCTCTTTACCCAGAAGACAGATTCCAACTGGCAGTGGCGAAGGACCTGGCAGTGGCGATCGGGGAGGACTTCATTCGCATTCAAATTGAACGCCCGGAAGTTCTGTGGTGGCATCGTTCGGTTGCCGAAGTTGAAGCCGTGGGCAACGGATTTGAAGGCTACCTGCTGAATGCGAATACCGTCAGAAAGCCTTAGCGATTGATGCAGACTTCGCACTTCCAGTGAACCTTGCATGCCCTTTGTTGTCTCAAGGCGTGTGCGCCTTGTGCCTCTTCAGACGATTTCAGGCAGGAAGCAATTGTTACTCGGGAAGTGAAATCGTTAGACGTAGTGGTATTCGCCAGGATTCCCGCCGGCAGGATTTTCAGCGAAATTCACCACTCCCTGATGATGCGGATGCACCGTTCTTGTCATTCTTGCCGTCATCGATTTGCGGGGACGGAGCGTAATCTGTAGCCTGCTGAGCAGTAACGGAATCTTTGACCAGCTTGCACCAAAACCCCTAACCTCGAAGTACATTCAAATGTCACGCCGTGGCGAAATGTTTTCCGGCCTGTCTGTGGCCCTTGTCACTCCAATGAACGCTGATGGCTCACTGAATGAGGCCATGCTGCGGAAACTGGTCGATATGCACGTCGACGCCGGAACGAATTGCCTCGTTCCTGTGGGCACGACTGGCGAAAGTCCGACTCTGACTCATGCCGAACACGATCAGGTGATCAACATTGTCTGCGAGCAGGCGGCTGGACGAATCAAAGTGATGGCGGGAACCGGTTCAAACTGCACGGCAGAAGCCATTCGCATGACGAAGAACGCGAAGGATGCGGGAGCTGACGGGTCTCTACAGGTGGCTCCATACTACAACAAGCCGACTCAGGAAGGCTTTTTCCAGCACTTCAAAGCCATTGCGGAAGCTGTGGACATTCCGGTGGTCGTCTACAACATTCCGGGGCGGTCTGCGAAGAACATCGAACCGGATACGATTTGCCGCATGGCCGAAGCGTGTTCAAACGTGGTTGCCGTGAAGGATGCCACAGGCACCATCGACCAGGCATCGCAGATTCTGGCCGCGTCCGACCTGACGGTGCTCTCCGGCGATGACAGCATGACGCTTCCGTTGATGTCCATCGGCGGCAGTGGAGTGATTTCAGTGGCCGGCAACATTGTGCCGAAAGATGTGCTGGCTTTGGTTGCCGCCTTCCAAGTTGGCGACATCGCGAAAGCGCAGGAATGGCACCACAAGCTGTTTCCGCTTTGTCGCGACATGCTGGGTCTGTCGACGAATCCGATTCCCGTCAAGGCGGCCATGTCACTTATCGGCATGGCATGCGGTCCAGTACGTTTGCCCATGACGGAACTCACCGACGCAGAATTGGCCTCGCTTAAGACCACGCTTAAGAATTACGGCCTGATTTAAGCCGGGTAGCCTCGGCGGGCGGTTGACGTGGGAAGCGGATGACGTTTGTGGGCTGAACCGCCTGCGGTGGTCTCGTTGGTTGCTGGGAGGAGTGGCGGCTACAGCGTGGCTGAAGCTCGCGTTGCTAAGGCGGAGTAACTTGGACCGAGGTTGCTCTGTCAGGTATGTCTGCGGTTTACTCACCACTAAATTTGTGACTGCCTGGGTCTCAAGCTGCGTCGCTATTGGCGATTCCGCTCGGCGGTGTCAGAAGCCAACCATGCTAAACGGTGGTTCTTGAGAGCTGGTTTACGGAGTCGTTATCTCTGGCGGCCAGCGCGCAAGGCCGGCGAATTTAGCTCATCAGAGTTCACCGTAACGTCACGCCAACCGCCCGTCGGGACTGTCCGACTATTTTTTGGGAGCGGCCAGTTGTCGCAGACGTGCACCGCTGCGTTTGGCGAACAGCTCCTTGGTGCCGTCTTCCGTGAAGCGAACGCCAACGCGAGTCGGCTTGTTCGTTTCGGGGCAGATCAGCTGGCAATTGGAAGCGTCGATAGGCAATTCCATGTGCAGACGACCGCCCTGTGGGCTCTTAGGATGTCCGCGTCGTACGTGCTTGTACACCTTATGGACGCCCTCAACGACGATTTTGCCCTTCTTCAGGTCAACGGAAAGAACGGTTCCGCGCGTGCCTGCGTCATCTCCGGCGACGACTTCTACCGTATCACCTTTGCGGATCTTCATTTCCGAAACTCTCGTAACTTGTGGTGTAATCTAAGCAAGAATGAGCCATCAGGCGGCTCACAAAAAAATCCGAAGCGGGGAAGGATGACGACTTTAGCTTTCGGAATCAAGCCAGCATTGCCAATGTTTTCCCGGCTTCCCGGCAATGGAACGTCTGAGCCGTCATGGTGTCCGTCTTATTTTACCAGCAGCCATGCAAACAGTCCGCGAGCGATGTGCATGCGGTTTTCGGCCTGCTGGTAGACGATGCTTTGTCCTCCGTCCATCACCTCGTCAGTGACCTCAAGCCCCCGTTTGGCAGGTAAATCGTGCATGAATTTTGCGTCTGAAGGCGCTAGTTTCATTAGATCGGCATTCACTTGGAAGGCCCCGAAGGCTTTCTTGCGGCGTTCCGAATCTTCTTCCTGTCCCATACTGGCCCACACGTCGGTGTAAACAATATCGGCCGATGTCACTGCCTGTTTGGGGTCTGGTACCTGATCCACATCGGCTTTTGGGTAACGTTGCGTAAGGTCCGACAGGAATGCGGCTGGCATTTCGTAGCCCGCCGGAACCGCCAGCGTGAACTTCATCCCCGTCATCGCAGCAGCAATCGCCAGCGACATCGCAACATTGTTGCCATCGCCTACAAACACCAAATGAGTGCCACGCAACTCGCCCCGCGTTTCCTGTATGGTCAGCAGGTCGGTCAAAGCCTGGCAGGGATGTCGTTCGTCGGACAATGCATTGATGACGGGGCAGCTGCTGAATTCCGCAAATTGCTCGATCAATTGGTGAGAAAACGTCCGCATCGTGATCACGTCACTGTAGGAACTTAGTACCGTGGCGACGTCCTTCAGCGATTCGCGGCCATTTAGCCCCGCTTCCGCCGTCGTTAGAAAAATTCCTGCTCCGCCTAAATTTACAATAGCAGCTTCGAAGCTATTGCGAGTTCGCAGGGATGGCTTTTCGAACAGTTGAGCCAGAACGCGGCCGGGCAGCAATTGGGGGCGTTCGCCGGATTTGTATTTCGATTTCAGGTCAGCTGCCGTCGCCAGCAGTTCCTGCAATTCGTTGGAGTTGAGGTCATACAATGATGTCAGGTGTCGCGTCATCTGAAAACAGCCGGTTGGTGCCAATGTTCTGCGTTGTGCCGTCGCATCGGCAAGCGAATAAAAACAAAAACGACTGAGGCAGCTCGTCGAGCCATCTCAGCCGATATGGGTTTGTGTTTGTGTCGTCTTAGGGGACGTATTCTGAACTTAGGACACGGCCCGCGCTAATTCAGTGAGCCCCGTTTTTTCGAAAATTCACGCGGGAAGCCAAAGTTGCTCAAAAATCAGACGGCGGAGGCTGGCTATTGCCAGCGAATCTCGATTTTTGACAGCTTGCTAAGCCGCTCGCCGCAAAAACTCGGACGTCGCTGGCATGTCGCGTTCGGAACTTCGTTGGGGTTCCGGGAATTTCAGGGCACTCAGGCCAAATTCTTTCATCTGCAACGAATTGCTGTAAATCGGGTCTCGCCAATCCCCAACGTGCCCGTCGCGGACGGCTTCTACCATTTCGAGCACACCCTCAGAAACATCAACGCTGGCTCGAAAGCCGAGCGTTGAGCGAATTCGGTCGAATGAAACGCGGTAGCTGCGCGGGTCGCTGTCGTCGGACGATTCTTCAACCTGCGTGCCGGGCACGTGCTGAGCCACCATTTGGCCGAGTTCGCTAATCGTGTAGTTCTGGCTTTCGTCGCCTACGTTAAACGTTTCGTTACCCACCAGTCGCAGCGGAGCTTCCAGGCACAGGTGGCAGGCTCGCGCCATGTCTCGCACATGAATAAATGGGCGAGCATAGTGGCCGTTGAAAACGGAAATTTTCCCGCTGGTCACGGCCTGAGCACTAAACAGATTTGCGACCAGGTCGAAACGCGGTCGATGTGACAACCCGTATGCCGTTCCGAATCGCAGCAGTGTTGGTTGAAAGACGTCGTCCGCAGTTTCCAGCAGAGCTTGTTCGGCGTCAATTTTCGTGGTGGCGTACAACGATACGGGATTCAAAGCTCCGCCTTCACTGATTTCGCCTTTGCCGTCCGCCGCGCCGTAGACGCTGCATGTGGACGCAAACACGAAGCGTGAAATCCCGTTCGCTCGGGCCATCTGAGCCATCATCCGAGCGGCCTGATAATTGACCGCGATCGTTGTGTCTTCATCAATCGCACAGGCCGGATCACCCACGATGGCCGCCAGGTGAACGACGGCGTCCATGCCTCGCAGTGCCTTCGTAACGTGTTCGATGTTGCGGAAATCGCCCTTCTGAACCTGCAGGCGTTTGTTGTTAAGCAAGTCTGCCAATGGTTCGAGGCCGAACAACTGCAGGTCGAGAACTCGAACCTGGTATCCGGAACTCAACAGTTGCCGTACCAGTTCTGAACCGACGTAACCCGCTCCGCCAACCACCAGCACACTTTCGATCTGGCTGTTCCCACGGTGTTCAGATTTTGGAATCAATTGAAAGTACGACGAAAACGATCGCCGAGAAACTCTCGTCAGCGCTAGTCCGCCGAACAGCATGGCCCAGGCTGGGATGCCCAGTTCCAATGCCGGTAATGGTCGGCCAAGTGCGAGGGCGCCGAACAGAACCTGCAGGACGAATCCGGCAATGCAGGTTTTCGCGGCCGCGATTAGTCGGTCGTGAAGTCGGCCGCTGGGAAGTGGGCGGTAGAAACCAGTCAGGGCGAGCAATGCGATGGCGGTCAGCCCGAACCACGCCGCGTTGACTGCGAAGGAGGCGTTCACGCGTTGAGCGACCGAGCCGATCGGGTCCGCGGATGAAAGCTGGCGGCTGGTCACAAGGCGACACAGTGATGCGGCAATCAGCGCGACGTTGGCGATCGCGAAGTCCACACCCATCCGAGACAGGACGGCCTTTCCGTCAGCATGGCCGAACAGTCGAAATCGCAGCGAACTGCCCACGGGGTCTTTCAGAGCTGGCGTTCTTGTACCCACACTGAATTCCTTCGAATGAATTTCTGTGACTCGTTGTCCGGAAGATCAGCAGTGGCCGATGATCGACACCCGCCAAACTCTAAGTTGCAAAAGCGACCGCGAGAACGGTCTTTGATTTCGAGCTTCCGTCGTAGCTGAAGCCGACGGTCTTCCGGTTATGATGCTGCGCAGGATAGTCGTCACTTTCGATTGGTAGCAGGGCAATTCAGTAGCTGAATGGTCGCCACCTCACTGCAAAATGGACAAAGCTGCAGGATTGGCCGCTCTCGTGTCGAGTTGAAACAATGGTCGGCAGAATTTGCGCATTTCTGCTATCATGCGGCCCTTCTGAGAACTGCCGTCCGGCAATCCTTCCACTCCATTCTCCAACGACAGCAAACATGGCACTGAACAAGAAGCAAAAGAAGCAAATCGAAGCGCTTAAGAATAAGATGCAGAAGGCACAAACGCTGCTTTCCGCCGCCAAGAACCAACCTGACGACCCTGCCGACGTGCCGCGACTGGAGAAAGAAGTGGCCGGCTACCAGGCGGAAATCGAAAAAATCAAGAACGCCTGATGTGGCTGAATCTTAAGAACCCCTAACAAAACCTGTGTGGCCGCGTTGTGATGACAGTGGTCGAGATGCAAGGAAAAGTGACGAGGCGACAGATGTCGTCGAGGAGCGCTGACGCCGCAGATCGGCTGCTGTCGTCGCAACCCTCCGGGCCGCTTGTGGTTCCGCCTCAGGCGGCGTCGTTCGTCGTCGACGACATTTGTCGCCTCCTCCTCACTTCTTGCCTGAAACGAAACCACAAACGTCGCGGCTCACACAGGTTTTGTTAGGGTTCTAAGCCTGCTTAGAGCTGTCGAGCGGCAACGCTCTTGTTGAGTGCAGCGTGCACACTGTTATTTCTGAAGTGAATCAGGATGGCCTCATCGGACTTCGAAGTCGCGCCGCCAACAATCATCGTGGTGCATCCCAAAGAACGTCGCAGCAAATGTTCTGTCGAACCGCTGCGCGGGCGAGACGATTTTCACTTTGTGAAATTCCCCGACCCGGTGGACTTGCCGCTGGACGGCTACATCCGGCTGGGACTCGGCGGGCCAGAGCTATCGTCTGAAGACGCCGCCGCCGGATTACTTGTTTTGGACGGCACGTGGAAGCTGGCCGCAAGAATGGAACCGTTCTACAAGCACGTTCCGGTTCGAACATTGCCCGCAACCGCGACGGCGTATCCGCGCGTGTCGAAGGTGTCGCAGGACCCGACAGGTGGTCTTGCCACCGTCGAAGCCGTCTACGCGGCGCTGCAAATCATGCAGCGGCCGATTGACGGAATTCTGGAGGACTATTACTGGAAGGACCAGTTCCTGAAGGTGAATGGCTGGGAATAGCCGACCGTGGCCAATTATCACCAGCGCGGTGTTTATTCCTGTTCGTCGTCCGGGCTGTCGACAAGACTAAACAGTGTCAATTCCCACTGAAGTGTGATTTCAGAGTGTGATTGGTCGGTGTGAATTTCGAGACTCTGAGTGCTGAATAAACGCTGTAGCGCCTGAGTTTTCGACAACAACGCCTGAATGCTTTCAAAGCTGCCACTTACCACCAATTCCAGTGGCTGTGATTCCAATTCGTACGGCGTCATGTACTCCTCGTCGTCAAACCGATTGAAGTCACCATCAGACAAGGGGTTGTCGTCCTGCATGCAGCGGCGGTGCGACCGCTCACCGAGTGTCAGGTTTCGCAGCCGGCAGTCGGAAGTCCTCACGAGCTCCACGATCTGGTCGCGGAATTTTTCTGCCTGGGCCGCGTCAATCATTTGAGCTTCGAGCCCGCCGGTTTCGTTGCGGCAATCCGCCAGCATGTTCTGAAGTTGCTCGACCGTGACTTCCAGTTCGCCAACTTCTGATCGCACGGTGTCTGCTTCGAGCCTGCGATTACTCTGTTCAAACCAGGCATTGGCCAGCGGCATGACCCCAACGATCGCAATTGTCACGGCTGTGCAAAACAGCAAGGTGCGATTCGCTGAATGGTTCATGAAGGTATGAAATTTTGATTTAGCCATGGTTGGGCTCCCTGGCATTGGCCGAACGGCGTGATTTGTCCGTCGCTGATTGTTCTGCTTGGGTGTCCGTGTACTGCGGCACCGAAGCACGGCCGTTGACGGGACGCACGATGGCGTCGACGTTGAATTCAGTGCGAGACTCCGATCCGGTTTCCGAAGACCTGGTTCCGGACAGTGACGCCTTCAAAATGACGGGCAGCTTTTCAAGATGGTCGACGAAGTCATACACGTCTTTCTCTTGAGGGCACGAACCCTGAAGCTTCAGTGTGCCATCATGCTGCAGGCTAATCCCGGCAAGGCCGGCGTCATCGGCGAGGCAACTGCCGACGTATGTCAGCAGCCGACTGATGTCTGTGTGTCGCACCTGCCGATCGATCGCCGACAAGTGAGCGGCTCGATCCCGCAGCATTGTGATGTCTCGCAAAATGTGCTTTCGCCGTTGATCCAGTTTGCGATGACGTGCGATGGCTTCCGGGTTCACGGCGGCAAGCCTGCTTTCTTTGGCGGTGAGGCCGCTAAGCAGAACTCCGAGAATGACGGCCGCCGCCACAGGCCACAAGGTCCGCGCCAGCAGCTGCCACAGAGGTCGTGATACCTGCCGGTCTAGCCCCTCCAGCAGGTTGGGCCGCCCATGATTGCCGGCCGTGTTTTCCGCAGAATAAATTTCAGCCATCACGGCTGCGTATTCCGATGCGTCTGACTCGCCAGCGAGGCTGCTCTCTGACTGCTCCAGTTGCTCCGCAATGCTGTGAACGTGCAGATCGGAATCTGCGAACGCCGCCTTCAATAGGTGAGCGGCCTCAGATGTGCCACAGAAAAACAGGTTCTGCAGATGCCGGTTCTTTGAAAGCGCGTTGCGTTGATAGAAACGCTGCATCAGTGCGATGCGGTGAGCAACGTACGAGCAGATTTCGCTGTCGTCCATGTTGCGCACGGGATGAACGTCCATCAGAAGCTGGCCGTTGTCGATGATGGCCAGGTCCACGCCCGTCTGTCGATGACGGATCAACAAACCGGCTCTGCAATCGGTTGGGTAGTGACGGTTGACGAGTTCCCCGATCACGGCAATCGACGCTGTAACACTCGTGAGTTGAATACCCGTGCGGCCTGCCGCGTTGGAAAGTGTTTCCAGAGTTCTCTGGTTCGCGACGGTCAGTAAGCCAGTCACGGAACCGTCATCCGTTTTTTGAATGTGCCGAGCAGCCAGTTTTCGCCCGTGCCCCAAGAGCAGGTATCGTGAACACCTCGCCTCCAATTCATCCAGTCGGTCGTTCACAATCTGTTCAGTGCCGCGAACATATCGAGTCACGCAGTATTCACCGTCGAGTAGAAATCGGACGGCCTGTCCCTGCAGGTTTTCAGCTTTGACGATTTTTTCAAACGCCATCGTGAGTTCCTGAAGACCCTGGTCAGAATTCAGAACAGCGGCCTGCTGACGCCACGGATACGTGCGGCAGTGAGTTGCTCGGATCGCGCCTCTTCTGTCGTTGACGACAACGTGAATGGAAGAATGCCGCAACTCCATCGCGACAGTTCGTAGCGGAACCGCTCCGGTAGACGACTTGCTCATCGCACTAACCTCCCTGCTTTCCAAACGCATCATTCACCACCATGGTCCGCCGCGCATGAACGTCACCGACGAAGCCGTCACTGGAAATGGTGGCGATGCCCTTTTCGTTGATGCTTACACTCACGGTGTAGCCGCGCGGGGTTCCCGTCGAAACAGTGCTGCCCGCATCGGTCCATTTCAGGACTCCCGACATCGGTTTCGACAAGGTTGGTTGTGTTACGGCTTTCGTCAGCACTGCATTAGACAGCACCGCTGCGACAGGGCTTGATGGCGACGCGACCGTCGGCGGCTTCGCAAATATGTCCGGATTCAGCCCCAGCGATTTTGGGTCGAACTTCAGGATGCTGGTCACGTGCTGTATGCCGGCATCAGCAACGTACGTCGCTTGTTCGTGTTGTTCGATGGCTGACATTGTGTCGGCCTGAACAGACAGCGAATTCAAAATTCCCAGGACCATCAGCGACACCAGGCCGCTGACGAAGATGCAGATCAGCATGACCGTGCCGCGCCGATGGCCGCATGCCATTGCCGATTGGTCAACGCACCGGCGCAGGCTGCACGGCCAGTTTCTCGGACGGCAGGATTGTTGGCGGCGATCCATTCGGTTGACCTTGACTGCGAAGCCAGACCCAGCACTCTGCCGTTCTGGTTTCATCGTTCTTCTTTTTGAGTTTGACCGTGGCCGTGCAACGCACGCAATGAATGCCGCTCGCCAGTGTGGCGGGAGTTTTCGCGTCGGCGGCATAGCCCTGAAAATTCAAGCTGTGAATATGCTCGGCCAGAACTCCCGTATCGCCGCCTCGAGCGCACATCACGGTTTCGCTTTTGGGATCGTGTGTCCATCGCTGAACTTGCCCGCTGCGATCGCGAAATTCGAGGACTGCTGGATATCCGCTGCGCGATTCCAGCGTCAGCAGCGATTGAGCGGATCGCAATTCTCGTGAAGCGTGCCTGAGCGTTCCGTGCAACGAGTTGATTCGCGAACTGTGGTTGTCAGTGAGTTCCCAAACCTGCCGACTGGTGTGCAGCATGCCGACGACGGACGTCATTAGCAACGCTGCCAACGAACACGCCATGGTAACCTCCAGCAGCGACAGGCCGGATCGCTGAGCGCGCTTGCAGCAAAGTTGTTTGTGGCGGTGTGGTTTCATGAGTCCGTCCGGGCGACTTTGCTGTAGAGCTCGAACCGCGATTCCTGCGTGTCGATGCGGCGGTTTTTGTTTGCGTCGTGCCAAACCGTGACGGAAATGCCCATTAGCTGTTTCGGTATGCCGCCATAATCAGAATGGTCGGATCGGATGACTCGGTATCCCAGCGTCTCGGTATTGACAGACGTTCTTCCTTCGATCTTCAATGCCCGAAACGTCAGCGCGGCGTCCGCCATTTGCTGTTCGAGCAAACTACTGCACGCCGTGGCCATCTCCTGCCGAATCACAATTCGGTTATTGACGTTCATGCTGCGGCGCATGATGTTGACGGAAGGGACCAGAACCAGCGCCGTGACAATGCTGGCGGCGATGATGTCCAGCAGTGCGGAACCGTTTCGTTTTCCGGGTTGTGTCTGAATATTCATGGCGGTCAATCGCGGACAACGATCACAGTTCCCGAAGCACAACCGTACCAGTCACGGGCACGACACTAATTTGCCAGGTGCGAGCTTCCGCAGCGAGTTTGATTTGGCAAGCCTGTACGGCGTTACCTTCTGCGGCGAATTCGACAGCCTTCTCTGAAACGCTGACCGCTGTTCCGTCAGAAAATCGAATCGGTTGTGTGGCTCGAGCTTCCACACCATCGCTTCGCCGACGATATGGCACAAATCCCACGATGCGGCTGCCTTCACTAATAAAGCGAATCCCGTGCGACTCGCCCGATTTAATGGCGAGTCGACGGGTTTTAGCAAGCTCAAGCCTTAATGACTGAGCCTTCGTTGCGGTCTCGACCGTCGATACCGCCGCGATTCGAAAACCGGAGGCGGAAATCGTGGCCAATGCGGCCATGAGTGACAGTGCAGCAATCACTTCCAGCAGCGTCAGCCCGTGGCGAGGAGTCCGTTTCATCAGGAGAGTTCAATCCTGTTATGGCGTCGGAGCGTAACGATTGACGACGGTCAACTGCTTACGGTCAAACGTGTAACGACCACCAAAAGGTGTTGTGAAGTTGGCCGATTCGACATAACCACTGTCGGCCAGTTGCTTCATGTTGGCGGATGGCCACGTGCCGTGTTCAAGATGATAGGCCTGGCACTTGCTGTTAAGTTCCGCCATGTTTGTTTGGTCCATCTTGGCATTGGCTTTACCGCGCAAAGCCGATAGCCCAGTGACGCTGGCGGTGGCGACGACGGCGATGATGACAATCGCTGACATCACTTCCATTAACGAAAAACCGCGACGTTTCTTCTGGGTTGCCTGAGACTTCTTCAACATATTCCTATTCCCCCTCGGACTAAGATTTCTGAAACACGTGGCTCTGTGCTGCTCCCAATTGGCGGCACGAATTCCGGAGCGCGTGATTCGGTGTTTGAGCGCTTGCTCGATACCGGCAGCGGCCGATCCGCTTTTGCCCATGTCAGTGAAAAGTTAGGTCGCCATTTATCGGACGCAATAACGGTTTCCCCGACCTTTTAAGGACTATTCCATTGCGTTCAGCATGTCGAACATCGGCATGTAGATGGCCATCACAACGCAACCGATCAGAAACGCCATCGCGACGGTAAGCAGCGGTTCGATTAACGAAACCGCCGAATCGACTCGCTGTTCCAGTTGTTGCCTCAGGTGCTTGCGAACGCCGTGAGTCGCATGGGACAGGTTTCCGGTCTGTTCGCCGACGATCACGAGCTGGCTAATCGTTGGCGGGAACATGTCTGGATGACGGCTTAGTTCTTCGCTGAGTTTCTGGCCACTGCGGACGGCGGTTGTCAATTTGGCGATGACCTTCCGCATGGCTCGATTGCTAATGCCGTCTACAGACGCATGAATGGCTTCAACGGGAACAAACCCGGAGTCCATCATCACGCCAGCAGTATCGATGAACTGAAGCACGGCATAATCGCGAATCCAACGGCCAACAATCGGAATACGCAGCGCCATGCGGTCTGTGAATTCGGCAAACTGAGGCCGTTTGCGCGACTGACAGAATAGACCCCACAGCCCCGCTACCGCCAGAACGACCATCCATCCATACGCATACAAAAATCGGCTGGTGCCGCTGACGAACTGAGTGATCAGCGGCAGGTCGGTGCCGGATTCGGCGAACGCGGTTTCGAATTCGGGCACCACGACAGTCATCATGAAGATAATCAGCCCTGTTCCGGCCAGCAGGATCATCGCGGGGTAACTCAGCCGCTTCAGGATTGTGCGACGCACATCGCCGCTGCGTTCGAACTGGCCGCTGATTCGGCGTAGCGTTTCGGGCATGCTGCCGCTGCGTTCTCCGACTCGCACCTGGCTGATAATCAGCCGGTTAAATGTTCGAGGGAAATCGGCCAGTGCTGAGCTGAACGGTTCCCCGGTATCGATCTTGCGTCGAACGGCGTTCAGTATCCATGCGTACTTTCTTAATGAAGGCTCCGCTGACAACGTTGCCAGCGCCTTCGGGAGTGACAAGCCGTTCTCCAGAAGCATCGCCATGTTATGAATCAAGCTCGCCAGCACCGGCTGTTTCATGTGAAACTTTAGCGGGTCGCGGACATCATCCCCAAACTTGACGCTATGAAGTTTGTCGCGAACGCTGGCCAGAAGTGAACGGGCTTGAGGTTTTGTGGTGAGAATCGTGGACATGGTTCTTAGCTGCTTGTTTTGTAGTAAACTTCTTCCAGCGTCGTCCTGCCGTCCAGCACCAGTTGCAGGCCGGAATGCACAAGGTCATGCATGCCTTCCTCCAAAGCGACTTCGCGCAGCTTTGTATGTGGCAGCCCGTTTTCGATGGCTTCCGTCATACGAGGCGTGATGACCATCACTTCATGGATTGGCAGGCGCCCGTGGTAACCCGTGCCCAGACAGCGGTCGCACCCTGCCCCTCGAAACATCGGCGCGGTCACGGGAAGCCCGACGCGGCCGAAGGTTTTCTCAATCAAACTTGGGCTCGGTTCGTCGGGGACCCGACAGTTTGGGCAGATGCCTCGGACCAGTCGTTGAGCCATACTCCCCAGCAAAGCGCCTCCGATTTTGAATGAGTCAATTCCCAAATCGTTTAGCCGCGTGATGGAACCAACTGCATCGTTAGTGTGCAGCGTGCTGATCAGCAGATGACCCGTCAAAGCGGCCTGGATGCTGGTGGTCGCTGTTTCGTGGTCTCGAATTTCGCCCACCATGATCACGTCCGGATCCTGACGCATAATAAACTTCAATGCGTTGGCGAAACCGATTCCATATTCACTGTTTGACTGCACCTGATTGATACCGTCCAGTCGGTATTCGACGGGATCTTCGACGGTGACAATATTGCGTGCGACAGAATTCAGCTGTCGCAGCATGGCGTACATCGTGGTTGACTTGCCCGAACCGGTGGGGCCCGTCACGACGATCATGCCGTGAGGCTTTTCCAGCATCGTGTCGACTCGCTGCCGATCAGAATCCGAAAAGCCGATGGTGTCCATCGCAAATACGTTGCCGCCTTCGTCCAGCAGTCGCATGACCACTTTTTCGCCGTCAATCGTAGGCACGGAACTCACGCGAAAGCCGACGCGCTTGCCGTTTTCTGTCACGGACAGCTTGCCATCCTGCGGGCGGCGGTTTTCGGTGGTGTCCATGTCGGCCATGATCTTGATGCGAGCCACCATGGCATCTTCAATGTGGTTCGGAATCGTCATCACCTGCTGCAGTTCGCCGTCGATTCGATAGCGAACTCGCATTTCCGGATTATGCGGTTCCAGGTGAATGTCGCTGGTGCCGGCGTTGATTGCCCCGGTCAGAATGGCCTGCACCAGTCGCACCACCGGAGCGGATTCGTCTTCTTCGGCGATTGCGGCATCGTCGACAAGTTCGTCCGACTTTTCCCGCAAGTCGGCGAGTTGCAGGTCGACGACGGTTTGCCGAGCGACAAGGCGATCGTCAAATCCGAAGTCGATAGCGGCTGTCACATCGGAAGCCATTGAGACCACGGGTTCGATGGAATAGCCGGTCATCATTTCCACTTCGGAAATCGTTTCGATGTCGTCCGGGCATTCCATTGCCAGCGTCAGTCGTTCCTGAGCAACCTCCAGCGGCACGACCAGGTTCTTCCGCGAGAATGATTCCGGGATTAATTGAATGATTTGCGGTTTGATCGTCTGCGGCGTGAGCGTCCGGTATTCGACGTCAAATTGTTCAGACAATGCCGAACCGAGTTGCGCGGTGTTGACTAGGCCGCTGGTTAGCAGCCGTTCGCCCAGCCGTCCGCCGCCACCTTTCGAGAGGATCTCATCCAGTTGAGATTCGTCGAGGTGTCCCTGGTTCACCAGGATGTCGCCCAATCGTCCGGCCATGTTGCTGCGTTTTCTGTGTTGAGTTTATTCCTGAACCGCGACGACTCGGCCATTGGCCAGCAGCGATTCCACTTTGTTTTCCAGTGTGGCCGGATCGAACGGCATGATCAGATAGTCGTCAGCGCCGGCTGAAAACGCGTTGCGTACGGATTCGCGACTGGAATCCGGTGAACAGATTAGAACCGGAATCGCAGCCGTGCGTTCGTTGGCTCGCAGACGACTGGTGACTTCGAAACCGTCGATGCCAGGCAGTCGGCTTTCGACCAGCAGCAAGTCCGGCAACTGCAGTTCGACCGATTGAGGAACGTCTTCGCCACGTTTGAGCGACACGACGTCATAGCCGAGCAGCTGCAAACGAAAGCTGGTGATATCCGCCGTTTGCTGATTGTGCTGCACCAGCAGAAGGCGCGGACGTTCGTAGTCCATGATGTATGATCCTGATGCTTCACGGCAGAGTAAACGTGATATGACGGACGCAACGGAATGATGCGTTTCGTAAACTCTGGCGTATGCAACGGCCTCTCGCAGGGGCAATCCTTCCAACTACGTGGAAGACCCCATGCAGTTTCTCAAGCCAGAAGTCGATCCTGACGAAGGGCCTCGGTTTGCCGACGCAATCGCGCGTTGGATCGTGACCGTGTTTCCAGGGAGGGGTAAATGCGTACGAGTGGAAGATCCTCAAAGACATCAGGCGCACGCATCGCGCGATGCGCGGTGATGTGGATCGTCTGTGCGCTGCCACTGCCAGCCTTTGGCCAGCAACAGGTGGCCAAAGCGAACGCGCCTGCCGGCTATGAAGAACTGCTTTCAAAACGCGGCAGTCTGACGGTTCGTGACATGAGTCTTTCGGACGCGCTGTTTACGATAAGCGAAACGTGGGGCGTGAATCTGTTGTTCGGGAAAGACATCGCCGGTGATGTTAACGGTGTGTTTCGCGACGTCACGTTGCGTGAAGTGTTGGATTCATTGTTGCTGGCCAATGGCTACGGCTATCGCCCGCGAGGACAGAGTCTCATTGTGATGACGCTGGATGAACTCGGCGACACCAACGCCATGTTGAAAACGGTCGCAATTCCTCTGCCCGGCAGTCAGGCCGACGATATTGTTGAAGCCGCTCAGATGTTCCTTTCGCCGCAGGGGAAACTGCAGGTGGTGCGTTCCGTCGATTCACTGATGGTCAGCGACTACCCGGAAAATATTGAAAAAGTTCGCACGTTCATCGACTCTGTGCGGTCATCCAAGACTCACGCCGGTCCGAACTCTGACGAACAGATCGTTCTCAATCCCGTGCTGCCACAGCCGCAGGGGATGGCTTTGCTGCCATCGGCGGGGCAGGAAGAATCCATTGCCTATTTTTCTCCGAAGTACACTCAGGCAACATCGCTGCAGGAAGCCTTCGAATCGTTTCTGGGGCCGGATGCTCGCGTGGTTGTCATTGAACAGGAAAACCGGATCGCGATCGTCGACCGGCCGGAAGGCATTCAACTGGCGCGGCGTATTTTTGCGGAACTCGATCAACCCCGCGAACAGGTGCGAATCACGGCTTTGATTTACGACGTCAATGTCTCGGAACTCGAAAAACTGGGGGTCAACTGGACTCACAATATGAAGGGCGGCTTTGACGCAGCCGGCAACCCTCAGCAGGTTTTTGGCGGCAAATTTGGTCCGTTCACCGATCCCACAGACGGCGCCTTCACAATCGGCAACGCGGTCGGAGCAGCGACTGATGCTGCGGTGGATTCAACCGCGTCAACCACAACTTTGGGAGCCGCCCGGTTGATGACGCTAAGTCGGCACTTTGACCTCAGCACCGTGATCACCGCACTGGACCAGACTGACGGAGCTCGTCTGTTGGCCGACCCATCTGTCACAGTCCTTGACCGTGAAGAAGCATCGATTCGGATTGTCACTGAGATCCCGATTCAGCAACTCACCCAAACTGAAGCTGGTGGCCAGATCGGCACGACCAGCTTCCGCGATGCGGGCGTAACGCTCACTGTCACTCCGCAAATTGGTGCCGACGGAACAATCACGTTGCAGGTCAGTCCCACGTTCAGCGTGTTGTCTGGCTTTTCAGAAGGTCAGCCGATCATCGACAGCCGGGAAGCGACGACAACGGTCCGAATCGCAGATCGTCAAACGATTGTGATCGGGGGGCTGCGGCAGAGGACAGAGGTCGAAAACGTGACCGGCATTCCGAAACTCATGCATATGAAACGATTCGGAAAGCTTTTTCGTTCACACACCACAACGGTACGTGAGAGCGAGCTGATGGTGTTTCTACGGCCGGAAATCACGACGCCAACGGAAGTCGGCACAGATCGGAATGCGGCCGGGTTGTGTGCAGCTCATCAGGCACTGTCGCGGCTGAATTGGCCGTCTGACGTGCCCGTCATTCCGTCCTGCAACGATCCACACTGTCCCTATCATTACCCTCGGCCACGAATCGCTCGGCCGCCGGCAACGCGGCAAGACGATCACGCGATAATTGCCAACCCCGAGCCACCGGAAATTCATCTGCCTCCGTTTAATGCACCCGTCGACGGAGGCACGACAAAGCCTTCTCAACTGCAGCCGAGCCCACAGCAATCGTTCGATTCTTCCACGATCCCGCAGCCAGATGACGCATTGGAACAGCCGTTTCCGATTCAGAATTCGTCCTCCGGTACGGACCGCCGCTGGCAGGAGTTCCTGGCGATTCAGCAGGATTCCGGCGTGACGCAGGTGAAGGCAGAAGTGGTTCAACAGGAAGCTGTACCGGACGCCGACGCCAGACCGGCACGACCAGTAATAAAGTCGTCCAGCCAATGGCCGGACTGGATGCGTTCGCTGCGTGAGCCGTACGTGAATCGCCGTCGGAAGTAGACGGCGCCACGTCGTCAATCAATTCGCCGACAACGCCAATTGTCGACGCAGTTCGCCCTGTTGCAGCGTGACGAGCGGCGGATTGATGCTGATGACCTTCAAGCCGCGCAGTTCCTGCTGCTCAACCACGATCGAAGTCTTGCCATCGATCGACAAAATTGCCTTGGGTTGATCAACGTAAACGAAACCCTTCAGGTGAACCGACTCCGCCTGGCCACCTTCACCCTGCGCCGGGGCGAGAAACGGATTTGTGCGATGCGGATACGGAGCAGGCGGCGCTTCGGCTTCTGAGACTGGCAATGGCTCCGTGATGGCTACCGGAACCTGCTCAAAGTCCACGTCGAACTCCGCAACGGCTGCTGGCGCTTCGATCGAAGGCATTGAACAACCGGGGAAAAATACCACGGGCAAAAGCGCCACCCCATACATCGCGAAGCGAAGTGAGTGCGCGTTGAATGCTGCAATTGTCGTGTCAATACGCATAGCGTTGCCTCAGAAAGTGTGAACCTACGGGAATATAGGTCGCTGTTCTGACGGCGATGCAGTGTTCTTTCGGGTTGATGGTAACCCCGCCCAACTGAGTTCCGTCGGGAGCTTACAGGCACCTTGAGGACGCATTGGTTTGCCGAGCCAGCCGCATTGATGCAGCGTGTCTTCGCCTTGTTCAATAAGAACCGGCACAAAGCTGGTGTGCATGCTTCCTTCACGCCAATGCTGCGTGGTTTTGTTGAGGTTGGCTTAGGCTCTGTAAGTTACCCATATTCCACAAGCCATAAAAACTGCACGAGCGGCAGATTTGGAGCAAAGATTACAGCCATCATAAACCGATATCGACGAAAGCAGACTATGTTTTCACATGGTCGGTCAGGTCAGCGATGTCGTAATGTCGTCTGTGGACGGTCTCTGGACCGTGCCTCGACATCGAAAACCTGCCGGCGACTTTGCAAAGGTCCGGTTCGTATGTTCCGTCCGAACCTGTTCCGATCACTGATCCTGATGAGCTTTGCTCTGACTTTCTGTTCAGTGAGTCAGGCGCAGCACCCCGGTGGCCACTGGCAAATGCCCGGTATCCACGCGCCGCAGTCTCAATATCAGGCTCCGATCCTCGATCATTACACCGGGTCGAAACCCGCGTTGTGGGACGATCAGCAACCAGTTGAAAGGCTGTTTGGCGAAATTGCCAAACGCAGCTGGATGCGGTTCGAATACCTGCATTGGAACGTTAGCCGACCCGGCAGCGTGCGGGTCGGGGCTCCGTTGACTGACGTGACTGACCCACTGATTGTGTTCGACAATCAGAACGGCACGCCAGCCGGTGAAGCCGTGATCCCGAATCTCGGCAACCTGGGGCTGGATGACACTCGCGGCGTTCGAGGCACATGGGGCCTTGACCTGGCCAACGCCGACTTCGAGCTACAGTTCTTCGGCACAGAACAGAACTCTGACTCGCTGAGCCGTACCAATCTGTTTGCTGGTCGCGACACCGGGGCTGAAACGATTGGTACCACAGCGTTTCCGAACGTTGCGATTCCGTTGCTAAGCGGTGGTGGCGTGGCCAGTGCTGATACGGCCAACTATCTGATCTTTGACGACAGTTTCAGCACTTCGATTCATACCCAGATGTGGGGCGGCGAAGCGACGTTTCTGTCGAAGCCATACGTTCCCAATGCGGACACGTCATGGCAGTGGCTGGGCGGCATTCGCTACATCGCGTATGAAGAAGAATTCCGCAACCGCGGCGTGAACAGTTCTGGTGGGCTGGACACCCCTGTCGTCACAACGTTTGGTGGCGATACGATTAACAACATGTATGGCCCGGAAGTCGGTGCTCGCATGGCGATGAAGAATCGCTGGTTTTCGCTAAGTGCGACGCCGCGAATCGCGTTCGCATTGAACGACTACTCGGCCAACACTCAGTCGTCACCGCTCGGCGTCGCGGGTACCAGCTACTCAGAATCCGATATCGACTTCACGCCGATTGTGCAGGTCAGCTTCACGGGTGAGATTCATATCACGCCGAACTTTTCGATCTTCGGCGGCTACGACTTCATGTGGATCTACCGCATGACTCGTCCGTTCGACAACATCGCGTATGACAGCGTTGCTGGCGAAGCTGGCGGGTTCGTTCCTGATCTCCGTCAGCAGGTCGATCTGGAATCGTTCTACACTCGCGGCCTGAGTGTCGGTTGTGTGTTGCGATATTAACCACAGACGCGAAATAGATGTGACACAACAGAAGCCCGGCTTTTCGAAAAGCCGGGCTTCTTAGTATTCGCCTTTGGATCTCGAGGCATCTTCTTAAAGTCCTGCACTAAGTATGTTTGGTATTCTGAACCTGCACAAGCCGCAAGGCATGACCTCGCGAGACGTGGTGAACGTGGTGCAGCGGATCGTGAAACCCGTCAAAGTTGGTCACGCCGGGACACTGGACCCCATGGCGACCGGCGTGTTGCTGGTCGCATTGGGAAAAGCCACAAAGCTGATTTCGCGATTGCAGCAGTCGCCCAAGACGTACGTTGCAGATTTCGTGCTCGGACAACGATCCGACACCGATGATGCGACCGGGGCTGTCGAAAACGTACCCACCGAAGCAGTGTTCACAGCGAAGCAGGTTGAAGACGCCCTGCAGACTTTCGTTGGGACGATTGAACAAGTTCCGCCCGCGTTTTCTGCTGTAAAGGTGAATGGTCAGCGAGCCTACACGAAGGCTCGCCGGGGCGAAGACGTGACCCTCAAAGCGAAGCCCGTCACCGTATACGGCATTCAGCTTCAGCAGTTCGATTGGCCGCGATTGCGAGTCACCATTGAATGCGGTTCCGGCACCTACATTCGATCCATCGCGCGGGATCTGGGAACGCAACTCGGTTGCGGCGGCCTAATGAGTGCTCTTGAACGCACGGCGATTGGCCGGTTTTCCGTTGAGGACGCCATCGATCCGCAATCGCTTTCAGCAGATAACCTTGCATCTCAGCTCGCCAACCCAATTGATGTCGTCGCCGGAGTGGCTCAGTACCGTTGCACGGAGCATGATGAGTCGGAAATCGTTCTGGGCCGGAACATTGTCGCCGCGAAAACGCGATGGGTTCAGCCATACAAGGCGTCCGACACCGAAGTTGCTTTGGTGTCGAGTGACGCGACTCGCCTCTTGGCGATGGCGGAATACGATGCGGCCAGTCAACGATTGCAGCCGCGCACGGTGTTTGTCAGCAAGGCGTCAACGTAGCGGTTTCGCGAATAGCCGGACGGCCGGTCAGCGACCAACGTGGCTGCCGTCTGCGATCGTTTTCGGACCCACAATGTGAGCGTGCGGGCCAATGACGCAGTTGGCTCCGATGGTGACGTCGCCTTCAATCACGCAACCCGGATTGATCACTGTGTCGCTGCCGATCGCAACATTGATGTCGATGCTGGTTTGGGTGGGGTCAACAATCGTCACGCCGCTAAGCATGATTTGGTTGAGGTGCTCACGCTGAATGTGGCTTCGAACTTCAGCCAGTTGAATTCGATTGTTGACGCCGATCGCTTCTTCAATCGTGAGGCTGCAACTGGCGGCGACCTTGTGCCCGTCATCCATCAAGATGCGAGGACAGTCCGTCAAATAGTATTCTGACTGCACGTTGTTGGGTTTCAGCTTCCGAAGGGAACTCAGCAGCAGCTGAGTATCAAACGCGTAGCAGCCGGTATTGATTTCTGTGATGCGGCGTTGGTCTTCAGACGCATCTTTGTGTTCGACAATGCAGTCGAAGTCCCCACTTGCGGTGCGGACGACTCGACCCAGCCCTTCGTTATTTTCAGTGTCCGCTGTGCCGATCACGCAGGCCGCTTTTTCAGATGCCTGAGCGTCCAACAGTGCTTTCAGCGACGATCCCTGCAGCAACGGTGTGTCACCCGCCAGAATCAGCACGGAACCTTGATGCGATTTGAGTTCCCGTTCCGCCATCATCACCGCATGGCCCGTCCCGTTTTGTTCCACCTGTTCAGCGAAGACCACATCGGAATGGCTGGCCAAAGCTTCTCGCACCAGGTCCGCCTTGTGCCCCACGATGACGACGCTCTTCTCCACACCCGCTGCGCGAGCCGCGTCGAGAACGTAGTCGATCATCAGACGACCGCAGACGGGGTGCAGCACCTTTGGCGTTTCGGATTTCATCCGAGTGCTTTTGCCGGCGGCCAGGATTACAGCAACGGGAGCAGTCATTCGTGGTCTCAGGAATCTCTGGATGTGTTTACAGATGAAGGCGTGCGGGGAACAGCGCTGCGATAACCGGCGGCTGGCGTATTGCTTCTTGCAGAAGCAGGATTAATCGATCGAACGATTAGTATCGCCAACCCATTCGTGCGATGAAGCCGCTGTCGGGCGAGAAGCCAGTGTTTAACGGGCTGTCATAGATAACATTGCGTTCGAAGACCCAACCGCCTTCCAGAAACCACGACGAACTGCCATTGTCTGTTCGTATGCCCAACACCGCTCGATAGTCTTCCAGTTCCGCCTGGTCGATGCCGCCTGTTGTTTGGACTTCGTACGCTTCGACGTGATATTCGGCTCGAGCGTACAGCCAGGTGGAACCACCCGGTCCGTTACCCATGAAGACGCTGACCATGCTTTCTGGATACATCAACCGCCATTCCCAGAAGTCGTCGCGGTAAACCAGACCTGCGTAGGGAATTACCCTGTCGTCAACGCGGTCCCAGTAAGCGGCTCCCAGAACGATATCCCAATACTGATTGGCTTTGAAAATAAACATGCCGCGACCGTCCAGCTGGAACGCGTCCTGGCCCAATGAGCCGGCAAAATCGGTGTTAATCGAAGGCGTGATTCCCAGACTCATACTGATCGGTCCGGCGCTTGGTGTTTCCAGTTCGAAGTCAACGCCGAAGTGAAAAGCTTTGCCCGGCAGCCCAGGACCGGCTCCGGGGCCGTCCCAGTTTCTTAGGCGAAACTGATTTGTCCATGTAAACATCCAGCCCGGCATGAACGGGCCGGTGTAAGCCATATCAAAGTCCGCACCGAATTGTTCGAAGTCGCCTGATGAGCCCGGGCCAGCATTGCTTTCCGGCATCCATTCGATATCCAGGCGAGGCTGCCAGCCCTGTCGATAGGGCTGAGGGCCTGTTGTGCCGGGCGTGCTGAATGGCTGGCTCAACCCACCACTGTACGGACTTCCAACGGAACCGGAGCTGTAAGGCGAATACGGCGCGTAGGGAGCGTTGCCGAGACCTGGATCCTGCACAAATGGATCCGGACTGATCGGTGGCGAGAACGCGTTCCATGTGGATGGTTCAGGGCTGGTGGGGATGCCAAACGCGTTCGGATCTGTCGGATAAGAGCCGAACGGCACTGAATCAGACGGGACCGAACCCGGCGGCATGCTGTAGGTTTGCGGTGCGGGGTTGCCCATTGGGAAGCTGCCTGCGGGCGGCGTTCCGATTGTGGCACCACCGGAGGCACCCGGCGGCAACGGCACGCCATCGCCGGATTGAGCTCGGAAGATGGTTTCCGGGCTGGACACAGAACGAAACATCGAACGGACCAATGGTCCGCGCGGTCCGTCGAACAGGCCCGCCGGAGCGGACGCCGATACCGTGATCAGGCACGTCAGAACCAACGCAGCGGCCCGCGTTTTGTGGCGAAAATGTGTCTGTAGGTACGCGCAAAGTGGATTCACTTTCAGCACCCTGTTTAAAGCCATAAGGTGGGATCGAGCGACCGTTGGGGAGCTCGAATCGGCCGAGGTAACTGCATGGAATCTGCAGCTAGCCTCCGCCATGAGAGGTTTTCAATAGTTTCTGCCGTTTCGCCGATTCTCGTCAACACCAGGTTGAGCAAAGCAGCACAAACTGCGCTGTCTAAGAGCCGAAATATGCCAGACACACGGCCTTCTTCGGCGATTCCTGCCGCAGCGAGGCGAGCGACGCTCCTTTCTGCAATTATTGCCGAAGGCGGCAGAATGCTGCTTTTTTCGGTTCCGCACACAACGCCGCCACCCGGGGCCGCGAAAAAAACGGAGCGCACGTACTTCCATCCGGGGAGCCCTACGCGTGAATTCTTGAGCTTGACCGGATAATCTGCTGGTGCACACAGCCGACCATTTTCGCTTCTGCCGGAACATCAACATGCAACATTTCGGATTCCAACGCTGTTGCGCACTTCTCGCAATTTGCGCGTGCCTCGCCACAACCGCTTTCGGTCAGACGAAACGAAACGTCCTGCTGCTGGTGTCCGATAATCAGAGCTGGCCGGACTGCGGTTGCTACGGAAACTCAGACGTGCGAACGCCTGGCATTGACCGCCTCGCGTCGGACGGCGTGAAGTTCAACTACGGGTTCGCCACGACGGCGTCATGCGGTCCCAGTCGAGCGGTCCTGTACACCGGGCTGTTGACTCCGGCCAACGGTCAATATGGACACGGGCACGGCGTGCATACGTTTGTCCTGAATCCAAAGACCGAAACCATCTTCACGCGGCTCAGAAAAAAGGGCTACCACACTGCTCTGCTTGGCAAGCAACATACCGTGCCGAAAGAACAGTATCCGTTCACGTATAACCCGAAGCTCAACAGCCGCGATGTGATGCGGATGGCGGAAGCTGGCAAGCAGTTTATTCAGCAGGCAAAGGCCGCAGAAAAACCTTTCTTTCTAACGATGGGCTACAGCGACCCACATCCCACGTCGCGCAATGCTCCAGGCTGGGGTATCCGGAAAGACTTCGCCGGCATCACACCCGAAGAATACGATTCGCGAAAGATCGGTGTGCCGTCTTACCTGCCTGACAAACCTTGGGTGCGCGAAGGCCTTGCAGGTTACTATCAGTTGATCAGTCGCATGGATGCAGGAGTCAATCGCATGCTGGACGTGCTGGAAGAAACAGGAACCGCCTCAGAAACGCTTGTGATTTTCACCAGCGATCACGGTTCGTCAGAACCCGGCGCGATGGCCAATCACTACGAACCTGGTGTGCGAGTTCCCTTCATCGTGCGGAACCCGCGAAAGAAAAATCGCGGCACCGAATGCAACGCGATGGTGACGCTTGCCGATATCGTTCCGACCATCGTCGACTGGACAAATACGGCTCGCGACACAGACCACTACGATGGGCGCAGCTTTCTATCGGCGATGAACCAGGAATATCCTGCGGGCTGGGACGAAGTGTTTTTGAGCCACGTCTGCCACGAAGTCACGATGTACTACCCCATGCGAACGCTACGGACTCGGCGCTATAAGCTGATCTGGAATATTGCATGGAGGCTGGAATTTCCGAATCCCATCGACACGCTCAGCCGCCAAACATGGATTCGCACCATTGACGACGGCGAAAAAACCATTGGCCCTCGCACCGTGAAGCAGTTTCTGTTTCGCGATGAATTGGAACTATACAATTTGCAAAACGATCCCGATGAAATCCACAACCTCGCTGCGATGCCGGAACACGCGGCCGTCCGCGATAAGCTGCTTGCCAGGTTAAAGCAACGCTGTCATGCCACACCGGATCCGTGGTTGGACCGGCACCAACTGCCCAGCGGCGATTCCTTTGGGCGACACGCCACAATCGCGAGAAAGGACAGCAAGTGACTCAGCACCCTTCTCGTATGGGCCACGTTCCACCGATCGTGACACCGGCCAGTTCGCCGCCGATCTTCCAGACGACGGCCTTTGACATTCCCGATTTGGACGTGCTGGCCGCACTCCACGCTGGAACGGCCGATGGCCACATCTACACGCGCGACAGCAATCCGAATCACAAGGCGCTGGCCGAATCGATCGCTACGCTCGAAGGCGCAGAATCAGGAGCCGTCTTTGCATCCGGCATGGGAGCCATCGCAGCTGTCGCGATGACTCTGGCAGGCACTGGTGACCACATTTTGGTGGGCCGTTCGCTGTACGGTATTACTCTAAAACTGATGCGGCGATTGCAGCAACAGTTCGGTGTGGACGTCAGTTACTTCGATGCGACCGACGCTGCCTCAGTCGCTGGCCATCTGCAGACGTCCACAAAGTTCTGCCTGATCGAAACGGTCTCCAACCCGCTGCTGGAAGTCGCTGACATTGCATCGATTGCCAGCGCACTCAACGGTGTGCCGCTGGTTGTTGACAGTACCTTCACCACGCCGGAGCTGATTCGCCCGCTGGAACATGGAGCGGAAATCGTAGTCCACAGTGCATCGAAGTATTTGAACGGTCACGGCGACGTAATGCTGGGCGTCGCTGCCGGATCGGCGTCTCACATGCGTGCCGTGCGAGCCACCTCAAGCGTGTTCGGACAGAATGCCAACCCGTTCGAAAGCTGGCTGACTCAACGCGGCCTGCGCACCCTGCCACTGCGAATGCAGCAGATTACGAAGACAACTTCGCAACTTGCTGAATTCCTGTCACAGCACCCGGCCGTGGCAACGGTGTATCATCCCACGCTAAGGCACCATGGAACTCACCGGCTGGCCACAGAACTGTATCCAGACGGCACCGGTGGAATCGTTTCGTTCGCGTTTCGGGACGGCGGCAAAGCGCGAGTCAATGCTTTCATGCAGGCGGCTGAGTCCATTCCGTTTTCGGCGACGCTGGCAGACGCTCGCACCACGATCTCTCACCCCGCCACAACGTCACACGGCTTCATGACGAAAGCAGAACGAGCAGACATCGGCATCACCGACGAACTGGTAAGAATCTCCGTCGGCCTTGAACCCATTGAGCAACTCAAGCCTGAACTCGACGCGGCGTTGAACTCAGCCAGCGGTTACGCCGAATCTCGCTGACATGTGGCCGCAGGCCAAGCGTTTCGGACTATGAAGGCTGTTCACCACAAGCCCGAATCGTTCACAATCAAAGGTAGACTGCTTTAGTCAAACAGATAGCTTACGGATTCGTTCCGGTGCACTCGCCGAATCGCTTCGCCCAGCAACGGGGCGACGCTGACAGTTGTCAGATTTTTCAACAGCGGGTTCGAAGCGTCGCGACACGTGTTCGATACGACCAAGCCGTCCACCTGCGACGCGTTCAGCCGCTCCACGGCCGGGCCGCAGAAAACTCCATGAGTCGCACACACGTAAATTCTTCGAGCCCCGTGTTCTCGGGCGACTTTAACGGCACCGGTGATGGAGCCGGCCGTCGTGATCATGTCGTCAAAAATCAGCGCCGTTTTGCCGTCGATGGGGCCGCCGATCAGGTTTGCCTGCCGCGTTTCCAGTGCATTCGCGCGGCGTTTGTCGACGATCGCGAGTGAACCGCCCAGGTTTTCCTGATGCTGCAAGCTGCGTTTGATGCTGCCTTCGTCCGGGCTGACAATCACCAGGTCTTCCAGAGCGATGTCCATCGACTTGAAGTGCTTGTCCAGAATCGGCGCGGCGTACAGGTGGTCGACCGGTACGTCGAAGAAGCCTTGAATCTGAGCTGCGTGCAGGTCCATCGCGAGCACTCGGTGAGCGCCAGCCTGAACGATCAGGTTGGCCACCAGCTTTGACGTAATGGGAACTCGGCCCGAATCTTTGCGGTCCTGGCGAGCGTAACCGAAGTACGGAATGACGGCCGTAATACGAGCCGCGCTGGCGCGGCGGCAGGCGTCAATCAGAATCAGCAACTCCATCAGGTTGTCGTTCACCGGGGGTGAAGTCGACTGCACGATAAACACGTCGCAGCCGCGCACATTCTGATTGAGCTTGACGCTGACTTCGCCGTCCGGGAAGTTGGATGCATCCACATGCCCCAGTCCAATGCCGAGATATTCGGCAATTTCTGTGGCGAGGGCTGGATTGCCGCGTCCGCTCAAAATCGTCAGACGTTCGTACATGCTGTGGCTCTGCCTTCCACGTTAATCGCGGTGTGAGTCCGGGCTGATGGCTTTGTTCCGGAATCCTGACGAAGCAATTGTGCTGAGTCAATCAGCGCAGGCTGCGGTGACTGGAGAAAACCGGATCCTTTCCGAAAACCCCGTTTGGCCCTGGTTTCCGGGTGTGTCCCAACCACTCTGGCGAAAAGTCACACATCATTCCCAAATGCGACCAACAGGAGCGGTGCGGCGGTTGAGCGTCCTATGCGTAAACGCTCACCACGCCACCGAGGCAAGGGCCGAGCATTGTCAGGACTTTGCGACTGAGGCGTGTTTGGCCGTCGTGCAGAGGTCGATTGGGGTCGCGACAATCCGGTTTTCGAAGACATGGCTGACGTCGCAGGTGCCTGTTTTCCCTCGACTTTTGTATTCGCCAGCGTATTCCAGCATCGTGACGGAGCCGTTGCCATCGGGCTGAATTGCTGCTGGACGAAACCGAATGTCGTGAGCGAGAAGGCTTTGCGTGGCGAATGTGATGTCTGGCGGATGAGCATCGTCGTCGATGGCTGGAAAGTTCACATTCCAGAAGTGGCCCGTATCCAGACGGTGTTCGTCAGAAGTCAGCAGGCTGACAATTCGCGTGACGTGCTGGCTAAGAGCCGTCCAGTTGACGGAATGGTCCGCTCGAATGTAGCGTGACAGTGCCAGCGAGGGCACACCCAGAATCGCCGATTCTCTGGCCGCGGCCGCGGTGCCGGAGTAGAACAGATCGACGCCCAGGTTTGCTCCTGGATTGATACCCGCGACGACGAAGTCTGGTCGCTCGGCTCCCGGTGCACACAAACCCACGCGGATACAATCGGCGGGCGAAGATTCCACGATCTCGATCGGGCCAAACGGAGCCACTTCCCGACGTTCGATGCGGATGGGCGAATGCGTGTTCACGGCATGCCCCTTCGCGCTGTGACAAACCGCTGGTGCGACGACTCGCACTTCTCCCAACGGGGCCAGCGCTTCATACAAAGCGGCCAGGCCTGGTGCATCGAAACCGTCGTCGTTAGTGATGAGAAACTTCATGGTGATTTTCTGGGGCCCTGCGGTAGTCGGGTGATGGTGCAGTTTCAAATTTCGAATTCGCGATGTCCGCGTGCCGTCATTGTTACACATGCCGCTCCTGTGGCGACGTTGGTCTGTGCATTCCCACGCCAAACCCACAAATTCCCGAATCCTGTTTCCCCTGCTGCGTAATCGTCGAATACCGATGGGTGAATTTTCCCGCATGAAATGTTAAGTTCCCGCTTCCGCGTTACACAGACTTCTCGCCAACATTTTTCTGGATCGTCGCTGATGTCTCGTTCCCTTGGGTTCACTATTTCGGATTCTCTGCAACTTAGCCTGGGCTATGCCGAACGCCTGCTGAAGGATGTTCAGGCAGATCAATTCGCTCGCTTCGGCAGCCCCGGCGGACAGATCGTTGAATCCAATCACGCCGCGTTTGTGTATGGCCACCTTAGCCTGTACGGGCCCATCATGCTGAAAGACCTCGGCCACGATGCGCCCGCGACGCCGGACGCATTTCAAGACGTCTTTTCGAAGAATGCTCAGTGTGTAGACGACCCGCGCGGCACGATTTATCCGCCGATGGAGCAAGTGACGGAATTTTTCTTCACCGGTTATCGAACTGTGTTGGAAGCGTTGCAGGCGACGTCGGACGAAGCCTTGCAGCAACCGAATCCACTCGGCGGACCGATGACGGAAAAATTTCCAACGCTTGGTTCCATGCATGCTTTCTACGCTGGCGGCCACATGATGATGCACCTGGGCCAAATGAGTGCGTGGCGAAGAATGCAGGGCATTGGCGCAGCTTAGAGCAGTTTACCTTTTGTCGTGGACGGTTCGGGCTCGTGGCAAACAGCCTTCATATTACGAAACGCTTGTTCCGCGACCACAAGTCGGCGTAACACACTGTAGCTTAGCGTTGAACCGACACGGTGTTCGACGCGACGGTACCAGGTTCACGGCGGATACGGCTCTTGCGAGTCTCCACGTGGACCTTCAGGTCCCCTGCCGGAAAACTTCGACCAGGCATTACTGCAAGACCAAATTGGCCTTTCTTCCCGACCGTCGCTCGTGAAAGGTCCATGGTCACATCGGCTTCGATGTTGTCGCCGCCGCCGCTGACCACCAGAAAATAGCGCTGTCCCATGTCCGCTTTTTTCTGCAGGACGTAATCGACGACGACCGCCATGCGGCTGCGCGCTTTCTCTAAGCGGCCGTTGGCGAGTGCAAGCGCCTTTCCCTGAGCTGCTGCGCCGGCTGCTTCCACGATTGTTGGCGGACGTTTCGGCGACGTCGGCTGTCCCCCGATTGCGATCTCGCCAGAGACCGGCTTCCATTCGCGGCGTCCCTTCTTCAACGCAAGGTACGCTCGCAGGTCACCCGCCATCCCAATCGCGGGTGGGATCTGCACGGTTCCGCTGGCCTGAATTTCTACAGGCACTTCGTAAAACCGTTCCATCATGCCCATTGAAGAACCCATGTAGAGCACGTAAGCCTTGCCGGTTTCAGGAGCACCCGCGGCAACGCGGTAGTTGACTTGATGCGCTTTGCCAATTGACTGCGGATTCGCCACTTCTTTGAAGTCAGACAAGACGACCCACAACTGATTGCCGCTTGCTGCCGTTGTTTGCGGAGTCGTCATCGGCGGATCGGCTGCGGGGGCCGCAGAATTCTGATTGGTTTCGGCGACGGCGTTGGCTGGTGCGGACGCTGCGGGCGGCTGATCATCTGCTTGAGTTGATGGCGGCGGCTCCGTTGCCGGGGGCTGCATTGGTGTCGTCGTAGGCGGGGACTGCCCCGGATTGTTTGCGGCAACGGCGGGAGCGTCAGGAGAATCTCCGCCGCTGAAAATGGCGTACAATGCGCCGCCGATCAACAGAACGACGACCGCGATTCCGCCTCCGATTAACAGCGGAAGCTTCGAACCGCCGCCCGCTGATTTCTTCTTCGCTTTGGAGGGCCGCTTCCCGGACGCGGCCGGCTTTCGGCGTCGCGGTGGAGGTGCGGCGGGCTGGTCATACGGATCATCTTCGTAGGCGTCATCGCCGTAGTCGTCGAATTCCTCGATCACAGGTTCGGGAATCTTGACCGGCTTGCTGCATTCCGGACACCGGACTCGCTTGCCCGCTGCCGAATCACGCACTTTGATTCCCTTGCCGCATCGGCAGCGAACTTTGATGACCATAGTGCCTGTCTCAGTAGTTAAACAATTGTCGCGTTTCGAACGTTTGGTTCGTTGCCAGGTTGAACGCGCGAACCACCTTTGCCTTGCTGCGATCCGTCAGTCGCCGCCCTTTTGAGGCTCGCGAAATCAGCTTATGAGTCAATTGCTCGTCAGACGCCGCGACGAGGTCGTGCGCCTTCAGTTCAAACTTCGTCAGCAATTCGGCAAGCGGCTGAGCGCCCAGATTTCGTTCGATTTCCATAGGAGGCACAATATCAGTAGGGCGACGTGAAAACCATCAAAACCTGCGTGCCGGAACGCATTTGAAAATGCCCTGATTCGGGAAATGAGCGAAATTCGATGCGTTGGCCGTGCTGTCACTTGGACCACCGTCGAACAGTCGCTTCAATTCCAGCGTTCTTTGCAAGCACCTCCTCACTCTGAAGTCGAAAGCTGTCTATCCATGCCTCGCGTCAAGCCGTTTCAGGCCATTCGTCCGAACCCGGAATCTGCTGCCAAAGTCGCGTCTGTGCCTTACGACGTGGTCAACCGCGAAGAAGCCGCAGAACTGGCGAGCGGCAATCCGGACAGCTTTCTGCACGTAGTGCGACCGGACATCGATCTTCCGGCGGACACCAACCCCTATGCCGACGAAGTCTACGCGACGGCTCGCAAAAATCTTGACCGCCTGCTGAACGACGGCGTGCTGGTGCGAGACGATAAGGAACGTCTGTTCGTCTACCGCCAAATCATGAATGGCGTCGCTCAATCGGGAATCGTCTGCTGCTGCCACATTGACGATTACGAAAACAACCTGATTCTGAAGCACGAAAAAACTCGCAAGGTCAAAGAAGACGATCGCACTCGCCACGTACAAACTCTGAACGCTCACACCGGCCCTGTTTTTCTGACCTACAAAGACGTGGCCGCCGTCGACGAGATGGTAGACGCCGTTCAGAAAGGCGAACCGCTCTACGACTTCACGGCTCCTGACGGCGTGCAGCACACCGTTTGGGCAATTGAAGACGCCACGCCGTATCAACAAGAATTGAACGCGGTGGAATCGTTCTACGTGGCTGACGGCCATCATCGTTCTGCCAGCGCATGGCGCGCTGGGGCGGAGCGCCGAGCGGCGAATCCGGATCACACGGGCGATGAAGAGTACAACTGGTTTTTGACGGTCCTGTTTCCCGCGCGGCAGTTGAACATTCTGTCTTACAATCGCATCATCAAGGATTTGAATGGGCAATCGGTCGACGACGTACTGAACGCGCTGGCCAAAGTTGGACAGGTCGAACCGACCAATGATCCTGTGCCCGAAGCCGCCGGCTCGTTCTGCATCTACCTCGAAAATTCCTGGTACCGCCTGACGGTTTCACCTGACACGATCGATCAGGACGATCCGATCGCGTCGTTGGATGTCGCGATTCTGGAGCAGCGCGTGCTGGAACCAATTTTTGGCATCGGCGACGTTCGGACGGATTCGCGTATCGACTTCGTCGGTGGTATTCGCGGCACTGACGAATTGAAAAAACGAGTCGACAGCGGCGACTGGGCGTGTGCCGTTTCTATGTTCCCAACGTCGATTGTGCAGTTGATGTCTGTGTCAGATGCGGGCGAGATCATGCCGCCAAAAAGCACGTGGTTCGAACCGAAGCTCCGCAGCGGCCTGCTGGTGCATTCGCTGGACTAAATCCGTCAGCGGTACACGGCTCCGGTCGGTTCATCGGCCATCCGGTATACGGGAGCGGCTTCAAGGTCGCCGGTGATCTCCAGCACTTCCGGAGCCGGTGCCACGTTCGGGTCGGGAATGATTCCGACGTTCATCAGGCATGCGTAACTAAAGAACATCATAAGCCCCAGCGCGACTGCGTTGGGCATATGCTTCTTCCCAAAGAACTTAATCGCGCTGCCTGACGACTTCTTCACTTTTATGCGCATGCCGTCCCATTGGACGCTGTACATTTCGTCCAGGATAAGGTGCGAAAAGAAGCCGAGTGCCACACCGCCAGCCATTAGCAATCGCACTTTCGGATCCGGGTTGTGGTACGCCAGAAACGTCGCTTCAGACGCAATAATTAACGCTGGAATGCTGTGAAACATTCCTCGATGAACCGTCAGCTTTCCTAATAAGGCTGCGCCGCCGTACCGCACCGCTCCGTACAGCAATAGCGAGAACATCATGGCTCGATCATTACTGATGCCCAGATAGTTGGCGTGCTGCAGCAGCACCAGCGGAGCCAGCGCGGCGGTGATGCCGGATAGCTCTCGAATTGGCCTGCCGCTTTCCGAATCCATGTCCGGCAGCATGCCCGCAATCCAGGTCAGGATGGCGGCAATGATGGCTTGAGTGATCGAAAAGCCGAATGAGATCACGGCCGCGAACGCGTAGGCAATGCCCAGCGTTCCGCTGACGGTAATGTGTTCTCGATAAGCTGCCATGGTATCTGCTGGGCGGTTCGGTGCACGGAGTCCGCAGAATCGTAGTCGACCTCGGTTTGGCGAGAACCCGGGTTTGGGCGAAGTGGGGCCTTCGCCTACCGTTCCGGTCCGGTTGGGCAGGCGGGGCAGCAATTTCCGCCGAATTCGACAGCCATGGCTGCGAATTCAGCAGTTAAGCGTGCGTTTCGTCAGCTGGTCGAGTCGCCGTTATCGCCTTTAGCCGAACCGCTAGTTCCTGCGGGTTCTCAGAGCCCGTGATGCTCACGCTGCTGCATTCTTCCAGATTACGGAACCATGTGTGCTGCCGTTTGGCGAATTGGCGAGTGCCGGTCTTGATCTGTTCAACAGCATCGTCCAATGGCACGCCGTCTTCGAGGTGGCTAATAATTTCGCGATAGCCGAGTGCCTGCCGCGCGGTTCTGCCGGGAGGCGGTTCGGCGGCAAGCAGCTGTTGAGTTTCCTTCAGCAACCCTTGCTGCATCATCAGGTCTACGCGTCGGTTGATGCGTTCATGCAGCCAGTCTCGCGGCGGATCGATCCAGAAGACGGCAGCCGGGCGTTTCTGAGGTGGCAGCGGTGTTTGTTGTTGCTGCTGCGACAGTGGCTGGCCTGTCAGCCGAAATACTTCGATTGCGCGAACAACGCGTCGCACATCGTTTGGGTGCAGCTTCGCGGCTGTGCCGGGGTCTACGTTTTGAAGTTCTGAATGCAGCCAGTCGTTGCCGCGCTCTTCCGCGCCGCGCTGCAGTTCGTTTCGAAGTTCCCAGTCGGCAGGCGGACCTTCGAACACTCCGCGCAGTAACGATCGCAGATACAATCCTGTGCCGCCGACAAATAACGGAATGCGGTCCCGCTTCAGAATCTGTCTTGCCACCTCGCTGGCCTGAAGCACGTATTCGGAAACGCTGAATTCCTGGTGAGGTTTGACCACATCAATCAGATGATGCGGCACAGCGTTCTGTTCGTCACGCGACGGTTTGGCTGTGCCGATATCCATGCCACGGTAGATGGCCATCGAATCCATCGACACGATTTCAGCGTTGAGGATCTTTGCCAGTTCAATCGCGGTCGCGGTCTTGCCACCTGCGGTTGGACCAGCCAGGAACCAGCAGTGTTTTAAGTAGTCGAGTTCTTCGGTCATTCCGATTGTCAACAGGTGAATGGACAATTTGCAGCCGCTCGACGCCGTACACGAGCTCAATGCGATTTGGGGCCGTCTGTGAGGTGTGATTCACTCTCTACAAAGCGAAATTTTCCCGTTACACTGCCCGCTTCGATTCTATCATGCTGACCGCAGAAAGCTGTTTCATGTTGCTCTTACTTCGTCATTCTGTTCTCACGCTTGCCGCCGGATTGGTGTCTGCCAGCCTTATCAGTGCAGCCGCTGCCGCACCGCAACAAAATGCTGCTCAACCTTCTGCACAGGCGCAGGAAAAGGATAGTCGCGTCGGGCAAAAAGTGATTGTGACAGAAGCGGGCGCACCTTTGCAGACACCGAAGGAGACCGTGTGGAAAGCCTATCTGGGCGAAACCTTCACCGTGGCTCTGACCAATGGCGAATGGCTGTGGGTCGCAGAAAAAGGCGGCTGGTTGTCAGAAAAGCAAGTCGTGCTGTTCGACAACGCTATTGAGGAGCTGACAAAAAGAATTCAACAGCAACCATCTCCAGAGAATTACCACCTGCGAGGGATCGCGTATTCGGTTCATGAAGAATACGACAAGGCTGTGGCCGATTTTGAAATGAGCCTCAAAAAGAAGCCGGGCACCGCTGGAGTGCTAAACAACCTTGGGCAGGTTCACTATTTGCAGAACGATTTCGACGCCGCCATCAAGGATTTCACCGCCGCCATTACCAGCGCTCCTGACCATTTTATTGCGCTTAACAACCGAGCTTTGTGTTTGATTGCGAAAGAAGATTTCGACGGAGCTTTGCGTGATTTGAATGCCGCACTGAAGTTGAATCAGAAGTATCCAGAGGCTTTGAACAATCGTGGCGTGGTGTTTTCAAAGCAGGGCGATTACCCGGCCGCGATTAAAGACTATTCGGCGGCGCTTGAGATTGATGATAAGTACATCGATGCTTACGGGAACCGTTCTTTTGCATACCGGCAATTGAAGAAGTTCACCGAAGCGATTTCCGACCTGCAAATGGCCATGCACAAGAACCCGCTGGACTACAAGCCGGTGAATGACCTCGCATGGGTGCTGGCAACTGCCGCTGAAAGTTCCGTCCGCGATCCGAAGAGGGCGCTGGAACTGGCGACGAAAGCCTGTCAGATGACGCAGTACAAGAACTGGAATTCACTGGACACGCTTGCGGCTGCTCATGCCGCCAATGGAGACTTTAAGTCTGCTCAGCAATGGGTGGCCACTGCGATCGAAGCAGCGCCAGACGATATGAAGGACGGCCTGAATGAACATCTGGAACTGATTCAGGCAGAGAAACCGATCGTTAAGTAGAGTCTTGCACGATGGGGCTACGAAGCTGTTGCTGTTTCCGCGGCCGCCTCTGCGATCAAGCTTCGCGGCCAATGGAGCTATGGTTCATGGCTGACCAGTGAAATGCCTTGAGCGGCATTCGACACGTGAGCGATCATGCTGTTGTAGTAGGCTGGATTCGCTTGCTCAAGACGTGCCATAAACGATGGTGCGATGGTTTTCGTTTCCAGTTCTGCGATGTAATCGATCAGTGCCTGTCGGCCGTTGGCGTCACTTTCCAGCATGAAGTGAACCCAGCCCCACGCTTCGGCATAGTCGCGTTGAGTCATCTTTTGGAAGTCAGACAGTTGTTCGAGCTGATACATCGACGGGTTCCAGCCGTTGGCGCGCGCCGCTTGTAGATGCTTAAGATGCGCGGCGTGAGGCGCTCCGACTTCGCTGCCACGTACTTCGAAGTATTCTGCTAGTCCTTCATCCAGCCATAGCGGCACCGTGTTCAGCGACGCGTGCAGCAGCCCATGAGTAAATTCGTGCCGCAGGTCTTCCTGCACGTTTGGACTGTGGAAAGAATACACGGCCAGCTCGCGACTGGTCCCCACAAAGTAAGCTCGCCGCGGCGGCAGGTTGGGCCACATGCTGTGCATGTAACGGCGGTAGGATTCTTCGTCCGAAAACAGATACACGACCACGGGGTCACGCTGCTTCGGGAGCTCTAGCTTGCTGATGATCGCCGCCTTCAGGTCATTCAGTTCCCCTACCAGCGGTGCGTCGCGGCCGATCGGAAAATTGCTTTGAATGGAATAGCCGTCGCCTGTTGTCGTATGACGAACGGGGCGTTCTACGGTGAACGTTTTCGGCGTCGTGTTCGTGCACCCGGCCGTACAACAGCACACCACCACCGCGAAACGGATTAGCGTTCGCAGCGCAGTCTGGCTGGATGTTGTGGTCTGAGTAATTCGGTCGTGCAACGAATCAGGCGCAATCAGGTCATTAAGAACGGTTTCGTACCATGCTTCACGCGCCATTGGAGTGACCAACGGCAACGCTTTCGAGCGATCGCTCGAATTGAGGCTCCGCCTCATCAAGTGCCCAGGAAAGTCGGCCAGCGGTATTTCGGCGACGGCAGTTAGTGGAACTGTTGCCTTTCGAAGGCAAACGCCCCACAATCAATTAGCCGCCGTCCTGTTAGGTGGGATGGGAATGATCGCAAAAACAGTGATATCAGGCAATACGATCCCCGACCGGCCAGGAGTTTCCATGTTGACGCTTACCGGCAAGTTCCGTTTCTTGCTGCTTACAGTCCCTTTGGCCAGTGTTTTCGCTGATTTTCGGCCGTTGGAAGCTGCCGAGCCTCCCGATTTCAACCGTGAAGTCCGTCCGTTGCTGTCAGACCGCTGCCTCGCCTGCCACGGCCCGGACGCGGCTCATCGCGAGGCCGAACTCCGGCTCGATGACTTCAAAAGCATGACGGCAGACCGAGGCGACTATGCGGTTGTCGTGCCGGGCAAGCCGGAAGCCAGCGAGCTGCTTAAGCGCATCACCAGCGACGATGAAGATCTGGTGATGCCGCCGAAGCATCTGGGGAAGTCGCTCACTGAGGCGGAAGTGGATATTCTGCATCGCTGGATCGCATCAGGTGCCGAAATCAATCCGCACTGGGCGTACGTCCCGCCAAAAAATCAGCCGACTCCTGAAGTTAAAACGCCCGAATGGCCGATTCACTGGGTCGACAATTTTGTCCTGGCTCGAATGGAAACCGAAGGCCTGCAGCCGTCTCCTGGGGCGGATCCGGTCACCTTGATGCGGCGTGTGCACTTCGATCTGACCGGCCTGCCGCCTCAGCCGAAAGTCGTTGCGGCCTTTGCCCAAGACCCGAGTGACGAGGCTTACGAGAAAGTCGTGGACCAATTGCTGGCGTCGGACGCCGCTACCGAACGCATGGCGATGTACTGGCTGGATCTTGTGCGCTACGCCGATACGGTCGGCTATCACGGAGATCAGGACCACAACATTTCGCCTTACCGCGATTGGGTGATTGATGCTTTTGCCCAGAACATGCCCTTCGATCAGTTCACTCGCGAACAGCTTGCTGGCGACCTGCTGCCAGACAGCACTGTCGATCAGAAGATAGCGTCCGGTTACAACCGCCTGCTGCAGACATCGCACGAAGGCGGCATTCAGCCAAAGGAATATTTGTCGATTTACGCGGCTGATCGAGTGCGAAATGTCTCCGCCGTGTGGATGGGAGCGACCGTTGGGTGTGCTCAATGCCACGACCATAAGTTTGATCCGTACACGGCCAAAGACTTCTACTCGCTGGCCGCGTTTTTTGCGGATCTGGACGAAGACCAGCACTTCCGCGATGGCTCAAATGCATTGCCAACAAAGCGTGCGCCGGAATTGAAAGTCCACTCGCGTCGCGAGCGCGCTCACTTGACGAAGCTGAAGCACGATCTGGCAGACGTCGAGCGGCAGCTCAAGAAATCGCCAGACAACAAAGATCTCGTGGACCGCAGAAAGCAGCTTGGCTTTGCGATAGACGACCTTGAAAATGCGGCTCGCCTGACCATGATCAGCGTTGCCAAAGAGCCTCGCGAGATGCGACTGTTGGCTCGCGGCAACTGGCTTGACGACAGCGGCCCGATTGTGTCGCCTTCGATTCCGGAGTTCCTGGGCGAAACTCCGACAGCCAACAGTTCTCGCGCGACGCGGCTGGATCTGGCCAACTGGTTGTGCGACGCCGAAAATGGCGCTGGCCTGCTGACGGCGCGAGTGTTTGCGAATCGCTTCTGGTATCTGATGTTTGGCGGTGGCATCGCCGCCGATCTGGATGACTTTGGCGGCCAGGGAACGCCGCCGGAGCACCCGGAATTGCTGGACCAGCTGGCACTGGAATTCGTCAACAGCGACTGGAATGTGCGAGAGATGTTGCGGCTGATTGTGACCAGCCGCACCTATCGACAGTCATCTGCCTGGACAGATGAACTGCTCGAGAAGGATCCTGGCAACACGCTTTACGCTCGACAGTCGGCCTTTCGCCTTCCGGCCGAAATGGTCCGCGATAACGCATTGGAGGTGTCAGGGCTATTGGTTCACAAAGTTGGTGGCCCCAGCGTCCGGCCGTACCAGCCGGCGGGCTACTATCGTCACCTGAATTTCCCCGTCCGCAAGTACGCTCACCACACTGACGACCGGCAGTGGCGGCGAGGGTTGTACGTGCATTGGCAGCGTCAGTTTCTGCACCCAATGTTAAAAGCCTTCGACGCGCCCACTCGCGAAGAATGCACGGCCCAGCGGTCGCGCAGCAATACTCCGCTTGCGGCACTCACGCTGTTGAACGATCCGACGTTCGTCGAAGTTGCTCGAGCGTTTGCCGATCGCATCCTGACGGAAACTGATGGCAAGTCCGACGATTCACGATTTGACCACGCGATGCAACTGGCCACATCCCGGCTGCCGGACGCGCGGGAGCGGCAACTGTTTAGCGATCTGCTGCAGGCATCGCGAAGTTACTACAAGGCTCACCCCGCCGAAGCTGAAAAGGCGTTGGGCGTGGGGTTGGCGCCGCAGCCGAAGAGACTTGATTCTGTCGAAATGGCGTCATGGATGGCGGTTAGCCGAGCAATTCTAAATCTGGATGAGACCATCACTCGGAATTGAAACGCACTGCCAGCCGCGCAAAAAGAAAGGGTTCTGATGCGATGCCGCACCAGAACCCTGTTTCTTAGCTGAAGGTTGTGGCCTACTTCTTCAGCTCTTCCTTTTCCTTACGACGACGAGCCAGAACTTCTTCCTGAACGTTCTTAGGAGCCTGGCGATAGCACAGGAATTCCATGCTGAACGTTCCCTTGCCCTGCGTCATCGATCGAATTTCGTTGGCGTAGTCAAACATCTCCGCCAGTGGCACTTCTGCTAGAATGATGCAGCTTCCGTCGGTCACTTCCGAAGAACTAACCAGACCTCGCTTACTGGAAATGTGTCCTGTCACTCCGCCCTGAAACTCATCCGGAGTTTCAATTTCCAGCTTCATGATTGGTTCCAGCAATGCCATCCCGCACTTCGGCAGAATTGATTCACGCATCGCTTCCATCGCACACAGCTTGAACGCCATGTCCGATGAGTCCACGTCGTGGAAAGTACCGTCCTGCAGACGAATCTTCAGGCCGACGATTTCGAATTCGCCCAAAGGCCCCTTCGTCATCATCTCTTCGAAACCTTTTTCACAGGCCGGGATGTATTCACGAGGAATACGTCCACCAGTGACTTCGTTTTCGAACTCGAATGCGTTTTCAGCGTCTTCCGGAAGTGGCTCCATCACGCCAACAACGTGTCCGTACTGACCGGAACCACCGGACTGCTTGGCTCGCTTGTGATTGAACTCGACACTCTTCGTCGGACGTTCACGGTACGACACGCGAGGTTCACCGATAATGCATTCACAACCGTATTCACGCTTGATGCGTTCGACATACACATCAAGGTGCAACTGTCCCATGCCCGCGATCAGCGTCTGATTCGTTTCCTCATCAGAAAGCACTCGGAAGGTCGGATCTTCACGACGAAAACGTTCCAACGCTTTGCCAAGTTTGTCCGCGTCGTCTCGCTTTGCCGGTTCAATCGACAGGCGAATTACTGGATCGGCGACGTAGATGTTTTCCAACGAGTACTCCACGCCATCGCCCAGGAACGTATCCCCGGACGCGCAGTCCACACCGACGACCGCCATGATGTCGCCAGCTTCGCCGACGTCAATTTCTTCGCGGTCGTTAGAGTGCATACGCACCAGGCGGCCAAATCGAACGGAGTTTCCGGTACGAGCGTTGACGTACGAATCCCCCTTCTTGATCTGCCCCTGGTAGATTCGCATGTACGTCAACTGGCCGAAGGTTTCGACAACCGTTTTGAAGGCCATCGCAACCATCGGGTCTTTGTCATCGTTGGTCAGCTTCACGCGAGGCGGTGCGCCATCTTCGTCCAGTTCGGCGTCTTTGCTGTTGTCGTTGGCGAACACTTCCACGTCCGTCGGACATGGCAGGTACATCGTGACAGCATCCAGAGCTTCCTGAACCGTCTTGTTCTTGAAGGCACTACCCATCAGTACAGGCGTAATCTGCTGAGCCAGCGTGGCAGAACGGATGATACGACGGATGTCTTTCTCATCCACTTCGCCTTCGTCCAGCAGCGTTCCCATCAGTTCGTCGTCGAACTGCGACAGAGCCTCAAGCATTTCCATGCGAGCGGTCTCGGCCTTTTCTTTCAACTCATCAGGAATCTCAGTGCGTTCAATGATCTCGCCTTCGTCACCTTTGGTGTAGACGGCTTCCATTCGCACGAGGTCGACCACGCCCACGAAGTTGGATTCTGAACCGATTGGAATCTGCAACGGTACGGCATTGGTCTTCAATTTATCCCGCATGGCCGCCATGACCTTGTCGGGATTGGCACCGGTACGGTCCATCTTGTTGATGAACGCAATTCGCGGAACACCGTATCGCTTCATCTGGCGGTCAACCGTCAGCGACTGGCTTTGCACGCCACCGACCGAACACAGAACCAGAATCGCTCCGTCCAGTACGCGCAGCGACCGTTCCACTTCGACGGTGAAGTCAACGTGGCCTGGCGTATCGATGATATTCACAACGTGCTCAGGAATCTTCAGCGTGTCGTTTTTCCAGCTCACGCGCGTGGCTGCCGACGTAATGGTGATGCCGCGTTCGCGTTCCAGGTCCATGTGGTCCATGGTCGCGCCGCCATCGCCGCCCTTCACATCCCGAATCTTGTGAATCCGACCGCAATAAAAGAGCATACGCTCTGTCAGGGTCGTCTTTCCTGAATCGATGTGAGCGGAAATACCAATGTTGCGAACACGACTAAGGTCAGCCATTTCTCCAACGTCCTGAGTGGTGGAAACGTTCGCAATCGAGCGTTTCCCGAAGCATTTAACAAATCAAGGTACCATGTACGGAACGTCCGCACGAAAAACTAAAATAGGGGGTTGCCACACAGCATTCAGGTGATTGACAACCTTCAAAGCACGTGCCAGAAGCATCGCTGCTGAGCGAGCGTCTTTGCCTACGCCTGTATCTCAACCGCCGCCGAATCAGTGATACGGCGAGGGGCGTCACACCAGGGACTCGCTTTCGCCTCCGCTGGTTCGACCGTTTCCATCCATTTGTGGCCAGATCCTGACCGGCAAAAATCGAATTGCGAATACTATCGACGCCCATTTTTCCAGAAAAGACCGATTCCCCCCGTTTTCCCAAAACGAACCACGTTTTCCCAGCCAAGGGCGGTCCTGTGGCCGGCCATCATGGTGACGGATTGGAACAGGAATCGGTGACGGTCCTTCTGCGGTCGCCGGTCTACAACTGACGCATCAACTCGGTCAAAACTTCCATAGGAATCGTGTGCGGTCCGATGAAAGCGTGAAAATCCACGTCAAAACCGTTTTCCGTCAACATATCGCGGAGTAACGTTGCGGGAGCAAACGGCAGCACCATGTCCTGCCGGCCATGAGACTGCAGAACCGGGCAACCGGCGTGATTTGCAGCCTGTTTCTTCCAGACTTCGCTGTTTAACAACGTTCCCGAAAACAGCACCATCAGCTTCGGGACGAAACCGTCGCGCAGAACGATGTTGCTGGTCACCATGGCTCCCTGAGAAAACCCGCCCAGCACCGTTGCTGAATCGTCGATGCCGTTGGCCGCCTGGATCTCTTTGACGGTGGCCGCCAACTGGTCCGACGCGGCGCTCATCCCCGGTGGTTCAACGGTTGTCAGTTTACTGTAGTCTTCGGTTTGGTTGATTTCCGCGAGTTGAGCCATATTGATCGGCCACCACGCTCGACCGCCCGGCATGCCCATCGGTGTCAGGTCGATGGGAGCTTCCGGGAAAACAAAGCGATAGCGTTCCGCTATGTCTTCACTGCTGCTTAGCAAGTGAGGGCCGAAGGCAGCAAGGTCGTCGCCCGGCGCACCAAAACCGTGACACAGCACCATGACAGCATCGGGCTGCTGACCTTGAGGCAGCGCGTCGATGACTCGGCAGGTCAGGCCGCCGTAAGTTTCTTGGCTGTTGTTCAGCTTCATTGTCGCCATTATTTCGTTTCGGCCGCTCGCTTTGCTGCACGAGCGATCCATGTTTTGGGGTCTTCTTCGAATGCTGCTTTGCAGCCGCTGCAACACACCCAATAGGTGCGTCCCTGATGCGACACTGCAATTGTGCCCAGTCCCTGCGAAATAATGCAGGATTTGTCGCCGTAGTCCGAATCACTTACGGCAAACGACGTGCCTTCGCGCTGAGTCGACACGGTATCGTAGCGACGAAACGGAGCCGTGCCTCGCTGTTTGTCCAGTTCCAGCAGATAGCGATTGTTCTCCTGCTGCACGAAGGCCAACTTCCACGTTTCGCCGCCCGTTGCTTTTGTGGAATCTGGTTGTTCGGTCAATTCCAGGCGAAATACGCGGTGGAGTTTGTCGTCCGATCCGACCACTTCGTGAACCGGGTCTGTGTAGTCGCCCTGAAAGGTCCGCTGTATGCCGTCCGCATCGGTTGCGGTGAGTTGAAAAACGGACTTGTCCGGCAGCCATGTCAGTCGGGCAGTTCGAAGGTAGGGGCTGTTGTCGGACGTAACGGCCAGTGAAGGTTGGTCCGGTGCAGACTGCAAATCCCAGATCCATTCGTGGTTGTCGACGGCCTTTTGACCATCGTAGACCTTGCGAGTGATCCCACGCCATTGTCCCAGCATGACCTGCAGCGGCTTCAGCTTTTTCATGACGGCCCGAATGTGAGCTTCCCCGGAAAGTCGGGTGCCTGCTGTGCCGTCTGCCGATGTTGCGTCGTTGCCTGCGCCGGAGGCTGTTGATAGTGGTTGAAAGTCAAAGTCGTCATCCATTGCCGTTTCAATGGGCGACGCGTCAACTGTCGAGCCGTCCCCTGATGCAGCCGTTTCAGACGCAGCCGTTTCAGGTGGTGGCGCGACCGGCTGCGGCGTTTCGGAATCGCTGCAGCCCATGCAAATCAGCAGTGCGGGGAGAAATATTCGTGGAAGCATGTTGTTGAGTTATCGCTGATAAATCGGCAGGTAGCCTTTGTCCAGTTGCAGGATGATGCAGTTGATCGATGTCGTATACACGTGACCGATCTGACGGTCCGACCAGCCACCGCCACCGCTGGCTTCCTTCAGCAGTTTTTCTTCGATCTCACGACGGTACTTGTTCCAGCGATCGCCGCCTTGCCGGTAAATCACCTGAGCGTAGTAGAAGTGCATGTAGTGCCAGTGACCGGAACTGGAATTCAGTTTCTTGCCCGGCCAGATGCGGTCGTCGCAGAACTTCCGCATTCGCTTGGTGAGTTCCGTATCGTATTCGCCGGCGTTGAACAGCGCGGCAAGAGCAGCGGCCGTTATCGGAGGCCGTTCGCCGCCGCCTTTGATGCTGTACTGGACTCCGCCTGCAGACGTTGTGCAATCTGCAATGTACTTTTTGGCTCGATCGATGATCTCTTTCGACACCGGGATGCCCGCGTTCCGACACGCTCGCAGGCCCTGGACCTGAGTAATACAAGTTGAACCTTCGTCGAAGTCCTGTCCTTCCTTTGCCGAAACATAGCCCCAGCCGCCTCGCGATGTTTGAGCGTCCGCGCAGAACTGAACGGCTTTCGTCAGCACCTGGCGGATTTCTTCGCGACGACGCACGTCTTCTTCTTCGCCAAAAACCTGGCTCAGAAATACCATCGAGAAGCCGTGGCCATAAGTGTAGTGACCGTCTTCGCGGTATCCGATCAGGCCGTTAGGGCGGCTGCGAGCCAGGAGGTAGTCGACCGCTTTGCTGATCGAAGTTGCATAGCGACCAGTCGTGGCGGTCGAACCTTCGGCAAGCATCGCCGTGCCCGCCAGAGCCGTCATGGCGACTCGGTACGCCCCCTGCTCTGCTTCCCAATAGCCCTGTCGTTTTTGTTCGGCCACCAAAAAGTCGAGTGCCTTGTGGACGACATCGTCGACATCGTCGGCGGCGACATGGTTGCCACAAATGACTGCAGCCAGCAGGACGACAATCGGGAATTTTATGACGTGGATAGTACTCATAACTTCATTCTTACTCCTGCATCAGCAACTTCACGTCAATTCTTTGCTTGCCGCGCAGAAAGGTCACGGGAATTTTCTGGCCAGGTTTGGTTGTTTGAACGCCATAAGCAAGCAATTGGCCGGGCGTCATGTCGTCTGAACGGCCGTTGAAGGAAATCAGGATGTCGTCCTTTTTCACACCCGCGCGTTTGGCCACCGCATGTTTGTTGTACTGTCCGACGTGGGAGGCTCGCAATGCCAGTGAGCCTGGTTCGATCTTCGCTTCCCGGCGTTCTTCATCCGACAGCGATTCCAATTTCATGCCACCCGTCACCATACGACGCAGTCCCCACGAAGAAACTCGCCAGGCAATATCGTCGTTTCGTCGCCAGCCCTTTGGCAAAGCCAGCGTGAGCTTCACAGACTCGCCCGCTCGGTCTACGACTGCTGCCACATCTGTGCCGTCCGGATCGGCGATATGCAGCACCCATTGAACATCGGCAATGGACAGCAGGGGCTGCCCGGCCAGCGTTTCAATCTGGTCGCCGGGTTGGAATCCGGCCTTCGCGGCCAATGAATCCTGCTTCACATCTTTGACCAGTGCACGAGCTTCGGCATCCAGGATTAAGCCGATCGATTTCGGATGCGGATAGGAATATAGAAGCTTCTCCGGAATCGTGCCGCTGTTCTTCCGGTGAAAATCCCGCCGAGCATCGCCGATCTGGTGACAGTGAATACAGCTTTTCGCGATCTCGCCGGTGGCACTCAGCTTGCTCGTGAATCGATCTTTCAACGCCGGATATTGTTCTGGCGAACCGAATTCCAGCGGCGTCCCGGTCTTGCCTGCCAGCGCAGATTTGTTTGCGGGATAGTCCTTATGGAGGGCCAACGCGCCTTTTAGTGCTTCGGCCAGTCCGGTCAGGCTTACGTCTCCAAACCATTCTGTGCGGTGCGAACGAGTTCCGAATCGACCGTAGATCGTGCGATCAGCATTCAGCATGAACATCGCGAACGATTGATCGGTGTCGTATTGAAACAACGAAAGATCCAGACCATTGGTTGAGACGACTCGGACACAAACAAACTGTTCCAGCAACGGCCGAATCACGGGGTCTGTGTCGACAAGGTTGTCATCCAGTTTCACACACTCTTCGCACGGAATGCAGCGAAACCCGACTAGCAGTGGTTTGCCGGTCTTCTTTGCGGTTTCAAATGCTTTCGGCAGGTCGTTGTAGATCCAGAAGCCATCTTCCTTCACACGTTTCATGTCCTCACGCACTTTTTCTTCGCGCGTCTGGTCGGCGGCGAAGGTTAAGCCGCAGGTGGTGGCCAACAGTATTGTCAACACGGTCGTTTTCATGGTGAGCCTTCGTATCGGTTTGAGGTGAATGTTGAACAGGACGAGCCGTCAGATCCCGTACAGCGTTTTGAATCTGTTGTTCAGTTGATTCATCAGCGGCGTGTTCGACAGTGTGCTTCCGGTGACGACTTCCACCAAGCGGCTGGCCGACAATCTCCGGCCGTGTTGATGGATGTGCTGTCGCAGCCATTGCAGCAATGGTTGGAACTCGCCTTTTGCGAACTGATGCTGCAGATCGCCAATTTTGTCTTCGGCGGCTTCAAAAAATTGGGCTGCATACATGTTGCCGAGCGCATAGGTAGGGAAATAGCCGAATAACCCGGCACTCCAGTGGACGTCCTGCAGGCACCCGTTAGCGTCGGTTTCCGGTGTGATTCCAAAGTCGTTTGTGAAACGTTCGTTCCACGCAGTCGGAACTTCTTCCGGCGGCAGCCGCCCGGAAATCAAATCGCGTTCCAGATCGAATCGCAGCATGATGTGCAGATTGTACGTGACTTCGTCAGCTTCAACCCGAATAAAAGATGGACTGACCGCGTTCACTGCAAAATGAAACTGGTCCAGCAAGGTATTTCCCAGAGCATCCGGGAAAAGCTCCTGAGCCCGCGGGAAGAAGTGCTTCCAGAACGACAGCCCTCGCCCTACAAGGTTCTCCCACATCCGTGATTGAGATTCATGGATTCCCAACGACACTGAGCTTCCCAGCGGCGTGCCGAAGGCGTCTCCCGGCAGCCCTTGTTCGTACATTCCGTGACCGGATTCGTGCAGCGTGCCGAAGAAGGCTGAGGAAAAGAAGTCGGGGTCGTAACGCGTTGTCAGGCGACAGTCACCGGGCCCAAAGCCGCTGCAAAAAGGATGAGTCGTCACATCCAGTCGACCTTTGTTGAAGTCGAAACCAATTGCCGTAGCTGCTTCGCGACCGAGCACGGCCTGAGCGTCCACCGGGTAATGGCGATTCAACAGCGACGTGTCTGGTTGCCGACCGGCTCCTTTGATCGCGTCGAGCAACGGCACCAATTCAGTCCGCAACGCATCAAACACCGATGCCACATCCGCGCTTTCTGCACCTGGTTCATATTCGTCCAGCAGCGCGTCATACGGCTCGCCGTTTTCAGCAAATCCGACGGCTGCTGCTTCTTCCTGTTTCAGCTTAACAATCTGGCTTAGCCACGGGGCGAAGGCTGCGAAGTCGTTCTTCTGACGAGCTTCCGCCCAATGCTGCTGAGCGAGCGCGGTCACGCGCGAAAGTTCTTCGACCAGCCGCTGCGGCAATTTTCTTGACCGTTCGTAAGTGCGACGGATTTCTCGAATGTTGGCGACGGAATCAGATTCTGCACCGTCGTTGAACTCGCTGTCGGCCAGTTGATCGAGTAACTCACCGATTTTCGGCGACGTCGACCATTCGTGAGCCACGCCAGCCAGCAGACTTAACTGATTGGCTCGATGTTCATTGCCGCCGGGCGGCATGTAGGTTTCGCGGTCCCACCCGAGGACGGCGCCGCATGATCCGAGTAGTTCGGCCTTGCGGACAAGGGTGAGGAGTTCGTCATAATGTGTTTTCGGGTCAGGCATGCGGTGGAAGCTACTCGATCGGATCGAACTCGGAAAGTTCAGCGACCACTGCTTGCAGGACTTCCGTCACTTCCGGCATCAAACCAGCGGCCCTCGGCAGATTTCCATCGGCTCCCAATTGTTCTAACTGCTGAGCGAGGTTTGCCGCGCGAGTGGCCCCGAGCGACAGAAGTGCTCCCTTAATCGTGTGCCCTACGCGGTGAAGCGTCTTTGCGTCTCCGCCTTCGATTGCCGTTTTTCCCTGTGCGATCAGCTTAGGAATTTCGTCCGTAAAAGCTTCGATGACCGCAGCCAGCAGTTCGCGATCGCCGTCCACACTTTCCATCGCTGCTTGCCAGTCGATCTGCGATTCTGCTGGTGCTTGTGGCTGGTGATCGACGGGCGGATTGTCATTGGGCTCCGTTTTCTGCGGCACGTCTTCTGGTGGCGAATCCATGGCGATTTCTGCCGCCGTGCTGCTGGGAGCCAGTTTCATTCGGGCGAACATTTCCGCTATCTGCCGACCTCGAATTGGCTTCGACAAATACTGATCCATCCCGGCGTCCAGGCAGCGCTTTTTGTCGCCCTTCATGGCGTGAGCTGTCATCGCCACAATCGGCGTCCTGCGGCCGGACTGCTGCTGGTATTCGCGAATGGCGGCCGTCGCTTCCAGACCGTCCATCTGAGGCATCTGCACGTCCATCAGGATCACGTCGAATTCCCCGTTGCGGTATTTTTCGACCGCTTCCACACCATTGCAGGCCAGCGTGACGTGGTGTTGATGTTTGTTTAAGAGTCCGATAGCCAGCTTCTGGTTGACGAGGTTGTCTTCCGCCAGCAGAACTCGCAGGCCGGTCACCACCGGGTAGTCCGGATTGACTGGCGGTTTATCATGAACGTCTTCTTCGTCGGTGACGCCCAGCAGGCTTACGATACTGTCGAACAATTCTGACTGCTTCGCCGGTTTCAGGATGTGGCCCGAAACTGCCAGTTCGCGCCGCCGGTCGCCATCGCCCGGTCGCCCGGCCGATGTTAGCATGATGATTTTCAGGTCATTAAATCGCTCATCTTCACGCACGCGTTGGCACAGATCGAAGCCGTCCATCACTGGCATGTGAACGTCCGTCAGAAGCAGCTTAAACGGAGCAATGTCTTGATATTCATTTAACAGGCGAAAGCCCTCTTCAGCGCTTCCGGCGACAAGCGGCGCCATTCCCCAATTGGTGCACATCTCAAGTAAGATTCTGCGATTGGTGGCGTTGTCGTCGACGATAAGAGTCTTTGTGCCATGCACCACCACGGGATCTCGAGTTTGCGCCTGATAGTCTTCCGCGATCGCGAATTCTGCATCAAAAGTGAAGACGCTGCCCGTACCCACTTCGCTTTCGCAACGGATCGAACCGTTCATCATTTCGACCAGTCGCGTGCAGATGGCCAGGCCCAATCCGGTACCGCCAAAGCTGCGTGTCGTTGAAGTATCGGCCTGCTGAAATGCTCCGAAGACTTCGTCAATGCGATCGGCCGGAATGCCGACGCCCGTGTCAGAAATGGAAACGGCAAGCTTCACATTTTGCTCATGCTGTTCCAACACGCGGACTCGCAAAACCACTTCGCCCTGAGCCGTAAACTTGATCGCGTTGCCCACGAGGTTCACCACAATCTGGCGAAGTCGGGCTGGGTCGCCGATGAGGAACGCGGGCACATCTTCGTGGACGGAGAAGGCGAGTTCCAGGCCCTGCTTGTGAGCTCGCGTGCCCAGCACCTTCATGGTGTCACCCAGCGATTCGCGCACATCGAACGGGATGGCTTCCATTTCCATCTTGCCGGATTCGATCTTGGAAAAGTCCAGTATGTCGTTGATCAGATCCAGCAACGATTCGCCCGACGACTGCACCATTGAAAGGTATTCGTGCTGAGTCGGCGTGACATCGGTTTCCAGCAGCAGTTCAGTCATACCAATCACACCATTCATCGGCGTGCGAATTTCGTGACTGACATTTGCCAGAAAATCGCTCTTCGCGCGGTTGGCGGCGTCGGCGGCTTCCAGAGCGGCTCGGAGTGCTTCTTCGCTGCGATTGCGTTCGATCACGCGACCGACCTGTTCGCCCACACTTTGGAACACGCCCAGCAAGCCTTTGTCTTCCGGTTGTTCGGCGAACGCGAAAAATTCCAGAACGGCCACTGTTTCGTTTTGAATGATGATTGGGAACGCGACGCCGCTGCGAATGCCGGCGGCACGAAACACTTCGGCGCTGCGAGCGTCGACATCATCCATTGCATTGGCGACCCACATGGGTTCGCCGGTTTGCCACACGTTGCCTGCCAGTCCCTTGCCCTTGGGGATGCGGGAGGAATCTGTCAGCGAGCGAAACGCTTCCAGCCGTGAACCAGCCGCCTTGTGCCAGATGCCCATGGACTCCAGTTCCTCAGCACCATCGGACTCAGCCTGCGGAACGGGCCGCAACACATGACCCACATCCCAATCCGTCAGGTCGCAGACAATGGCCAGACAGCCTCGCAGCGCTTCCTGCAGTGAATCCGTATTCCGCGCCAACGTTGTGGCCTGATACAGCAGGCCGGCTTCCATGGCTTTGCGAGTGGCCGCGTGTTCCGCCTGCTTAAGTCTTGTGATGTCGCGACCGATTCCTACCAGTCCGATCACGTTGTCGTCGGCGTCTCGCAGCGGAATCTTGCTGGTCAGCATCCAAATCACGTCGCCGTTCGGATCGACGTTGGATTCTTCGCGATCGATCAACGCTTCGCCGGATCGCATGACCTTCTGATCATCTTCAGCGAAGTTTTGAGCAACCTCATCGGGCACAAAATCGAAGTCGGTTTTGCCCACCATCGAAGCAGAGGACGTGCAGCCATACAGCTGGCTCAGGGCTGGATTGGTCATTACAAATCGGCCGTCGCGATCCTTGATGAAGATCACGTCCGGAAGGTGATTCATCAGAGTCTGCAGCCGATCACGTTCCTGCGCGAGTTCTTCTTCAACCTGCATCACGTTGGTGATATCGCGAGACAGACCGAACGTTCCGATGATCTCACCATTGGCGTCGCGCAAAGGCAACTTTGTTGAGGACGCCCACGTGTTTTCGCGATCCTTCCACGTCTCTTTTTCGACGCGTCCGATGATCGATTCGCCGGTCCTCATGATGCGCAATTCGTCTTCTCGCGCTTGATCGGCATGTTCGCTGGTGAAGAAATCGGCGTCGCTTTTGCCGACGGCTTCTGCCGCTGAAGTCAGGCCGAACATGCCCGCCATGCTTTCGCTGATGCGCAGAAAACGGCTGGCCGTATCTTTAAAGTAGATCGCATCGGGAATTGATGTCAGCAGAGTTTCCAGCAGCGCGCTTTCGCGCTGGTGAGCGTGTTCGGCTTCGATCCGGTCGGTAACAATCCAAAACAGCACCTGAATGCCGATGATGTTGCCGTCTGTGTCTTTGTTGGGGCCTTTCAGGCGTTCGATCCAGCATACCGAGCCGTCTTTGCGAGTCTGCCGGACGATGCCCTGAAAGATGGCGCCTTCTGTCAGAGTCTGCCTGTCTTCACGCGCGAATTGCGCTTGCTGCACAGAGTCGTCGATCGCAGGTTCGCCGCGATCGATCAGTTCTTTCAGGGTGAGACCGTGAAATTCCAGGTACGGTTTGTTAGCGAACACCGGCCGACTATTGCGATCCTTGTGCAGCAGGCAGACCGGCAGGCTGTCGACCAGGCGATGGTAATCTGCCTGAGTCTGGCGCAGCGTTTCTTCAGATGGATCGGACGACGGCGGATTCATTCGCTGATTCCGTTTTTGATCAAGGTCACCTGATTACCGCGTTCATTATACCGGACATCGTCGAGGAAAAGTCGCATCATCATCACGCCGCGTCCGTGTGGCTTCAGTAGATTTTCCGGGTCAGTTGGGTCAGGCAGATTGCCTGGATCGAAGCCCTGCCCTTCGTCTTCAATCTGAACCTTCATCTGCTGCGGCGAAATCGAAGCCGTAACCTTGACGCGACGTTCCTTCCAGGGACTTTTGGCAGATCGTTCACGTGCCAGGCTTTCGAACAGATCGCCGTCGCCTTCACGCAGTTTGGAATCCAGTTCCAGATTTCCATGCAGGCACGCGTTCAGCAGTGCTTCTTCCAGAGCCACGCCAATTCTTGGCACGTCTGCTTCCGGGCACAGTTGCACAGCCTGGACGGCCTGTCTTAAAAAGCGAGCTGTCGTGGCCATCAGCACGCGGTCGTTTTCCAGCGACAGAGTGTATTCATCCGCCACAATCTTCCGCAGCACTTCCGCATTGGATAACGCTTCGACTCGCGCGGCCAGCACGCGTTCGACGTTTTCGTGCAGCCATGTCGCAGCGCTCGATTTGTTGATGTAGCTGGCCGCACCATCCTTCATCGCCTGAACGGCAATTTCTTCGCTGCCGACACCGGTCGTCAGGATGACGGGAATCTGCGGGTGGTGCTTCTTCATTTCCCGCACAAGCTGCAAGCCGTCCATGCCAGGCATCTGCAGATCAGTCAGTACCAGGTCGACCGGTTGTTCTGCCAATTGCAGTAACGCATCGGCTCCATCGACGGCGTGGGTCACGGCATAGCCATCGTGCTTCAACAGGAGACCCGATATCCGCGTGCGATCGGTGGCTGAATCATCGACAACCAGAATCGAATCCATGGTTACTCCGTTGCTTCATTCAGCACGCTGCCAGAGCCGTGTTGTCTGCGGCGTCGGTCAAAATCACTTCGTTGCCGCATTCGTTGTAGCTGACGTCTCGCATGGCTGTTCGCATTTGGCGAATGCCGTTGCCATTGTGCAGTTCGTCCGATGGTGGACCAGTCAGTTCTTCCAAACATGACTGATCGAAACCGGGGCCGTCGTCTGCCACATGGAACCGGATTCGATCCAGCTGCAGAGTCATCGTGAGTCGGATGTGGCGAGACGAAAATTCGGCCGCCTGTTTGCGCTGTTCGGCCAGTGCCACGTATTCTGATCGCGGAAGCTGGAGCGGGCGTTCGTTGACCTGCAGGTTGCCGTGGAAATGCGCGTTGAGCAATGATTCGCCCACGGCTGAGGTGATGCTTTGAATTCTGTGGGCGGAAAATGTGCCGACGGCAAACAGGCGTTCGCGAACGAAGCGGATTAGTGACCAGATTTGTTTCAGATTGCTTTCGATTTGAAACTCGCAACGGTTCTGCACGACATGTTGCAGCACCTTGCGCATGGTCAGCATTTCTTCTTCAGATTGCAGCACATCGGACAGCACGTTGACAAGATCGGTGGCCAGCATCCGCTTGGGCACGTAGTTCGCGGCTCCTAACCCAACGCACTCGGCTGCGATCTGGTCGTTTCCTTTGGCCGTCATTAATACAACGGGGACCAGTGGGTGGTCGTGGTGCATGATGCGAAGCAGTTGCCGACCATCGATGTCTGGCATAACAAGGTCGGACACGACAATGTCAACCGGTGTTTCGGCGAGCTGCGTCAACGCTTCGCGAGCGCTTTCGACGGTGATTACGTTCCACTGCGGCTGGCCGTTACGGATCAGCCCGGCGCTGCGCGTGCGATCCGTGGTGGAATCGTCGACCAGCAGAACGGTCGTCCGAGTTGTCGCGGCGTCTTTCACACAACTACCTCAGGTGGACTCCAAAGGGACTATTCTTCTTCATCGACATCACATTCGTCGTGAGCGGCGTGTCGAACCATAGTGACTTCTGTGCCATCGTCACTAAAGCGAACTTCGTCCATCGTGGATTCCATCAGCGTCATGCCACGCCCTCGCTTGCCGTTACCAGCATCTTCACCGTTGACCGATCCAAAGTCAAAGCCGGGGCCATCGTGTCGGATAATAAATTCGGCTTGTTCGCGGTTGATTCTGGCCGTTACCGAGATGCGTCGCTGCATGTAGGGTTCTTCATAGCAGCGCGACATCGCGACTTCGTTAAAGCGGGCGTGGTCGTCGCCCGCCGCCGTCGTGACTTCAAGGTTGCCGTGGTAGTACGCATTGTTCACGGCTTCCTGAACCGCGATGCCGACTCGCAGCCGTTCGGTTTCGTCACCCAACGGCAGGCATCGCAGCATATTCATCAAGTGGTTCACGCACGCTCGAATCAGCATGGGATCATTGGGAAGCTGAAACGTTGCGCTGGCTTCGCCAAGATAGTGCATCAGGTGCGATTGCGACTGTTCGCTTTTCGCGGCGCTGTGGACTTGATTTAGCGTCGATACCAAATCGTCCGCCAGACGAACTTTGGGAACGTAGCTGGCGGCTCCCTGACGTAATGCAAGGGCGGCCACGTCTTCATTGCCCTGCCCCGTCATCAGGATTACGGGGATGTGCGGAAAGTCTTCTTTGACGGCGGCGACCAGTTCCAGGCCGTCCATTTCCGGCATGTGTAAATCCGTCAGCACTAAATCCGGGAGATGTGCTGCAATTTGCTCCATGGCCGACTTGCCGTTATCGGCTTCCAGGATAGTGCAGTCCATCCAGCGGGACGCTATGCCGGATACGCGGACCCGATCTGTCAGGGCGTCGTCGACGATCAGCACTTTAGGCATGACAAGGATTCCAGGTGTTTAATTCGCTGGTTGGTAAGTGCATGGCTTATCTGAGTGACCGCGCGGGTTAAGGATCGTCTTCACCAAGTGTGTACTTCCGAGGCACGTCTTCTTCGTTGCTTTCGTGCGATGTGAGCCATGCGGGGGCGTCATCGGATTCCAGAATGCTGCTAAGTCCCGCTTTGTCCAGCAGGCTTTTTGTTGGAATGTGGCGATCCATGGGGATCGGCCCCTCAGGTTCGTATTCGATATTGAACTTCTGACTTGAAATAGACAGCTTGTCCCCTGGCATCAGCAGTTTGCGTTCAATCCGCTCACCATTAACACGAACGCCATTGCTGCTGCCGAGGTCTTCCACAAACCAGTAGCCTTCTTCGTGAGTCAGCATGCAGTGGCGCGAAGATACAGACCCGGTTTTTAGTCGGATGTCCGTATCTCGACTGCGGCCGACAACCAGCTTGGGGTCAAGCAGGGCGATGGGATCGCCGCCGCCTCGAGGAACCAGTTTGCCCAGATAACGACGGACAGCATTGTCCGACGACGGCGTTTTAGACGGCGACCCGGAGGCGGCAACAGGTGGTGCCGTGCCCGCTGGCGTTCGGCTGTTGGGATCGCTGCTGGTGGCCGAGGTTTTATCGGGCCGGGAACGCTCCGTTTTCGGCTTCATTTTTTGAAGCGTGGACTTTTGCTTGCCACCTTCAGTGAGTGCGCTGCTGGCTTTGACGATTGTTGACCGACTGGCTGTGGACCCAGCGGCGGCAGAATCGCCGTCACCGGAACTCGGTTCGTTCAGAACGCTCAGGGCCAGGTTGCTTTCTTCCGACTGTTGCGCCGTCGAAGCTTCTTCGGCGTGCGGCGCTTTGTACACGATTCGAAACCGCATTTTGGGCACGCACAGGATTTCGTTGGGCAGGATACGTTTGGTGCGAACGCGAGTTCCGTTGATGCCGGTGCCGTTGCGGCTGTCGAGATCAATGACCCACCAGTAGCCGTTTTTGCGTTTTAGCTGGCAATGGCGCCCGGAGACAGCGTTGTGTGGTACGTGCACATCGCACTTAGCGGATCGTCCAACAATGATCGATTCTTTGAGAAGTGGTATCGGTTGTCCGCCGCCCGCGGGGATCAATTGTCCGAACATGAATGGCTTCCTGCATCAGCGTTGAGATCGTGGCCGTGATTCCAATCGATCAATACGGCTTTGTCCACCGACTTCATCGGGAAAGCAGAAGGCCGATTCCGGAAAGCGACGAGGCCGCCATTTCGGCGGCATTCGATGGTGGAGTTTACCAGCCCCGAGTGCTGGCCATACGTTGCATATCGCCGGTCGTTCACCGAAATTTCTACGAAACTGCGGATTCTTCCGGAACAAATGCGGCTGGAATCTCGTCGAAGCAATTGACACAGTCAACAACATCAAATGCCCACCATCGGCAAAAGCCGTGCATCCGGAGTTTACGCGGCAATGCCGACGGGTTTGGGCGAATGTGCAGCAGTTGATGCTGTAGCAGATGACAAAACTTGCATAAAGTCGTATTTTCGCTGAACATACGACGAATGTCCGTTTCTTTTCTGCGGCGGACTCTCTTCTTCTGGCAAACGTCGCTAATCGGGCGAGTTTTCGTCAGGCGATCTGATACAGCCCTTCTTATTGTCCACTCAGTGTGAAAGATTCGATCATGGCGGAAACTCGCAGTGCCTGGGGCATCGACATTGGTCAGGCCGGACTGAAAGCCGTCAAACTGCGTCGCAGCGAAGATGGTGACAAAGTCCGAGCCGTCGCGTTCGATTACATTCCTCATCCGAAAATTCTGAGTCAGCCGGATGCAATCCCGCAGGATTTGATTGCTCAGTCTGTTGAAACATTCATGTCGCGCAATAAGGTCGGCAACGACCTCGTGGCGATCAGTGTTCCCGGGCAGACCTCGCTGGCCAAGTTCATCAAGCTGCCACCGGTAGAGCCAAGCAAGGTGGCCGAAATTGTTCGGTACGAAGCCAAGCAACAGATTCCGTTCGCTCTGGAAGAAGTGATCTGGGATTACCAGCCGATCGGTGGCGGAGTGGAAGAAAGCGGCTTCATGCTGGAAGCCGAAGTCGGTCTGTTCGCGATGAAACGCGATCTGGTCTACCAGGCCATGGAACCGTTGACGGCTCACAAAGCCGAAATCGATCTGGTGCAGGTCGCTCCGCTGGCGCTGTACAACTATTTGTCCTATGACGTGCTCGGTTTTCGGCTCGACGGTGAAAACAATGAACCGCCGGATGCGGAAGACTATTACATCGTGCTGGACATGGGAGCCGACAACACGACTCTGCTTGTGTCTAACGGCAGAACGATCTGGATTCGCAACGTCCCCATTGGCGGCAATCACTTCACTCGTGCATTAACGCGCGATATGAAGCTGACGTTCGCCAAGGCCGAACACCTGAAATGCAACGCAACGAAGGCTCCTGATCCCAAGGCCGTCTTCCAGGCGATGCGACCTGTGTTTAACGACTACGTGACCGAAATTCAGCGGTCGATCGGCTACTTCGGCAGCGTGAACCGCAACGCGAAGATTGCGAAGGTGATCGGCGTCGGCAACGGTTTCCGCATGGCGGGGTTGCAGAAGTTTCTGCAGCAGAACCTGAAGTACGAAGTCAAAAAACTGGATGAGTTCAAAGGAGCGACCGGGGACGGTGTGCTGAGTGACCCGCTGTTTCTGGACAACATCATGACCTTTGCCGTGCCATACGGTCTGGCGTTGCAGTCGCTGAAGGAAACTCGAATCCGCACTTCGCTGTTGCCGCCGGAATTGGTGGTTCAGCGAGTGATTCGCAGGAAGAAGCCGTGGGCTGTGGGCATTGCGGCTGGCACGATGCTGGCGGTCGGTCTATCCATCTTCGGCAGTGCAAACGTGCTTAGTTCTGTCAGTGAATCAAAGTGGAAGCCGGGCCATGACGCGGTTTCAACCTTTCAAGGCGTGATCAGTTCGAACGAATCCGCCTACGGGTCGGCCAAATCGAAACATGAATCAAACAAGAAGGAAATCGCCGACCTGACGGCGCCGTTGGCCAAACGAGAACTCTGGGTGGAGCTTATTAAGTCCGTCTACGAAGCATTGCCGCAGGATACTGGCGATGCTTTGGATGAATCTGACCCAAGTTTGCAGCGTCGTCTGCGCATTGAGAGTTTCACGCAGAAGAAAGTCGCGGACGTGGCTGAATGGCATACCGCGTTAGCCGAAGGCGGTATGAAGGAAGACTTCTTTGATGCGGCAGATCAGGAAACGGCTCCGACCGGTGAAGGTTACATCATCACGCTGCGAGGCCATCACTTCTATAACAATGACGAGGTCATCAAAGACTTTCGAAAGCTCGGCCGCAACTTCGTAAAGGACACGTTGGTCTCCAACCTGCATCAGTGGACGCTGGACAAAGACGGGAGCCCGGATTCAAAGATTCCGGTGGGGCAGATGGGTATCAGTCATGCTCTCGTGGTGGATTCGATCGACATCAAAGATGTTCCTTATAACCCCAATCAAAGAATCGGCGGCCCTGCTGGCGGTAGGATGACGATGGGTGGTGGCATGATGGAAGGCATGGAGGGCGGCATGAGCCCAGGCATGGGCGGCATGGGAATGAGTAGCCCCGGCATGGGAATGAGTGGCCCCGGTATGGGAGGCGGTGGATATGCAAGTGGAATGGGCGGCTACGGGGACGAAATGTCGAGTGGCGGTGGAATTGCTTATCCGGGCAGTGGTGGCGTAGGTGGCAACCGTGGTCAGAGTACCGCACCGTTGGATAAGTTGACTGAAGATAAAAACGAGGTTCAGTATCTAACGAAGACAGACTTTGTCGTTCAGTTCGCCTGGGTTCCGATTCCGGTGGACGCCCGTGAAGCTCAGCCACCCACTGCAGGTGCCGACGGAGATGCTTCGGCAGCTGAGTGAGACGAAGTGGGGAAGTGATGCTTCATTCGCCTGCGGGTGGAGAACAAGACTCTAATCACGTTCATAGTGAGTGACTGTTATGGAAAAGCTACAGCCTGTCCTGAAACAGATTTTCTGGATCTGCTTTGCACTGTCGATGATGCTGGTTCTGTTTGGCTGGTGGTCGGCGTCCGCTGATCTGACTGAGCAGATTACCGCCCGTGAAACGGCGGTGAAGCAGGCGTTTACGGAAGCCGGAAAGAACGTGGAAGGCGTTGTGCCTAATGCACGATGGACGGAAGCGGCCAACAAAAAGAACGAAGCTCACGAAAAAGCACTCGATCGCGCCGCTGGCAAACTCTGGGAAGACCAGCTTAGTGCGCGAGTTTATCCCCGAACGATTCGGGACGATCTCAACAGAATTGAGTTTGGTCGGTCGATTGAAGACGACGCGTTGCGGGGGCGATTCGCCCAGCTTTACGACCAGTATTGGAGATCTCAGTTGGACGTCATTCGACCATTCGAAAATGGCGAAGGGCTGGTTGATTGTTCCAGCGCCCAAATCACAAAAGAGAACTCGGAAAAGTGGGCCCGTAAGATCCCCACAACGCCTGAAATCTGGAATGCTCTGGAAGACATCTGGCTGCTGCATTCCGTTTGCGAATCCATCGCGATGGTCAACAAAGATGCGACTCGTATCGATAAGGCGCCGCTGCGAGTTTTGATGAAGCTGCAATTGCGCGGTGGCGATCCAGACACCGAACCGGGCAGTTCAGGAGGCGGCGGAGGCGGCTTCGGTGATATCGGGATGGGAGAGGGAATGACCGGTATGACTATGGGCCCAGGTGGCGACTTTGGTGGCGGTGGTTTTGGTGGTGGTGGGCGCGGAGGCGCTGCTGGCAGTGGTCCGTGGACCGCGTTTGAAGGCAGTCTGTCCGCCGATTTATTGACGGAAGAATTTGGGTCCGTTGGAGGCGCCGGCGGCGGGTTTGGCGGCGGAGGTGGATACGCTATGGAAATGAGCGGCATGGGGGGGCCAGCAGACGGAAGTTACGACAGCGGCAACACTGATGGAGGTGATGGAGCGGGCACCGACCCATCTCGTTACGTCCATGATGAAGAGGGCATGCCTTATCGGACTCGGGCCTTCATTCTGGAAGTGAAAATTTTGCAGCAGGCCATTCCCAGCCTGCTGGCGGAATTGACAAACTCAAAATTCCCCGTGGAAATTGTGCGAGTCGATGCGGCCTTCGGCAATTCGTCTGGTGGGAGCCTAATGACCGGCGGTGGTGGTGGCATGGGGGGGTATGCCCAAGAGATGGGCGGCGCAGGAGATTATGGTAGTGGTGGCGAAATGAGCATGGGTGGTATGGGAATGGGCGGCGGCATGGGTGGCTATGCTGCAGAAATGGGCGGCGGCATGGGAATGAGCGCTCCCGGAGGTATGGGAGGCATGGGCGGAGGCGGAATGGGCGGCCTGAGTACCGGGCTCGGCGGCCTCGGTGGTGGTCGAAGAGGTGCGGGTGGCCGCGGAGCGAAACCTCTGACGGCAGCCGAACAACGCAAGATTGCCATGGGCGAGCGAATACTGGCTGATGCGATGAGAGATCCGGATCTGTCAACGGTGCGAGTGGCCGGTTTGATGACTGTATTCCGATCACCGGAAGAAGAAGAAGCGGAAGCCGAGGCTGAAGCTGCCGCGGAAGTCGAAGCACAGACGTCCGGCGGGGCAGACATGACTCAACAGCCGGACATGCAGGATCTGGTCGATCCAACTGACGCTGCGGCTGACGGAACACAGCCAGCCGATGGGGCTGCGCCCGTTGAAGGCACGCAACCAGCAGGCGGTCTGCCTGGTAACGCTACTGGGCCAGACGGTGCGGCAGGACCGAATGGTATTCCGCCAGCGATGCCCGCTCCGGGAAGCGATCCTGCCGCTGTGAATCCCGGCGATCCGAGTACGACAGATCCGATACCACCCGCAGCCGGAGCCCCAGTTGAAGGTGGCACACCGACTGGCGGCGACTTGCCACCGACGGCTGGACCACCAGCATCTGGCACACCGGGCGCTGTTCCATAGCAGCCGGGTAGGCGCCATGTATACCGGCAGCAGAACCTGAACACACACGCACATACTGAAGACAATCCTCTCTCCATCAGGAGTTTCCAAAATGGACAAGCTCAAAACCCTCGCGTTAAAGCACGGCGAAAAAATGGTCGCTGGCCTGTTTGGCTTGATAGGCCTAATGGCGCTTACGTCGGCAAGCTGGAGTCCCAATCGGCAAAGTCCGTTGGAGCTGCAGGATATGACCACGAAAAAGACGGCTCAAATTGAGCAGAACCAATGGCCGGAAGAAGATCAGAAGGAGTTCGATGAAATACCGGACGTCGAAAGCCTGGTGCGAGACAATTCCAACATTCTGACTCGCGCAGAAAACTTCACGATTGGGTCGATGAATCCTTCCATTCTGCGGCTCAGGGAAAAGCGATCGGCTGTGACCGTGGTACCTCCTGAGGATGGTCGGGCAGTTGCCGTCGTGTTCCCTCTGGCGATGCCGCCGGACGAGGAAGATGCTGACGCTGATGACGCGACAGACGAATCGGGCGAAGAAAAGGAAGACGAAGTCCTGAGCGAGGACGAAGAGCTGCAGAAGCTGTTTGAAAAGAAATACGGCAAGGCTGGCGGCGCTGGTGGTATGGCCGCTGGTGGCATGGGCATGGGCATGGGCGGCATGGGAATGAGCGGTCCCGGAGACGGCCTTACCGGTATGACGGGCGATATGGGTGGCATGGGAATGGCTGGCATGGGAATGAGCGGCCCCGGAGATGGCCTCGTCGGCATGGGGGGCGACGCGGGCATGAGCGGCGGCTACGGGATGGGAGGAGACGGCGGCTACGGAGGATATGGCGGCTCTGATTTGAGCGGTTACGGACCCGGCATGATGAGCGTCAAAAAGAACATTCGGGTGTCGGCTGGCGTGGCAGTCAACATGGTTGTCGATCTGAAGAAGCAGCGAGACATTCTGCGGAATGCTTTGCATCTGTCGGCCGGTTATCAGGAGGCTCAGGCGTACATTCAGTACCTGGATCTCAGTGTTGAGCGGCGACAGAAAGACACAGAAACCAATCAATTTGGCGACTGGGTGGAAGTCACTTCCGAAGACCTCGGCGAAATTCTTGAGGATTCCTTCGGCATTGACCGCGACATCGTCAGTCCCGCGGTTACTCGCAACACGATTACGATGCCGTTGCCTCGTCGAGCGGCCGGACAGTGGCTGCCCCAGGAAGCATCTCACCCTCGTGTTGAGAACTTCGAATTAAGTCCCGAAGAAAAAGAGCTGATTGACAAATACAATCAGCAGGTAAAAACGAAGATGGAACAGGCCAAGCTGGACATACCAGAAGAAGTGAAGCCCGCGGGGTTCAGTCAGTTCACTCAGACGGCCACTGACGTTGGTTCGATGTATGGCGGCCCTGGTATGGGTGGGTATGGCATGGAAATGATGACTGGCATGGAAGGCGGCAACTACGGCGGCGGCGGAGGTGCCGCTTATGATTACGGCGGTCTGGAAAGTGCAATGGGCGGGGAAGGCCTGTCAGCCGAGCAGAAAGCGTTGCTGGACGAAACCAAAGCCACCGCCGATCATCGATTGCTGCTGGTGCGCTTTATGGACTTCACTATCGAACGTGGCCATACATACGAATACCGCGTTCGGTTGGTGATGAAGAACCCCAACTACCGGCATCCACTGGACGAGCTAAATGATCCGGGGCTAAGCACAGAACCTTCGCTGGTGTCAGACTGGAGTGAACCGACACCGCCTGTCTTTGTGCCGCTGTCGCACCGCATCTATCTGACTGACGTCAGAGGCCGTTCGGGGAGTCCGGAAAAGATCAGTGCAACCATTTACACCGATACCGCTGAAACTGGCATGCCAGTGATGGGCGGTGTCGATTCACTGATGGGGCTGCCATTGGCGGGACGCCAAACGCTTGAAGTCGTCGACCTGACATCGGAAGAGCTTAAGCTCAAAGAAGTCACATTGGCGACGGATGAATTGCTGGCTGCGGCGGAAGAAACAGGACGAATTTCCAGCAGCGAACATCGTGAAATTAAGCAGGCTATCGACAGCAATCGTGGTCGTGTGGTTCCAGCACAAGTGTGCGTTGTCGACAGCAATGGCGACCTGAAACTGCGTCTTGTGGGTGACAATAAGTCGGAAATGCAGATGGACGAACTTGAAGCCAAAAAAATTCTGGAGTTGTACGCCTCATGGAAAAAGGATAAGCGGATGGAAAACAATCCATTTGCCATGAACGGCGAAGGTGGCGGCTACGGCGAAGGCGCAGAAGGCGGTCTCGGCATGGGCATGGGGGCCGGTTCCGCAGGCGGCTACTACGGAGGCGGCGGTCCGGGAACGATGGGCGGCATGCCCGGTATGGGACCAGGCGGTGCCGGCAGCGGCAGTGACCGTTCGACTCGTCGAGGTAATCGCCGCGGACGCTAGTGATCGTCGATTACTGAGCCTTGGATCGACTGCCGGTGGGGGAAGCGGAAATGTCCGTACCTTCCGGCAGTGGCCGAGCGGCGACGCGTAGATTCAGGCTGTGAGCCAGTTCGCGAAGGCGGCTGAAGTAGCGAAAGTCGTCTGGATACAGCCAGATTGTGATCGCTGTACGGGAGTCCGTAGATTCCAGAAGCTGCCGAAACCGCGAGCCAATCTTTAACGCTGTATCTACCGGCTCAGCATTCAGCGTGTCTGAGGGCAGGATCGACCAGCGCGCCACAGTGATACGTGGCTCGTGCCCCATTTGAAGTGCCTGAAGCGGCGAATGAGTACCTCGCTGCACGATGTACTTCATCTGAAATCCGCCGACGGGGCCGACCATGCCTTCGTAGCGATGGAACCGCATTACCATATTGCGACGCCCCACCACCTGTTCGCTCATTCGTTCCAGCAATCCTTTCAGCGGCACATGAGCGATCCGGCCGCCGTGCAGCCGAAAGTGAAGTTCGTCGTCCGCGACGGATTCGCTGACGGGCGACAGCCGATGGTTCAGTCGATCACTGTTTGGCTGTTGTGCCTCAACTGTATCCAGGACTTCCTGCAGCTGTTGCGTTTCTGCCGCGACCTGCTGTAGCGCACCCGCGATATACGCCTGACGCTCCGTTAGCGAAGCGGCGGTCGAACGAAATGAGGCGGCCTGACGTTCGATGTCTGACAGCGACGCCTGCAGTGACAGTACCGTATGAGTTAACTGAGTTCGTTCCTGTTCGACAGAACCGGCGCGCCTCTGCTGGAGCTCTTTGACGTTTTGCTGCTGCTGAATTAAGGCCAGCAGATTGCTGAGTTCGTTTTCGGTCGTGGCCGTGTCTGAACGGGATTCGTTCAGTTGAATTCTCAATGCCGCGATCTGCTGTTCCAGTTCTGTGTCGGTGTCCACTTCCACCGCAGGCTCCGTCAGGCTGGCGATCGCTGACTGCACTTCGCTGGTCTGTCTGGTTTCGGTTTGAACCGTAGCTACGTCGACGCTTTCCAACGCTGCAGACTTTGCTGGTTCACGCCGCTCAGTCGACAAACCCTGACCATGATTGCTGCCTTCGTGTTGCAGCAGATCACCGCTTGCCTCCGCTAACCCGGGCACTGGGCTGTTGTTTGGCTCAGTCACCACCGCCACTGACTCAAGATCAGCCAGCATCGCGGGTTGTCGAGCAACCTTGACGCCGGCCATGACGATCAAAATGATCAGAATGCCGACGATGTTGGCGATGATGTCCAAAAACGAATCCGACCCGAATTCCTGGTCGCCCGTACTCTTGCGGCGACTCATATGGACAGCCCCGATCCGGATCGCTTGTGTTCAGATGGCTTCGCGGGTTCCGCCGGTTCTCGCGTCACTGCTTTAGGCGTCACTTCGTTGCGTGCTGCCCCGTCCGACATGGGGCCAGTTGTTGTCTGCGGCGAGCCTTGTGAACTTCGGAGCGGCTTGACCGAACGCGTCGGAATGTCGACTCCTGACAGTTCTCTCATCAGCATCTTCTGCACTGGTGCCATGCCGTCGGCCACAATGAATTCAACAGCCGGGGCGACCCCTTCATTGCCAGCTTCGGCCTCAAGTTCCAGTTCGGTACTTATACCATGCATCACCATCGCCAGAATTTGTTCTTCGTCCCACCCGGTTGTATCAACGGGTTCGAAGTCGCCGATCGTTAGTTGCTTCTTCTCCAGAATGATTTCAACGCGATGCCGCGCGTACCGTTGTGGGGCGGTTGGTTGAGTCTTCACCGACTCCGGCGGATCTGTCTGCAGATTCTTCGGGGCTGGCTTCGCGGCTGGTGCTTGTTGGACTGCCGGTGTTGTGTCCCGCGTTTCGGTGGAAGGAACTGTCGGCGGACTGGCGGTACCTGTCGATTGCTGCGCTTGTCCCTGCTTCATGAGTGCCAACAGGAAGGAATCAGGTTCCTGTGATTCCTTCTGCAGTTCGACAGACTGCATAAACTTTTGCAGGAAGGAGACTTCTGTCGGCGGTTCGCCGGAACCGATGATCCCGCCTGCAGACGCAGCGCCTTCAGGGGTTGCTGTGCGGGTCTCTGAAGGGCCGAACACTGATGTGTTCGATGCGTCTGCGAAGGAGTTCTCTGCCGCTCCGGCAGCGCGGGTTGCCGTGCCGGAGGGTGCGGTCCCCCAGGCAGGCCAGCCGGAGCGGTCGAGAGAACTGGTGCGGTCTGCGGTTTGAGTCTTCGTGTTCTCTGCGTCGGGATCAGCGTCTTGCTGACGCATGATCGGTGACCACGGCGATGGCTCGACAAACGAACGGTTTGTTTGGTTCGTTTCGGGAACCTTTGTGTTCGGCGTTTTGGTCGGTTGCGGATCACCAAAAAGACGAAACTCGGGTGGCGCCGCAGGCGTATCGTTCGCCACGATGTCTTGCGCCGCAGTGTCAGCAGCGGTGTGTGGTACGTGTAAGCCACTCATTGTTGAACGACTGCCAGCGCCGAGGTTTCCGGACAAGAGCCCATGGCGCGGAAACAGCTGAACGGCTTTCGGTGCCGCTGCTGCAACCGTTGCCTCAAGGTCGACGGTCGACTCAGCTATAGATGGTTGCTTCTGTGAATGTGTGAACGCATCCAACGCAGTCTGCGACGCATCGGCGCCATTCGATTCGTTCGCGGTTGGCGGTGTGATCTGCACGGGCTCCCACGCATTTTTCCACACTCCCGGCTTCCAGCCACTGTCCGCCATCAACGGTTCTGAATTCGGTGTAGCGTGCGCAGACTGGTCGTCGGCGGCAGGATCACCGCTGCCGACATTGCCACCGGATGCGTCATTGGGAGTGGGGAAATCGAACGAGTCAGCAGACGCTGTTAGGTTCGCCGGCGCTGGGGCTGCGTTAACCAGTTCCGGAAAGCCATTGTCCGTCGAAAACGGGTTCGGATCCGCCACTGCACCGCTTGCTTTGTCCTCGGGCGATTGACCGAACTGGCCGCCCAACTTCCAGGGATTTTCTTTAGAAGCAACTTCCGGCGCCGCTTGCGTTTCTGCGTGCTGCTTGTGTGCGAACGGATTGCCAGCAATGGCGGGGAAGTCGTCCGAGCTTTCTTTGCTTTGCTTTGGCGAATCAGTCGACTCAGCCAACCGTTCGAAAGCATCAGTCGCTTTTCGCGGCGGAGCGACTCCACCGGCGTAATATTGGCCGTCCCAACCGCTCGTCAGTTCTTCTGCAGACGCGATGCTTCCGTCCGGGAGCACACTCAAGCGACGTGGGTTGTCATCCGAGGACGGCTTTTTCATTGTGTCGAGCGTCGCGGCAAGGCCTCCGTACAATTCTGAACGGCGTCCTAACGCGGCCAGAACGGACTGCCTGAGGACTCGAGTTTCTTCTGCGGATTCGCTTCCCGCCGAAATTCGACGTTCTTCGTCCACCAGTTCATATCCGAAGTGAATTCCGGCGTCGCTTAGTGTTCGTTGAGCTGCATAAAACATCATGCTTCCGCTGGAACGCACCAGCAGCAGAACGTACGGCTTACTGGATAACGTTGACGGATTTCGTGTTTCATGGATCGCGAAGATACCGGCCAGCAGCGGGTTGTCGTTGGCGGGGAACCCTCGCATTTCCTGAGGCGTAAGTTTGATGTGGGCGGGCAGGAATTCGAACCCGGCTTCCGACACTTCCACAACGATGGGCGTTCGGCTGGTGCCCGTCCGGTTGGTGAAGTCGAGAATCGTTTCCGCCGTGCCTGCTGCGGCTGATTCCTGTTTCTGTTTGGTGATTTCCCGCAGGCTAATCAAGGCTGATTCACGGCGGCGCAGTACCTGTTCGCCCTGCTCCGTTTGCTTCGAATACTGTTCCAGTTCTGTTTGCAGGTCGACAAGCAGCGCCTGCTTATTCTTTAGTTCCTGATTAAGACTTTCTTCCTGCTGCCTTAGCGTTGTCAATTCGTGCAGTTGTATCTGGTAGCGATTCGAATCGGGGTCGCCGCCTTCCAATTGCCGTTTTGCATCTTCAATCTGCTTCAGCAGAAAGTCGTGGCGGACACCTTCTTCCTGCAATAGCTTCTGCAGGTCTTCCAGTTCTGCCTTCTTCGCCAACTGGCGGCTATCTGGTTCGACCGTTGGCGGCAACAGCGAAATGGAAAACGGGTTTGGATCTTCGGTTGTCTTGCTGTTGTCCGGGCGTTCTTTTTGTTGTTCGCCTGCTTCTGCCATGGCGAAGTCATCTACTTGCGCGTCTTCGTCGGCGTCCAGTTCTGCCCAAAGCGGAGCTGCAGAATCGCCGCCGCTTGCCGAATCGCCCCAGCCGCCAGCATTCGCGTAGTGCTCCGCCAATGGAGCATCCACATCATTGCGCATGCGGCGCGTAGTGACCAGCAGCAAAAGAATCAGTGCTCCCATCGTGCAGACAAGGACTGCCAGAAAGGGAAACAGCGAAATCGCGTTTTGTTGGTTCCGCTTCGCCATAGAAATTCCCCTACGCCGCCGACCGCATTGATGTTTTTGCCGTGAGTACATGCACGGCGGCCGCCAGACTGTTGGCCGTTTGTTCCATGGTGTCGGCTGCCTGCAACGCCTGCAGGTTGTCGTTTAGCTGTTGCTGCAGCGCCGCCAGACGTTCTTCTGATTCCGTCATTTTCAGCAGCGTCGCCCCCAGTTGATGCAGCGATTCACTTTGCTGGACTGCAGCCTGAGTACTCGTGCACAGCGCGTCCTGCCACGAATTCATGCGGTGTTCGAAGGTGGTTAGCAGTCGGTCTACCTGAGCCACAACGGTGTCAGCTGATTGCTGCAACGCCGCCGTATAAGCGTCGCGAGCATCCGTGGACGTATCACGATGCAGCTTCAAAGTCTGCTGCATTTCGCTGTCAATGGCCTCGCCAAGATCCTCAGCGTGCTGTTCCAGAATGTCACTCCACGTCGTGCGTAAAGTGGCCAGTTGTTCGGCCCAGACATCCGGTTGAAACAGGTTCAGTTGTCCGGCCAAATCGTCTGCACCGCTGATACCGGCGGGCGAATTCTTCTCAGCGCTAAACCACGGCAACAGTGTCTCGATGCCGAATTGTTCAACGTCGCTTAGAATTCGCTGTTCACTGCGTTCTACGACAAACGACGCAAACACCAACACGATCGACATTCCCAGCGCTAAGGCCGTAGTGTCGAAGGCCACAGCGAGGCCTCCTGTGACTTCCCCCAAAGACGAATCCAGTTGTTCGGGTGTGACGTTGGCAATCGCCATCGTGATCCCGATCACGGTTCCCAGGAATCCCAGAATAGGAATCGCCCACGTGATGGTGCGGATGGTCGCGAAGGTTTGGTGAAGACGGTCGCTGGCCAGTTCGGCAAGGTACCGAAGGTGTTCTTCCAGCCCTTCGCGGCGAGATCCCTTCAGGTAATGCAGAGTGTCCTGAATGCGTCGAAAGGCCTGAGTTCCGTGCGCGCGGGTGTCCTGCTGTTCGCACCAACTGGCGAGCGCATCTTCGCGATCTTCAGACGTTGGAAGGCTGTCCCAGTCGTTATCCGCCATCTGAACGGCTTCAAGCAGCGTGCTTCGCTCGGCTCGTTGGCTGCGATACTTCTGTGCCAGAATCGCCATGCCGGTAAAGAACATGGCGGTGCTGATGTATTCCAGCGGATGGCTGCAGAAATAGCGCTGCACAAAGTCGGCGATGCCGGGAACGATGGGCCCGACGGCGTACAAAGTGGCGGTGCCGGCCGCTGCCAACAGAGCCGTTCGCAGCGTTGACGTGGATGACAACTGTCGGCTTCTCACGGAATTCGCCTCAACAGAACTCAGGAGGCGTCAACGATCGCATGCTGCGATGGGACGAGCGACCGGCTGACGATGCGCGTCAGTCAGGTCGTCCGCTGAGGCCGGTCCTGGCCTTCAGCGGTGGTTCCCGCGACAAACCGAGCCCCCCGGACCGATCTGTCGCTCAAGATTGATCGTCATAATCGGTACAGATTGTTAACCCGGAACATTCGGAAAGATCGCTCCGCCGCGATTTGAACGGTCGGGCGGTCCGTAGGCCCAACCTGCGAACGAAAGGAATCGGCAGGCTTTGCCGCGGATGCGCTAAATTCTGTCGAAGGCAACCGTCGCCTCATGCAGACAGGCTGGATGCCACAAGTCGCCACTGAATCCAGTCAAAAGTCAACAATCTCAGCCGATCAGTGATTTTCGCGCCGGAAACCTGTCACAAATGTTACAGACCCTCGTAAGAGCCACAGACACAGTGCGGTTCATCAGTACACAAACAGGAAGTCAGACGGGTCACAACGATGAAATTCAATACACACAATCTGCTGCAGCTATGCGCCATCGCAGGATTCGCGATCCTTGCCGGTTCAACAACGTACGCCGCTGACCACCTGGATTCGCCATCTGTTGGGGATGACGGGCGACTGGACATCAACGATTTGTATGCGTTTCAGTCTCCCGCAAATGCCAGCAATACGGTCCTGATCATGACCGTGAATCCGCTGGCTGGCGTGTTGAGCGACACCACGTTCAATTCGCGTGGTACCTACGAATTCCACGTGGACAACAATGGCGACGCCGTTTCAGACCTGACCTTTAACGTCTACTTCAGTCGCCCTCGACGAGGGAGCCAAAACATCTTACTGCTGCGTGAAGACGGTAGCATCGCGGCGTCCGGCAAGACCGGGCAGACAATCAGCGTGGCAGGCGGTGGACAATTACGGGCTGACTTATTCGAAGACCCATTCTTCTTCGATCTCAACGGGTTCAACGATGGATTCAACTTCACGGGCGATGACTTTTTCGAAGGTCAGAACGTGACCGCGATCGTTCTTGAGATCCCCAGCAGTTCACTGAACGGGCCCAACATCGCTGTGTCGGCTCGGACTACTGTCGGCGGAACTCAGTTTGATCGCATGGGACGACCGGCGATCAACACGGCCCTGATCCCATCAGCCCGCAAAGACGAATTCAACGCATCGGCTCCCGTGAATGACTTCGCCAACTTTGGAGCCGACATGCAGGCAACCATTGAAGCACTTAACGGGGGCGACTCGGCAACCGCCGCAGGGCTGACTGCAATTCTGTTGCCGGACCTGCTGACATTCGATGTCACGGACGCTTCGGGCTTTTTGAATGGCCGTGGACTGGCGGACGACGTGATCGACGCCGAGTTGGGGTTGCTGACGAACAATGCCGTCACGGGGGACGGAGTCGACTCTAACGACGCCACGTTTCTAAGTGTCTTCCCCTATGTGGCTGCACCGAATTAGAGCAGGTTCCCTTTTGTCGTGGACGGTTCGGGTTGTTGCGGACGGTTCGGGCTCGTGCACAACAGCCTTCGTCGTCCGAAACGCTTGTTTCGCGGACGCAAGTCAGCGAGATTCGCTTTGGTCGCAGCGCGTATCGCCCGGGGATCAACTCGGTTCCTCCGTTTGATCAAAATCGGTGTTGGACCAAGGACCAATCGCTCATGCTGGGTGATTGGTCTCACTTCCTGCTGTGAGGAAGCCGCTACCCCTGCTCGGCCACCGAATTCAGCGACCGAATGATCGTGAAATGCATCCACGCGCAGAATACTACTTCCAGCATCGCGAGGAACACGGGAAGGACGTTCTCAAAGAAATCGCGCATAGCAGATCCGGATAGACCGATGCTCAACACGGTGAGGCCACTGATCACGATTGTTGGCCCCACCACCCACATCGCCAGTATTGCCAGCAGCATGCCGCCGTAGCGCAGGCGAATGGACAGATACAATCCAAAGTACATCGTCGCGGCGATCCAGAAGAAGACGTTGTAGAACCAAGGCTCGCGAAATACGTTCATCATGCCTCCGTTGCTAAGGTGCATGGTGGCCCTCACCATCAATGTAAAACCGCAGACGAAGCACGCTGCCGACGCCAGGATTGCCGGAGCCAGCCCCAGCACCATCTGTCCACAGAGAGCGTTGCGGCTTTTGGGAAGCATCAGCAAACTCGGCAGCGTTTGCTGGTGGATTTCATTGTTGAAGACTCGTCCCAGCAACGTCGCAAAATTCGCGATGAAGATGACCACGCCGCTGAACATCAGAATACCCGCCAGCACTTCCTCTTCCACGGGTTCATCAATTGCCCATGCGGATATTAAGATGACCGCCGTGATGATCGCAGGCATTCCCACAAGCCGCATCCAAAACCACAAGTGCCCACCGGTAATGTGTTGCCACGACTTCCAGACCAACGCCTGTCGCCAGGCTCGTTTGGACTTGCGTTGTCGGCGAGTCACCTTTTTGCCGCTGTCCGGGCCTTCTCCCACCGCTTGAGCCGTACATGGTTCGAATAACGCCCAACTGCAAGCAAAGAAGACGATCGCAAGAATCAGGTGGAACGTCATCTGAGGCTGCCAGAATTCCATAGTGCGAAAGCTGAACAGATACATAGACAGGTTGTCGAACAAGGTGCGCGGCGTCGAAACTTCATACAGCCATTGAAACTGCATGTGCAACCATGACATCGCCAGGCGGCCGATTGTGTCCTTGTTCATTATGGTCGTGCTAAGGTACTGTTGGGCGGCCTCGGTGTTTTTGAAATTGCCGCCGTATTGTGTCCCCATGGCCAGCAGCCAACTCCACCACGCTGCCAGTTCAATCATCAGCCACGCCAACAGCATCTTCGAAAAGGCGCGCTGCGAATCGCTGCTGAGGACACTTGCCAGCAGTCCTAATTGGCACAACATGATGGAGTAGATGAAGATGCCAAGAAACGCGGTCAGGATGCCCTGCTGCAACACGCCTCCGAGCGTGGCGGCCAGCATCAGAAATGGAGCCACCACCAACAGCAATAAGAGTACTGAAACCAGGCGAGGCCCCGATTTACCCAGCAGGATGGTGAAGGAAGAAGCCCCCGTCATTTTCAGCAGCGGAAGAGTCTGCTCTTCCTTTTCTTCGACGATTGCCGTGCTGAAGTAAATTCCGCCCAGCAGAGTCACAAACCAATAACAGCAGTTCATCACTTTGCTGGCAAATTGACTGCCCGCTCCGGCGCGAACGGAATAGCTCACGACGTTCGCCGCAAACAGGATCAGAATGACACTCGCCATGCCGACTCGCACGACATGGTGACTGATGTATCGAGATTCCTGCCGCAATGACCGCACCAGAAACGCTGTTGCTCGATCGTTCATTCGCTACTGTCCGCGATGAAAAGTGCAGGGGCTGTCATCGTTCGCTCAACACGACCGCAATGGGAAAGTGATCGCTAAATCCGGTGTCATCGAACGTGCTTGCGGACGACGGTCGGCCAAAGCGTTTTGGCACTCCGGATCGGCCGGTCATCTCCGGGAACTTCAGAATCTGGACCGTCGACGGGTCAACTTCAAATGGCGAATCATCTCGCAGGACGGGACGGTTGACCAGAATTTGATCGAGCATGCCCGGTGTCCCGTCGTAGAAATGAGTGCCTTCGCCCTGTCCGATCAGATCCCATGTGAGGTTTAAAAGGTACGGGTTCCTGGATCGCTTCGATTTGACTCGCCGTTCAACTCGTTCGGAAAGTGCGTACGCAACCAGTGAACGGTTAAAGGGCTCGTCGTTGAAGTCACCCATCACAACAACCGCCTGGTCTTTGCCGTCGATTGCGATGGTGCGCTCATGGAAGTACGCCAGCGTTTCTGCCGCCATGATGCGATACGGTTCCGATTCCAGTTCGCCGCCGCGTCGCGATGGCCAGTGGTTTCCCATCAGCACCAGCTTGTTGCCATCGGGTTTTGTTTTGAAGCTGACCTGCAGAATGTCGCGAGTCGCGTTTCGTCGCAGGATGAAGTGATTGAAAATCTCTTCCGAAACGACTTCGTATTTCTTGCTGTCGTAAATGAACGCAACGTCGATGCCGCGCCCGTCTTGAGTGTCTGCGTGGACAGTCTTGTAGCTGCGTCCCAGGTCAGGTAATTCGTCAATCAGCTTTTCCAGAACGTTCTTACTTTCCACCTCACAAACGCCCAGGATGTCAGGCCCGTTGCCACCGTTCATTTGCCCAATGATGGATGCGAGTTGCTTGAGCTTCTTGTTCAGAACCGTAGCTGTCCAGCCATCCAGTTCTTTGCCCAGAGCCCGCTCCAGTTTCTCTGAGCGGTCGGGGTCGCTTTTCATTGAAAACAGATTCTCGACATTCCACCAGGCCAAAAAATGAGTGTTCATCGGATCGCTCTCAGAAATCGTTAGCGGCGATTACAGCGAAGCTCGCTGACTTGTGGCCGCGGAACAAGCGTTTCGGACGACGAATGCTGTTTCCCACGAGCTCGAACTGTCCATAGTAAAAGGGGAAACAGCTCCAGCCACAGGCATTGCCCGAAAGTAACCGTACCAAACAGTCGCGCTATCGTCGAATACGCGACGCTTCACTAATAGCCTTCTGTCCACACCAACGCTGTGGAGCCTCGGCCGTATTTCCGTAGCGACACGCCGCAGCGTCGTCACCGCTCAGTTGCGATACGATTCATGGCACTGGCGGCAACTCTGCTGCAAAGATTTCATCGTCCGGCCGGCCGCCATGTCGTCGCCCGATTTAACGGCGGCGTGAAGTCGCTGAGCCTGTGTTTCTGATTTTTTTAACCAGTCGCGAAACTGTTGGTCATAGCCATGGCTCAGATTGCGGTTGGATTCGTGAAGGTTCTCCGCCACCAGCAGAGCCTCTGCCACGGGAACAAGGTCCGGGTGTTTGGCGGGCGTTTTCCAGTCGGCTTGCTGGATGGACTTCAAGTTGTCGAAGTGACGACTCAACACGGCCATCGCAGATGCCATGGATTCAACCTTTGCGGTTTCCACCAGTTCCGGAAGTTTGGCATCGGCAGGCGGCATTTCGAATTCGCGTACGTCGCGCCAGAGTCCCGCGTAGTCCGGGCTGGTTCCCGCTTGCTTCAAGATCTGCAAAGCTCGATCGTGATCCACTGAACCTTCCAGCTGGCAGGCCATCGCCGCGGCCGCCGGACCTCGGTGTTTGCCGTGATGACAGTGAATGTAGATGCCCCCTTGTGTGTCTCGAAGGACTCGCAGCAGCGACAGCTTGGCGCTCTCCGGTATACCGTCGTAACCGATAGGAATGTGCACGTAGTGCAGTCCCTCAGCTTTTGCCGCGGCGACAAGTGGCTTCGCCCCGTCAACACTGACGATTGTTGTAACTCCGGCGGCCTTGAGGTAACGGAATGCTGCAGATGAATGAGGTTCACTGCCGGAGAGAATGCGCCTGGAAACCTGGTGCAGGTGTTCGAGTTCAGTGGCGGGCGCGACTGCTGAATCCGGAGGCTGGACGGCGTCGTCAGCAAAGACCGGCGCCGCGAACATGAGTGCCGTAAGAAGTGCGCAGAGGATCGACAGTAGACGCACGTCAATCGGCCGCAGCCTGTTGAACGCCCGCGGCGGCTTAAGCTCCAAAGTCGCCGCATGGTCCCTCTCCCCAGCGAAGCTGAGGGGGAGGTCGGACCAGCGAAGCGATGTCCGGGAGGGGGCGTTGCATGGCGACGAGTTGCAGATCTTCCGGACCGAATGCACGGCCTGCCCTCCCCCGAATTTGCTTCGCTTTTTTGACTCCTCCCGCGACAAATTGCAGGAGGAGTGGACGTTTCGTCCGAACCTGAGTTGAGAACTTGCTTCCAGCCTAAAGCCAGCCGTTGCGTTCTCGTTCACAGCTTCTCGACGTCGCCTCAGGAACACGCTACGCTCCGTATTTCTCCAGCCGCCCCGCATGAGCCAACGCCTGAAGCATCAGATATTTCGATTCGAAGATTCCTAACTCGCCCACTCGACAAGCGGATTCACCAAACTCTTTCGACCCATCAAACCGACAGCTGTCCGACGCCAACAGCGTTGGTACCGGATGTCCACTGTGCGCCTTCATTTTGGCGGGAGTACTGTGGTCGCCCGTCACGATGATCACGTCCGGCTTCAGGACGGTCATCTTTGGAATCGCCGTGTCCAGCTCTTCCGTGCGCTGAACCTTTGCATCAAAATTGCCGTCTTCGCCCGTGCTGTCTGTGTACTTAAAGTGAACGAAGAAGAAGTCGTATTCGTTCCAATTCTGTTCCAGGCACTTCATCTGGTCATCCAGCGTCTGCCCGGCATCCAGAATGTCCATGCCCACCAGTCGAGCCAGTCCGCGGTACATCGGGTAGACCGCGATGGCGGCCGCTTTTGTTCCGTAAACTTCTTCGAAAGTCGGGATCGGTGGCATTTTGGCGATGCCACGCATCGTCAGCAGATTGGCCGGAGCGTCATCCTTCAGGACTTCCGCCGCCTGTCGCAGAAACTCCGCACAAATTTCGGCCGTCTTCTCGGATGCCTCGTCTTCGCCTTTCGGAGCCAACGGTGGAACGCCGGTTCGCTGCGGGTCTGTGTCGTTCACATTGCCGCCTAACCCGGCACCACGGAACACAATCACCAGACGGTATTCCTTGACGTGCTGTACGAAGACTTCCACGCCGGGAATCGTAATCTTGTTCAGCTTCTCGCACAGAGGAGCACCGACATCGTTCCCGATGCGACCTGCTCGACGATCAGTGATGTTGCCGTCGCCGTCGACTGTGCAAAAATTGCCGCGGATGGCGACGTCGTCAGGGCCGAGTTCAAAGTCGATGCCCAATGCTTCCAGCACACCGCGACCGATGTCGTACTGCAGCGGATCGTAGCCGAACAGACCCAAATGCCCCGGTCCGCTGCCTGGAGCGATTCCGGGCAGCACGGGGATGCTCATGCCCAGTGAACCTCGCTGTGCCAGTGCATCCAGATTCGGCGTTTTTGCGGTTTCCAGTTCCGTTTTTCCGCCCGGTTCCAGCGGCAGTCCGCCGAGTCCGTCGCCGACATACAGGATGATTTTCGAATCGTTTTTGCGTTGCAGTTTGCGGGTGAGTTTGTGAATGTCTGTCATAGCAGTTTTCGGCTTGTTCGGGACTTCTGGTACGAATTTTTGCTTACCATATCCGCCGGAGAAGCGGACTTCACGGTCACCGGAACGAAACGCGGTGAATTTGCGAAGACGGGAGAACGCCAAAACCAGCCGGACCGGACGTTCCGTTCACGAATCCGCCCAGTCCCGAAGCTGATCAATAAACTCATCCGGCATGCCCGCGGCCGACCGGGCGTCTCGTTGAAAGACGTCCCCCTTGGCGTGCAGAGGGCGAATGGGCCAGTGCAGCGCCTTTTGCCAGGCTTCGAAATCGGAATCAGCCGGGTCTTTCAGCTTTCTTAGCCAGTGCATGCCGAATTCTACGTGACGAATTTCGTCGTTGTGAATCGCCTTCATGATCGCTGCTCCGCGAGTATCGGCGTGTTCCAGAAAGTACTGCTCAAATTCCACCGTGTGATCGAGATTGGCTCCTTCAAACACCAGTGGCAGCCCGGCGATGTATTCCAAAACGCTTGCGTATTCTGTCGCTTTGGTCCAGATGTAGCTGTTCATCGGCAGGTCGCCGAATGAGATGCCCAGTTCGGCCGCTCGATTGGCGTGCAGCTTCGTATGCCGTTGTTCGTCAAACATCACATCGGCCAGCCCCGTTCGAAATTCGGCGGGAGCGTCAGGAAACGCCAGCAGCACCATCGCCATCACTTCCAACGCCTGCAGCTCGTGGTTCGCCATGATGTGGTGAGCGACCGCTCGCTTCTTTGTGTCGTCGAAGGCTCGGCCTTTTGGCATCGCTGGCGCCGTGCGGCGCGGGGCGAACTGCAGGTTGGCTGGCCGCTGAGGCGTTTCGACGCGAACCGGTTCGCCCGGTGCGGCGTCCGTGATTGGCGAGTTCGGGCGCACGAGTTTTTCGTCCAGGGTGTTGGAAAGCAACACCTGCTCCGCGAACGCTCGCAATTCCATGACTGTCTCCGCGCTTTTCACCCACACTACGGTAATTTCTTTGCCACCGTCGGCCTAAGAGTAGAGGGCGAACGGTAATCCGTCTACAGTCTGCCGAACCACACGCTTGCCCTGAATTGTGCCAACATGCTCGAAAACCTTCCGCTGCAATCCGTCAAACACAAAGCTCTCACCATCGAAGGGTACTCGCGCGCGGCGGTGCAGAGTTACTGGCGAGTGCCGGAACTGAAACTGGGCTTCGACCTGGGCGGCAGTCCGTGGGCCTTCATGGGAACTCAAACGTTTTTCGTGACGCACGCTCACCTCGATCACCTGGCCGCCATGCCCGTGTATGTGGCTCGCCGCCGCATGATGAAAATGGAGCCGCCAACGATCTACCTGCCGGAAGAAGTGGTGGAGAACGTCGAAAAGATGCTACGCGCCTGGCAGCGGCTGGATCGAGGTCGCATGCTATGTGAAATCGTCCCGGTCAAGGACGGCGATGTCATCGAGCTGTCTCGCGAACACACGGTGCGAGTCTTCAAGACCAAACACACCGTGCCATCCGTCGGTTTCATCGTTTACGATTCTCGCCGCAAGCTGAAAGACGAATACCACGGGCTGTCAGGTACCGAAATTCGTGACCTGAGATTCAGCGGCACGGAGGTGACTCAGGAATTTCTGACACCGTTGGTCTGCTACACAGGCGACACCGCCCCAGCTGGCCTGGACGCTCACCCGGACGTCATGAAGGCTCAAATCCTGATTACGGAAATGACATTCTTTCGCCCGGAACACCGCAAGCAAAAGATCCACAAGTTCGGCCACATGCACCTGGACGACATTCTGGACCGAGCGGACAAGTTCGAAAACGAACTGATTATCCTCAGCCACCTCAGCACCCGAACCCACGAAGCTCAGGCCCGCCATGCGCTCCGCGTTCGAATGCCTGAGGAACTGCAGAAGCGGGTTAAGCTTTGGTGTTGAGAAGGGCGGCCATCGTGGTCGGCAGAGCCTCGTCAGCGGTTATCGCATGGCATTGGGAGAGAGCCTCGCAATTTCGGAATCGCCTCTTGCCGCTCGAAGCGCCTTACAGCACCACGCCGGAAACGCTTCAGCCGTTTCTTCCGCGACGCGCCGCAATGAAAGGCCAGTTGCCAACTCAGCGGCGACCGGGCAGACTACAGTGAGGTAGGGTGGGCACTGCCCACCGATGGTGTATTGATTATGGGCGATGGCCATCCTACTCGCGGACGCTGTCTTCGTTCTCTTTACTCCTAACGTTTGTTACCAGCAGGGACGACGTGCTTCTCTGAAGGAAACAGGTCATGAAAATTTTCACGCTTCTTATCGTTCTGCATCTGCTGTGCGTGGCCGGTCTGCCGAGGCTGGATGCCGCAGAAACGCAACCGAACGTGCTGCTGATTGTTTCCGAAGACAACGGGCCGGAACTTGGTTGTTACGGTGATTCGTTCGCCCGCACTCCCAACCTTGATCGGCTGGCGAGCGAAGGGGTTCGCTTTGAGAATGCGTTCGTGACCTATTCCGTCTGCTCGCCGTCCCGAGCGTCTTTTCTGACGGGCCTGTATTCGCACGAGAACGGGCAGATTGGCCTGGCGACGCACAAATTTTCGCTGTATCGGCCTGACACTCCGAATATCGTCACGCTACTGCAGGCGGCAGATTACAGGACCGGGTTGATCGGGAAACTTCACGTCAATCCGGAATCCGCGTTTCCGTTTGACTTCAAGGCCATCCCCTCAGCCAATTTTCAACGCCGCAAAGATGTGACTGCTTACGTGGCCGCTGCTGAAAAATTCTGGCAGAGTGCCGACGAGCAGCCGTGGTTTCTTTCCGTCAATTTTCCCGATGCCCACCTACCGTTCCTTCGGCAGGCTCATGGTCGCCCGGAAACTGTGCAGACCGGCAGCGACGTGGAAATGCTGCCGTGGGTTGGGGCGGATTCGGAACGTCTTCGCGAGGTCGTGGCCGACTACTACAACTGCATGGCCCGCCTCGACGACGGAGTCGGCCAACTTCTGACGGCCCTGCAGAAAAGCGGAGCGGCTGACAACACGCTCGTCATTTACATTGGCGACCATGGTGCTCAGTTTCCGCGAGGCAAGGGAACTGTTTACGAAGCCGGGCTGCGCATTCCCATGATTGTCCGCTGGCCGGGCCAAGCGTTGCCCGGCACCGTGCGGCAGGAACTCGTGTCGATCATCGACATCCTGCCGACAGTACTGAACGCCGTCGACCGCCCTGTTCCTGGCGCGCTATCCGGTCGCTCGCTAAAGCCCCTGCTGACTGACGCCGCGTCAGTTCCCTGGCGCGAGTTCATATTTGCTATGACGACGGGGTCGTTTCCCGGCAACTGCTTTGTTCAGCATTCGGTGCGCGACCGTCGCTTCAAGCTGATCTCGAATCCTCAGCCCGGCACCGACAATCTGATCTCCAGGTCGTACCTGGATGAATCTCATCCGTTTGCGGTGGTCTCCGCCGTCAGGAAAGATGAACGCAGGAACGTGCCTGCGCCAATTGAGCGGGCGTATGCTGTGTGGGAAAAGCCGCCACGATACGAATTCTATGATCTGCAGGAAGACCCGTACGAATGGAACAATCTGGCGGACAGTGACCAACATGCGGCAGACAAAGACCGCCTGATAAAAGCGCTGCACGACTTTCAACGTCGCACACGCGATCCACTTAGCGATGCCGACAACGTGAACGCGTTTGTGCAGCAACAGTTGTCAAACCGCGATCTGAAGTACCGTCGGCAACCGAATTTCGAATGGGACTACGTCGAAGAATTTCGCAAATGGCGAGAGCAAAAGGCCCAATAAGTGAACTCATTCCAGCCCGATTACTTCATCTCTTCGGACAGCAGGAAGGCAATTTCCATCGCCTGTTCGTAATTCAGTCGAGGATCTACCTGGCTACGGTAGTCTCGATGTAAGTCGGATTCTGTCAGGTTGGCCGGGCCACCGACGCATTCGGTCACGTCTTCTCCGGTTAGCTCAAGATGTATGCCGCTCAACCGACTGTCGCATTCTTTATGGATGCGAAAAGCGGTGAGGATTTCCGACGTGATTTCGTCGAATGAACGAGTCTTGTACCCGTTGCGAGTTGCCTGAGTGTTGCCATGCATCGGATCGCAACTCCACAACACATTCAGGTTTGACTGCTGCACGGCATTAATCAGCATCGGCAGACGTCCCGCTATTTTTTCCGCTCCGAAGCGGTGGATCAGCGTCAGCCGGCCCGGCGCGTTTTCCGGGTTCAGAACTTTCACGAGGTCGATCAGCTCGTCGCCCGCGATTGTATTGCCGACCTTCACGCCGATCGGGTTCTTGATGCCGCGGAAGTATTCCACGTGAGCTCCATCAATTGCGCGCGTGCGGTCGCCGATCCACGGCATGTGCGTGCTGAGATTGTAGAAGCCGTTTTGCCGCTGGTCCTGCCGAGTGAGAGCCTGCTCGTGTAGCAGGTGCAACCCTTCGTGGGACGTGAAGAAATCGACTCGGCTAAGTTGGTCCAGTTCGTTGGCCGATACGACTTCCATAAAGCGGATGGAATCGCTGAGTGATTCGAGCAACTGCTGGTACTTGCGAGAACCGGGCGTGTTGCGGACGAACTCCAGATCCCAGTTCTCCGGGTGATGCAGATCCGCGAATCCGCCTTCACTTAGCGCGCGAATGTAGTTGATCGTCAGCGCCGATCGTTCGTAGGCTCGCAGCATCAGTTGCGGGTTTGGTTCGCGTTCATCTTTGGTGAAGCCGCTGCGATTGATGATGTCGCCACGATAACTGGGCAGCTCCACACCTTCGCGCGTTTCCGTGTTGGCCGAGCGCGGCTTTGCGTACTGGCCGGCAATCCGGCCAACGCGGACGACTCGCTGCTTCGAACCGCAGATCAGCACGAGGCTCATCTGAATCAACACCTTCAGCTTCCGCAGAATGGTTGTCGAATTGCAGTCGGCGAAACTTTCGGAGCAGTCGCCGCCCTGCAGCACGAAGGCTTTTCCAGCCGCCGCATCGGCCAGTTGCTTTTGCAGCCGGTCGACTTCCCACGCCGTGACAAGCGGTGGAAGCTGGCCAAGCGTCGAGATCACATCTGCGACGGCCGCCTGGTCGTTGTAAACGGGCTGTTGTTGAGCGATCCGGGTTTGCCACGAATCGGGTGTCCAGTTTGTATTCATGGGCGGAATTGTTTCGAGCCGTTCGGACAAAGTCACCCGCAGATCGTATCTTATCCAGAATACGAACCATTTAGTCTGCCGCGTGTCCGGCACAATTCGCCGGTTCCTCCCCGCAGGGCTAGATCCTGTTGCCAGTCGCACTGCGGCACACTCTTGATTGTGTGATAGCGGCTCGTCTACGGCTTTCGCCACGTCCGCTATTCGAAACCGTTGCCAAAATGCCTAGCTTGCCGCTTGTGAAATGTTCGAATCGAAGGTTGAGTGTTTGACGTTCCGAACGTAAAGTTCTGGCCGACACGAAGGCTGTCTGACTTCTCGTAACGAGAAATTTGGGCGACGGAACGCTCATTCCAGCCATCGCGACCCACAGCGAAAGGCTGTAGCCGTGAATCAAGGAGGAATCACGATGAACCGACTGAAACTGCGCATCTTCGAACCACCCGCCGAAGTACGGGAGCCGGAAGAGCAGATGGAAGCACGCGACATTCTTCCGTTCGCTTCTCGCAGCCGAACCACGATCATTAGCGGACGCATGACTGCGCCTGCCGATCGGGCTCGCGTTATCCGCGACAACGCGGTTTGCCCCGAATGTGCAAAATTCGATATCGAACCAATCGAACTGCAGGACGCCGTCATTAGCCCGAAAAGCCGCCTGCCTATTCCCGGCACGGCCACAATCGTCGGCTTCCACTGCAACGATTGTGCGACCGAATGGCCCGTCTACGAACTCACCACTCGCCGGACCAGCTAAGGTCGAGACGCCTCGACGGGCGGTTCGCGTGGCAGGCGGGTGACGGTGTGGGAACTTAAGCGCCGGCGGTGCTCTCGTTGTTCGCTGGAGAGGTACGCGCCAGTAGGTGCAGCCTGCCAGGCTGCACTTCGCCGTAGGCGACCTAAAGCCGTGCCGCTGCATGCGCAGATTCGACGCCCGATCTACGTGACAATTCTTGCATTTGAGTAACCGTTCCGTGCGCACCGTTCCGTGCGCACCGTTCGGTGCAACCGAAATTCCATTTCGGCAGGCAGGAATTACTGTCGGCGCTGCCAACCGCTTGCAGTTGTATTCACTTCAGCAGCGAACAACGTGAGCAACGCCGGCGATTCCGCTTCCGTCCCGTCACCCGACCCCCACGCCAATCGGCCGACGGGCCAACCCGTCAAACTGGTGTTGGCGGGATTTTGGATGTTGGATATGCTGCAGAAGTTGCGACTGCGGCAATTGACTCGGACGTTAATTGCCGGTTAGTGATTGGCAGCGTTTTTTCTACTCACAACTCAACAGGGAAGTTGGTTTGCATGAGTGCTCTTAAAACATCCGTGAAGCGCGCGTTTCGGACATTTGGCTTTCGAGTCAATCGGGTTCCGAAAAGTACGTCGTTGGCTTACGAAGATCTGTTTCCGTTTGCCACGTATTCGCCGTGGAACGTCGATGAAGCGTTCATCAACGCCTTCGATCAGATTCAGTCTCACACTCTGGTCGACAAGTATCGTTGTTACGAACTCTGGCAACTGACAGAACAGGCGTCGAAGCTGCCTGAAGGCGCCATTCTGGAAGTTGGCGTCTGGCGCGGCGGCACCGGAGCGTTGATTGCCACGCAGGCTCAGGCGTGCGGCATCACAGACAATGTTTACCTGTGTGACACATTCACTGGTGTCGTCAAAGCCACCGCCATGGACGAAACGTACGGCGGTGGTGAACACGCCGATACGTCGCCTGAACTCGTGACCGAGCTGGCTCGTGACATGCAGTTGATGAACGTCGAAATCCTGCAGGGCATTTTTCCGGAAGACACCGGTCACGAAATCGGAGACCAGACGTTTCGATTGTGCCACATTGATGTCGACGTGTATCAGTCGGCGAAGGAAATTGGCCAATGGGTCTGGGACCGTTTGGTTCCTGGCGGCATTGTTGTTTACGACGACTACGGATTTCAGGCATGCGATGGCGTGCTGAAGTGCGTGGAAGAACAGCGGTCGCTGAAAGACCGCATAGTGCTGCACAACCTGAACGGCCATGCGGTGGTGGTGAAGGTGAGTTGACCGCTAATGGACGCCAATGAAACGTTGGCAATCGCAGTATCAAATTTGAAGCCTCAAACCTGTCCTTCTTCCAGCTGAATACAATGTCCACGCAAGTCTATCTCACTCGTGACGCACTGGCCGACTTTGCCGAGCCGGGCGACGTGATCGTTAACTTTACGAGCGATTCGATCGCGGCGTCAGTCCCTTCGCTTTCGTTTTCATCGGACGGTTTGCCCCGCCTGACTCAGGGAGCCGCCTATCCGGTTTCCTGCGATACGCCAGACATTGATTCTCTGCAGGCAATCCTGTCGCAGGGCAACAGTCGTCTTGTCGTTGTGGCAGACGGTAGCGCGGGCGGCGATGAATTTATGCGTCGACTGGCCTCAACCAACCTTCCTTACGTCGTCTGCATGCTGGAGGAATCCTGTGCCGCAGACGCCTTCATGGATGAAGAAGATTCTGAGGCTGTTGCCGAACGGTTGCGGCAGTTGGGATACATTTAGAATTGAAACTGTGACCAGCATTGGGCTGGGGATTTGAGGTCCTGAACCGGAGTTTGGGGTCGAGGAAACATTGGATCACGCAGAGGGAGGCAGGGATGCCGAAACTCTTTCTACTCGGAATCGATGGCTTGCCGCGCTGGATGTGGCAGCAGTTTGCTGATTCGGGCGTCATGCCCAATAGCAAAGCGCTGTTATCGTCCGGAACTCTGGTACCGATGAAGTCGGCGATGCCGGAGGTTTCTTCGGCAGCGTGGGCGTCGATCGTCACCGGCGAAGATTCCGGCGGACACAACGTCTACGGGTTCACCGATTTGATCGATGGCAGCTACACGCTCGCCTTCACGTCATCTCGTACGTTTCGAGCCAAACCGTTCTGGCAGCGAGAAGGCGCCGGGCCGTCTCTGATCATGAACGTGCCTCAAACCTACCCCGCTCAACCGCTGGATGGCATGCTGGTCAGTGGCTTTGTGGCTCTGGACTTGAATAAGGCCGTTTATCCCGCAGAACAACTCCCATGGCTGGAAGATCTGGGCTATTCCGTCGACGCCGACATGTCATTGATCGAAAAAGGAAAAGCGGATTTCGTCGCCGAACTGCACAAGGTGATGAAGATTCGTTGCGATGCATTGCACCACCATTGGGACCGAGAAGACTGGCAGCAGATAATGTTTGTGCTGACCGGAACTGATCGACTGAACCACTATCTGTGGGAAGACTACGAAGACACTTCTTCGCCACATCACCAGGCGTATTTGGATTTCTATCACGAGGTCGATGCTCAGATTGGCCGAATTCTGGGACGACTTGACGACAACACAACGATCGCAGCCGTTTCCGATCATGGCTTTGCGGCTCAGAAGATGAGCGTCAACCTGAACTGCCTGCTGTCGCAGAATGGCTACCTGCAATTGCGAGAATCCAATCGTCCGTCTTACATCGACATGCTTCCGGAAACGCGAGCTTTCGCGATGGACCCGGGCCGTATCTACCTTCATCGAGAAGGCCGCTACCCCAACGGGGCTGTCAAAGCCGAGGAAGCGGAAGAGCTGCTCGGCAAGCTCACCAACTTCCTGCTCACCACGGAAGTGAATGGCCAGAAAATTGCCGACGAAGTTCACCGAGGCCCCGACATCTATCACGGCCAATTCGCTCACCGAGCCCCCGACCTGGTTGTGCTGCCCGCCAAAGACGTCGCTTTGTCCGGTCGTATGAATCTGACCGAAGTCATCGAATCAACGCCGATTAACGGCAAGCACACCTACACCGAATCATCGTTCTTCGTGCGAGGCAACAACCTCGGGCAGATCCCGACCGACATGAAGGTGGAAAACGTACTTGATGTGATCCTGCCGCAGGCACAAGCCGTACGCAGGGCGGCTTAGAATTCAGGATTTGGGTCTAACCGCAGAGGACGCGGAGACCGCAGAGGAGTCACAGTTGTGGGAGAGATCAACGAGTTGACGGAACGAGTGGTCGGACTCGCCATGAAGGTGCATTCTGCGCTCGGTCCGGGCTTGCTGGAATCTGCATACGAAGCGTGCCTGGTTAATGAACTGAATAAGAATGAGGTTCCGAACCGCTCACAGATCGAATTGCCAATCGTCTACGACGGAAAGAGAATCGATGCTGGCTATCGGCTCGACGTTCTTGTCCCTAACCAGCTCATCGTCGAACTAAAAGCAGTCTCTGAAACCACTGATATTCATAGGCTCAGCTTCTTTCCTATCTAAAGCTCACTCAAATAAATGTTGGACTCCTCATTAACTTCAACGTCAAACGATTGAAGGACGGCATCACAAGACTCGTCAATAACTACTAGAACCAACATATTTTTCTCTCTGCGGTCCTCCGCGCCCTCTGCGGTTAATTTGTCAGCACTTCAAAATGTCCGAAACCAACTGTCATAACGCCAATCAAACCTGCTGGTCGTGCCCAGCGGTCGAATTCAAAGGGCACGTCGACTTTCGCGCGTGCGGCCAAGCCGCATTTCGTAAGGCGGCTCAGGGACAGCTTGTGGTTGAATGCAAGCGACGGCCTGAGATCGGCTACTTTGATCCAACGTCCATCACGTTCGAACACTGCACCGAATGGAAGAAAACCGACAACGGTTATCTGCTGGACGGCATGCGCGTTCTGATTTTGGGTATGGACGGGTATCTCGGCTGGCCACTGGCGCTAAAGCTGGCGAAGCTGGGTTGCAAGGTCTACGGCATCGACAACATGCTGCGTCGCAAGCTGGTTGACGACCGAGGCGCTCAGTCGGTGATTCCGATTGAAACGATGGAAGATCGCGTCAAAGCGGCCAACGAACATCTGGATGTGGAGATTGATTTTCGCGAAATGGATTTGATGGACCGCGATTCGCTGTTCGCCTACATCAAAGAAGTGCAGCCGGAATCCATCGTGCAGTTTGCGGAAATTCCGAGTGCCCCTTACAGCATGGCGGATGTCGACAAAGCCTGCGACACGATTCAGAACAATGTTGTTGGGACACTTGGTTTGCTGTTCGGCGTGCGAGATCACGCTCCCGACGCATCGATTATTAAGCTTGGAACGATGGGCGAATACGGCAGCCCCTTGACTGGTCGGCCATTGTTCGAAGGCCTTTTCCCCGGCGACGCCGTGCTGCAGTACAAGGGGGAAGAATGGAGTCTCGGTGGAGAACTCACACCCCGCGACCCTGTCAGCTTTTATCACGTCAGTAAAGTGCAAGGCACGTTCAGCGTTTACGAAGCGTGCAAATACTGGTGGTTGCGAAGCTACGACGTGATGCAGGGAGTCATCTACGGTAACCAGTCTGACGAACTTGCCGCTCATCCGTCTTTGTCCACTCGTTTGGACATCGACGAATGGTGGGGCACAGTCGTGAACCGCTTCGTCGCTCAGGCCGTTATCGGCATGCCGCTAACGATTTATGGCAGCGGCAATCAGCTTCGAGGATACATCACTCTTAAAGACGCAATGCAGTGTATCACGCGTTTGATTGCTGCTCCGCCGGAACCAGGTCAGTATGACGTCGTCAACCAGGTGACCGACGTGATGTCGGTAAAACAAATCGCTCAAACGGTGGCAAAAATCGGTGCGGAATTCGGACTCGACACAGAAGTGCAACGGATCGAAAACCCGCGAGTCGAAGCCGAAGAACATCCGTACGAAGTGATTCACGACAAGCTGAAAGATAACTTTGGTTTCGCGTCAGAATCGACGTTCGAAGACGAAGTTCGAGGCATGTTCCAGGCTTTGATGCAGCCGGAAGCGGTCGCACGAATCAACGCTCAGGAATCCAAACTGTTCCCGACAACGAAGTGGTCCGGGGAAGTCGGCGAGCTGAAGGTTTTGGAAACGTGGAAACCGGACGTCCCTGCAAAGGAAGCCGCCTGATGAAAACGACTGACACAACATTTGAAGAACAGGTCTTAAAGTCCGAGCGGCCTGTGCTGGTCGATTTTTGGGCATCGTGGTGTCCTCCCTGCAAAATGATGCAGCCGCTGGTGGATCGATTGCACGATGAATACAAGGACTCGGCAGACGTGCTGTCATTAAATATCGATCAGAACCCGCAAGCGGCAGCGCAGTTCCAGATTTCCGGCGTTCCGACCTTTGTGGCTTTCCGAGACGGCAAGGAAGTCGGGCGCCGCACCGGAGCACTGACTGAGAACCAGCTTCGGCAACTGATCGACGGTGCGAACGAGCAGAAAGCCACAGCGTGAAGGTGAAGTCAGACTAACCGCAGAGAACGCCGAGGCCCGCAGAGTGAAGAAACGGACCCGCGAAAACTCTCTGCGATCCTCGGCGTCTTCCGCGGTCAACAATGTCTCCGCAACCAGCAACTCAGAATCATGACAGCCATCAACAAAAATCAGACGATCATCGTCACGGGCCTGCCACGTTCCGGCACTTCGATGATGATGAAGATGCTCGAAGCCGGCGGAGTGCCACCACTGTGCGATGGCTTGCGCGCGGCGGATTTGGACAATCCTAACGGCTACTACGAATTCGAAGCCGTGAAACGCACGAAGGAAGATTCAAGCTGGCTTGCCGAAGCACCCGGCCGGGCTGTGAAGATGGTCTACAAGCTGCTCTATGATCTGCCCGAAAATGATCGCTACGAAGTGATCTTTATGCGACGAGATCTGAAAGAAATCCTGGCGTCCCAGCAGCAGATGTTGCAAAACAAGGGAATCGCCACGGGCGTGTCGGATCGGCGCATGGCGTTGTTGTTCGAACATGAGATTGCTCGCTTCCAGGACTGGCTGGCCACCGCACCGCATATCTTCAGCGTGGAAGTTCCGTACAACGACATCGCGTCCGGCAGCCACGAACCGATTCAGGCGATTAATGACCATCTGGGTGGAAGACTGGACACGGCGGCGATGGCGGCTGTTGTGGATCCGGGCTTGTACCGCAATCGCGCCGCTTGAGTTCGCGTTCTCAAATCACAACAGCCAGATCTCAGAACCACTGACGAAAACTCTCTCTCGCAAGGCTCAATCTCATGGCATTTCTTACTGGAAAAACGGTGCTCGTCACCGGCGGTTGCGGCACGGTTGGACGCGAACTGGTACGCCAGATTGTGTCTCAAACACCTGCCGAAGTTCGAGTGATCGACAGCAACGAATCTGAGATCTTCTTTCTTGAACAGGAAATGGATGCTCAGATTGCGGAAGAGAACCTGCAGGATGTGACGGCACTTTGCCACGTGGGTGACATTCGCGATGTTGACCGACTGAACACGCTGTTTGAAGGCGTCGACGTCGTGTTTCACCTGGCGGCGCTCAAGCACGTTATCCTGTGCGAGAAGTCGCCCTTCGATGCGACGCAGACGAATATCATCGGCGTTAAAAATGTGATTCAGGCGGCGTTGAACAACAATGTCGAAAGAGTCATCTTCACGAGTTCAGACAAGGGCGTGAATCCGACCAATGTGTTGGGCACGTCTAAGTTGATGGGCGAGCGACTGATCACTTCCGCTAACAGCCTGAAGATCAACAAGCGAACCGTGTTTAGTTCGACTCGCTTTGGTAATGTGCTGGGCTCACGTGGTTCTGTGGCCACCGTGTTTGAACGTCAAATCAAAGCTGGCGGCCCGGTGACTCTGACTGATCCCGAGATGACTCGGTTTGTGATGACGCTTAAGCAGGCCTGCAGCCTCGTTCTGGAAGCATCAGAACTGGCTCGCGGCGGCGAAGTCTTTGTCACCAAAATGCCCGTCATGCGAATTGAAGATTTGGCGCACGTGATGATCTACCGGCTTGCTCCCGAATTCGGACACGCGCCGACGGACGTTGAAGTCACCAACATTGGGTCGAAAGCGGGCGAGAAGTTCTACGAGGAACTGATGACCGATGAAGAGACTCGCCGGACCTGGGAGCTGCCGAACATGTTTACGGTGCTGCCCGCCTTTCGAAGCGTCTATCAGGAAATCGAATACGACTACCCGACGATCCTGCGGAAGCAAGTCACTGAGCCTTACAACAGCGCAACTGGTGACATGATGACGTATCCGGAGATTGAAGAACTGCTGGAACTATGCGGCGTACTGCAGGCAATCGAAGATGAGGAAGCCGATATTCGTCCGTTCTTAAAACGTGCCGCGTAAGGATGAATAACATGACATGGTCGCCAACGTTCATCGGTATCGGCGCAGAAAAAAGCGCGACGACGTGGGCGTGGACGATGCTGAATGAACATCCGTCGGTTTGCATGAGTCAGCCGAAGGAATTGAACTATTTCAACATCGATGAAAACTTCCAACGCGGTGCTTCCTGGTATCGCAAACACTTCGCCATCGAATCGGCGCGTGCCGGTGAGATCTCGCCGTTGTATATGGACGACGAGCGCGTCGCGGGCCGAATTCGCGATACGTACCCCGACGCTCGAATTCTGGTAATGCTGCGCAACCCCTTCGGCCGCGCCATGTCGCACCTGTTTCATGACGCATCTGTACTGTATGGCAAGGTGGCTGAGCTGACAAAATCTGATCTGCAGGCATTGGCGTCGAAGGATCAGAAATACGTCCGTCGCAGTTGTTACGCTGCCGCGTTGGCTCCGTTTCTTGAAGCTTTCCCTCGCGACCAGATTGGTATCTTTCTGTTTGAAGACGTTGCCACCGACGGTTTGGAACTCGCTCAAAACCTGTACGACTTCGTTGGCGTGGATGCTGCCTTCGTGCCGGAGCAGTACGACCAAAAGGTGAACGAATCTCAGGACCTGCGTTCCGTCGGCTTGGCCAAAGTCATGATGTCGGCGTCGCGTCTTGCCCGCTCGTTTCCACCAACACGGCAGGCGATGAATTGGGTTTACCGACGCACTCAACTTCGTGAAACGGTGATTCGCTGGTTATTGGTCGACAAAGGTCGGCCTCAAATCGACTTCTCAGAAGTGTTTTCGCCTGAGGCCACGTCGCTTCTGGATTCTGATCTGCAGTTGCTAAAAGAACTGCTTCCGGAAGTCGTCCCCACGTCATGGCTGGAAGGCAGCCCCGCCGAGCGATTGCCGTTCGGTGCGACACCGCAACCCGCCGCCGCGTAGCCGGATTTCTGCCCGCCATGCATCCTTCCTATTCACCACCGCTGACAAGCCAGGCGTATTCGGACCCGCTTGCGCTGACGATATCTGCGTCTGTGGTTCAGGCCGAAGTGCTCAAGGGCGTGCTGCTCGCCATTGCCTATTTTGCGTTGGCCGGAATGGGCCTGCAAACGCGGTACGACGCCGCCGTCTTCGCGATCGGTGCCGCCGCCCTCTTGCCTCAATGGCGCAGCTGCATCCTGATGATGGTCCTGTCCATCCAGGATGCGCCGGGTCAGGTGATGATGTTCGACTACGTTGCTGTCGCGGGTATTTCTGCGCTGATGATTTTTACTGCGGCGATCAATCGCATGTCCGCTCCAATGACGGCGGAAACTCGCGAATTTCGCGGACTGCTACGGTTCGCTTTGGTGCTTGTGGTCTATGGGGTCTGTAGTTCGGCCGTCCAGCAGCACTTTGGCCTTCATCAGCAATCTTCGTCGCGACCGTATGCCATCATCGGCTGTCTGATGGCGATGATGATGATCACCGGCTATCTGGCTCATCGAGAACTCTCAGCTGACCCGCTGTCGTCGATTCGTGTTCAAACGATGGCCGTTTGCATCCTGTGTCACATCTTCATAATCGCTGGGCTGCAGGTTGTTCGTGGGCCGATGTTCGGAGCGTCTCCGCAGGGCGCGGAAGAGATGCGGCAACTATTTCAGATGATCCATGGCGGTGCGCGCGGGATGCCTCGACTGACGGGCCCGTTTCTGTCGCCCAACATCCTGGCCTCGGTGCCAGGTTTGTTTATGCTGATAATTCTGCGTTACAAAAGGTCGCCGAATATTTCACCGCAGTTTATTGCAGCGTTTTTTGCGATTGGTATGTCGGCCTCGTTTCTCGGCGGGGCACGCACGATGTTTGTCTTCTATCTTGTCGGCACGGCCGCGATGACGTGGACTCTTTCACCACGCTACACGATTCTGGCAGGCGCGTTAACGGCTCCGCTGATTCTGGTGATGGATATTCCGTGGGGTGAGTTGCTTGTCATCATGCGGTTGAAGAATCTTCAGAGCCTTGGTGTTCGCGGAGAAATGTGGCAGGCGACACTCCAGTTTATGAACACCGGCGACTGGTTGTTCGGCTATGGGCTGACTCACTTTCCTGTGTTCGTAAAAACTGTGTTGGGCTACTACGGGTCTGATCCGCACAACTGGATTCTGTCAGCCGCTGGAATGTTCGGGGTACTCGGGCTGCTGTTTTATGCGGTGCTGATTAAGAAGCTCGTGTGGAAAAGCTTCTCATTTCAAAGCAAAGAACGCGCGATCGCGACTTGCCTGTTGCTGTTTTTCGTTGGCCGCGAGTTCGCGAATACTCAGTATGTGCTGAACAATAATCCGCTGTGTTGTCTGTACTGGATCGTGATCTCGCTGGTGTTTTTTGGTCCGCCGGAAGACGCGAACGCAGAACTGCTGAGCAACGAATGAGCTGCTGCCCGGCGCCGCGTTAGAAACGTGGCCGTGGCTTTTAACTGCAATAAGAAGGACAGGCTGGGACCGTAGGACCCCAGTTGCGAAATTCAAGGAAGAGATGAGAAAGCCCGGACGATTTGGACGCAACATACTCAGCAACGCCGGCGGCAACGCGTTAGTTTCGGCGCTGCAACTTGGGTTATTGTGCGTCCTGTTTCGGATTATGGACGACCTCGACTACGCCGCGTTTTTGACGGCCGGGTATCTGGTCGGGCCGCTGGAGATTGCGTCTGACTACGGCGTCCGCCTCTGGGCAACTCGCGAATTTTCCGTCACCGATAACCCTCGCGCGGTCATGCGGCAATCATGGAAGATCAAAATCTTCTACACGGTGGTCGCTGCGATTGCACTTTCACTGCTTCCGTTAAACACGCTGACGCTGGGCGGTTTCCTGCTGTGTATTCTGATCGCGGCCACTCAGCCTGGAACCGATCCTTTCCTCTGGCACATGCGAGGTCGTGAGCGGCTGGACATCGAAGCCGTTGTGGTCATTGGTTCACGAGTTGCCATCGTCGCGGGTATGGCCGTCGGTGCCATCGCCGGATTGCCTTTGACCGGACTGCTATGGATTTGGCTAGGTGGCAACATCATGCGACTGGCTGTGGAATGGCGGCTGCCAATTTCCAAGCCGCTGTTTGTTCGTTCGGTGGAAGGAACATCAACACTTCAACCCATCCGTCGCACGATCGCAGCCGTGTTTCCGTTGGGCACCGCACTCGTGTTGACCTGCATTTTTCAACGGACCAGTCTGTACATCCTGGAAGCGTATGCGACGGTGCATGACTACAAAATTTATGCGACTGCCTTCAAGTTTGTGAGCACCTCAGGCGCGATTGCGACGGCCATTTTCGTGTCGTCGTTTGCGCCACTGAGCCGAGCCGTCGAAGCGAGCGATGCCGATGCCGTGCGAGCGGTTGTGCGGCGAAAGATGGTTCTGGTGACGGCCGTCTTTCTGCCAGTGTGTGTGCTCGGCATTCTGCTGGTCGTGCCGTTGTCTGCCTGGTTCTCATCACAAAGCCTGACCGACGTCGCGAGCGTGATGGTGCTATTGATGCCAGGGCTTTATGTGTCGTGCGTAAACATGGGGTTGAAGTTTACTCTGAACGCCTTCGAATTGAATTGGCATGACGTGACGGCCGTGCTGCTGGGCCTGACGACGTTGCTGTTGGCGACCACGTTTCATGGAAACCTGTCATGGTGGACCGCCGGAGCACTCGGCTGGTTTGTGGGCGAATCGACTTTATTGATGGCCCGGTTGTGGCTGCTGTACAGTCAAAGAAAGCACCTCGGCGTTCCGGTCGGAATGATCTTCGGTTCTGCGGCGGCGTTGCTGCTGATGGTTGTATTCCTGCGCTAGAGCAACTGGTTTGGTCGGGTGTTGAATAGGGTTGATTGCATGACGAACAAAATTGAAACCGAATGTCCCGTCTGCGGACCAGCCGATCGCACTTTGGTGGGCGAGTGTCATGATCTGCCGGTCGTGCGCTGCGTGCAGTGTTCGTTGATGTTTGTGGGGGAATGTGATTCCGTTGAGGACACCGAAGAATTCTTCCGCAGCGAGCATGTTGACGCTGAAGAGACGACGGAGCTTCACTACGTAAACTTTAGAAAGGAAAGTCTGAAACGCGAAGCGGCCATTGTTCGGCGACTGGTTCCCGACGGCGGTCGCCTGCTGGATGTCGGCACGGCTTCTGGATACTTTCTGAAAGAGTTCGACGACGCAGAAAACTGGCGGGTGGAAGGCGTGGAACCATCCGCAGTTTCCACACAATTCGCACAACAGCGCTTCGGGCTGAACGTCCGCCAGGGATACCTGGCAGAACAGAATTACGCCGCCGAATCGTTTGATGTTGTCAGCTCGCTGGACGCCTTTAATTGCCACCGGACGCCTAACGAGGACCTTGCGGAGATGTATCGCATTCTGAAACCGGGCGGCTTTTTTGTGGTCGAATTTCCGGGGCAGAATTACCGGATGCTCACGGGATCAGGTCCGTTGTGCCGGCTATTCTTCGGTTGCTCGCTACGGTTAAATGCTGGTGTGAACTTCTTTTTCTACACCACCGAGGCGCTTGTGCGAATGGCGTCTCGTGTTGGGTTTGAGGTCCGTGAATCTCACCCGGAAGCCATGCCGTCACATGGCCGCCTGCCCGCTCGCATGGCAAAGTTCGCGTACTTTCGAGGCACTTCGGCGGCGTACCGTCTGACGGGTGGACGCCTTCATTTGGCACCGAAGGAATTGATTGTTTTCCAAAAAAACTCCTCTGCTACCACAGAAAACTCAGGGCTTTCGCAGCTAAAGCGAGCGAGCTAGTTAGCGTCGCAATTGCGGATGGCACGGTTGTTGCATGGCGTGTTTCGGACGCATGAAAATTGTGTGACCAATGGAGTTTTCGCGATGCCTTTAAGCTACGTTGGGGTTTAACCTTTTGGGTTCGTCCTGAATTTCGGGCAGCATAGCCGAATTTCGGATAGGTTCTCAATGTGGCACTTCGGTGCTGTCTCCCCTCATACAGGCTTCATATGGCCTTTGTAAGGTTCCGCCTCGCAGGGCCGTCCACCTTCCGTTGCCCCCCTTTCGGCGACATGGGCACGGAACTGTTTGTGACGCTTGCCTGCATTGTTCCCTCCAACTTTCCTCTCCCGACGACTCACGCCTGCAAGCCTGCAGTGTTGTGCGACAAGATAAATAGGTACGTAATAATGTCAGCATTTGCCGATCACCCATGGCTTCACGGGCGAGTTCCCAACGGGTTCTGGGACCGTCGAGAGCACCGGATTCAGTACATCCGGTGGCTCGGTGAGCGCTGCGGTTTTCATAAGCCGGAGGATTGGTACGTCGTGCGTAAGTCGCACTTCAAATCCAATTGCGGTGGCGGCCTGCTGTGTACTCAGTACCAGGATTCAGTTCACGCGGCACTTCGAGAATTCTACCCCGACTACGACTGGCTGCCGTGGCGCTTCCATTCGGTTCCGCCGAAGTACTGGACTATTCCGGAGAACCGTCATCGGTACATGGCATGGCTGGAAAAGGAACTCGGGTTTACTCAACCGGAAGACTGGTACGGCGTCGTCAAGCAGACGTTCTCAGGGAACTACGGCGGCGGATTGTTGCACGGCGAATTCGGTGATTCAGTATCCGCCTGCGTTCGAGACTACATGCCAGAATACAACTGGCTGGCGTGGAAGTTCCGCGATACTCCTAACCGTTTCTGGCAGGAAGCAAAGAATCGCCGGGCCTACATGAGCTGGCTGGGTGCCAAGCTTGGATTTGTGTTGCCTTCCGATTGGTATCGCATCACCAAAACGTCGTTCTACGAAAACCATGGGGCCGGTTTGTTGAGGACCTTTTATCAGGATTCCCCTCAGCGAGCGGTACGTGAAATTTTGCCTGAGATGGATTGGAAGCCCTGGCTGTTTACGTCTGTGCCACAGCGATTTTGGCATTCTGCAGACAACCGGCTCTACTATCTGCGATGGCTGGGCCAGCAGCTTGGCCTTCGTCAACCGCCAGACTGGTCAGCTTTGTCCGCTCGGCAGCTGCGACAGCATCACGGTGCGGGATTGCTTGAGTTCTATGCGACCGGAGCCGCGGGACTCGAGGCGGAATCCAGAAAAGTGGCGCGACGATACGCGGGCGTATGGCCGTTGATTGTTCGGGTCGAATGCACACTCAGTGGCCAGGACCCACAGTGGCTGAGTTCAGTGTTGGCATAGCGTTATACGAAACTTTGGACCATTACAGCAGAAGCCCGGCTTTCGAAAAGCCGGGCTTTCTGTCGTTATGCCGGTCGATTGTGGTTTCGCCACGTCGTGGCGGGGCGTGTCGTAGAACGTCGCAGCAAAGATTGGTTACTATGTTCACGGTATCCAACCTTGCCTTTCTGCTGGGACTCGACAATGAAATCCGCACTTCGCCATACTCTCGTGTTGTTATTGTTGGTCCGCTGCGCCGCTGCTGCAGAACGGCCCAACATTCTGTTCATACTCACCGACGACCAGGGGCCACAATCGGTCGGTGCGTATGGCAATGATGTGTGCCAGACGCCTAACATCGACCGCATTGCCGAGCAAGGCATCCTGCTGCACGACGCGCATCACATGGGTTCGTGGTCCGGCGCGGTTTGCCTGCCGTCGCGGACGATGATCATGACGGGGCGCAGCGTGTGGCAAATTCCCGGCTCAAAAAACAAGAAGGCCGGCAAACAGTACAACGCCAAAGAGGTGGCTCAACAGAGTATGGCGGCTGTGTTCAACTCAGCAGGCTACGACACATTTAGGACGTGTAAGCGAGGCAATACCTTCAAGGCGGCCAACGAACACTTCACCGTGCGACACGACATGGCTGACAAGCGAGGTACGGATGCAGAAACTGGCAGCCAGTTCCACGGCCAGCGAGCGTTGGACTTTCTGCAGCAGCGCGAAGCGAAGAACGACGACAGTCCGTTCTTAATGTTTCTCGGTTTTTCGCATCCGCATGATCCGCGGAACGGCACCGACGAGCTTCTGGCGAAATACCACGCGGTTAATGCGAGTGATCCGCCGGTAGATTTTCTTCCCGGCGCGCCGGAGCTTCCGGCGACTTATCTTCCGGCGCACCCGTTTTTTCATGGACATCCGAACTTGCGTGATGAATTGAAAGTTGCCGGCGTGATGGCCTCACGTTCTGAGGCTGCGGTTCGTAACGAAATCGGCCGTGAGTATGCGTGCATCGAGAACATCGATCGGCAAATTGGTCGTGTGCTGGATCAACTGGAATCGATGGGGCTGCTTGAAAATACGTACGTCTTTTTCACTTCTGACCATGGGATTGCCATTGGTCGCCACGGCTTGATGGGCAAACAGAACCTGTATGAGCATACCTGGCGAGTTCCGTTTTTAGTGAGTGGGCCGGGAATCAAACCGGGCAGCACAGCGTCGGGGTTCAGCTATTTGTCCGACGTCTTCCCGACGATGTGTGATCTTGCGAGGATTGATATCCCCGACGGTGCAGATGGCAAGAGCCTTCGACCCGTTTTGGAAGGCAAAGCACAACGTGTTCGCGACGTGTTGTATGGCGTCTACTGTGGCGGAACAAAACCGGGTATGCGTAGCGTTAAAACGGCCGACGGCTGGAAGCTGATTAAGTACGACGTGATGGACGGCGCCGTTCAGGAGACTCAACTGTTCGACCTGAACAAGAACCCTCAGGAATTCCTTCACGAACATCAATCACCTGATGTCGTCGCGCTGACAGGGCACACACCGGAGTCCCATCAAAAGGATCTTGCGGAAGACCCCGCCTATGCGAACAAGCGTGCAGAATTGGAGGCGTTACTGCTTACGCAGCAAAAGCAGTGGGACGATCCGTATCGATTATGGGACCAGCCCGCTAAGTAGTCAGTCTAATGAGATCGGACATTGGAAATCGTCCGGCTTGATGGCCAGCAACGAACAGGTCAGTTCCGGCAACAGTCGTTCGGCCGTGTTTCCAAACAGCATGCCGGGAATGCCGCCGCGCCCCGATGTGGCCATAATTAACAGGTCGATATCCATCTGTTCAATGGCTGAAAGGATGCAGGCGTCCGGCGGGCCTTCTGCGATATGCGTCTGTACGCCCAGAGGAACGGTGCGATAATCCGTGGCGGACAGTTGTTCGTGAAGCTTGTCTTCGCCGTCGGATTTGGCCTTCTGACGATAGCCTGCCAGTTCTTCTGCAGACACGCCAGTGTGGGCCATTTGGCTGTCGAATTCGTTGTCGATGACGTGCAGCACGTTCAGTCGCACGGGCAACGCCTGGCCGAGAGCCACAGCCGTCGCCAACACGTCTTCGCCCACATCGGTCAAGTCGGTCGCTGCCAGGACGTCCAGATCTGCATCGTCGTCAATCCGCGGGTTCACAAGCCAGACGGGACCGACTGCGTTGCGAAGAAGCTTCAGGCCAGTGCTGCCAAACAACAGGCGGCTGACGGCCCCTTTGTGCCGAGTTCCACACAGGATCAAGTTGTCGCGCGCGGTGCCGGCTGCTTTCAGGATTTGGAACCATGGTCGCCCAAAGGCGACAGTGGTTGTCACTTCCAGTGGCCGACTGGACTTCTCGGAATACTGCTGTTTCAGATCTTCAAGCACCGCTGCGGCTTCGGTGCGGTCCGTTTCGGCCTGACTTTCGACGGCTTCGTCCGAACCAAAAAAACCGTAGGATATTTCCGGCAGCACGGACACCAGAGTGACCGCAACTCCCATAGCTTCGGCCACGCCAAAAGCCTGACGGACGGCCAGCCGACTGGGCGCCGCAATGTTGGCAGCGTTCCATGGCCGAGTTTCCGGCATCTCTACACCAACAGTAATTTTCTTCACGGAATGCATCAGACCTGTTCTTCTAAACTGTGCGACCAACGAAGCGGGACGTCGTGCGTATTCAATGGAACCATATTCTGAAAAGTACAAAAGGACCAGCGTCCAGCATGCCAACGCCACCCACCCGTCGACGCCGAGCGGAGCTTTTGGCCAGACGCATGCCACATCGCGTCCGCAAATTCGCACGGAACCACGTCCGTGGCTTTCACACCCGAAATGCCACAAGCCCCAGCCAGCCGCCCACACTGATTGCACTTGGAGAGCCCGAATCCTCACCCGCGACCAACGAAAGCACCGCCGGCGCTTCAGCTTACGCCCTGCTCTTCAGCCCACCACGCCAATCGCCCGCCGGTGCGTACCGGCATACAGCGCCGACAAGCGCCATGGGCACAACATGAGGCTCTTGTATGTGTAACGCCGAAAGCCATAAGCCACAGCCAGCCGCCTACGCTGTTTGCACCCGGAGAGCCCGGATCCTCACCCGCGACCAACGGAAGCACCGCCGGCGCTTCAGTTCACGCCCTGCTCTTCAGCCCACCACGCCAATCGCCCGCCGGTGCGTACCGGCATACCGGCTAATGCTGGATCACTTTTTTTAGCACGACTGTGGCGGCGACGGCGAGGATTGCGTTGGGGACCCACATGGCCCAGGTCGGATCCACGGAGCCTGATTTGCCGAGATTGGCCATGAGGAACATGACGGGATAGTACACCAGAAGGATCGGCAGGAAGCACATAATGAAGCTGGTGATGAACTGTCTGCGAGCCTGCAGGACGGCAAACGGGCCTCCCAGAAATGTGAAAAACAGACAGCTTCCCGCCATTGCGTAGCGGCTGTGGATTTCCGTCTCAAAGCGTCGTCGTCGACCGTTCGCGAATTTGGTGTAGCCTGCGTATTCTTTCATTTGTTCGCTGGCCAAGTGCTGAAAGTCGCCGGTCAGCATTGCCATGGCAGCTTCCTGATTTCGCTGCAGCTTGTTCGTGACGATTCCGGATTCGAATTCGTGCAGCTTTTTGCGGATGGAGTCAATTGTCATGTAGCGAGGTTTGGGTTTGGTGAGCTGCAGATCCATCGGAAACGGAATCACCTGCCCGTCCAGCATCATTTCGGTATCACGACCGGGAACGCGACCGCGAGCGTTCTTCAGTTCGATTAACGCTTGTTTGTTTTCCAGGTCGAAGCTGATTTTTGCGTAGCTGGCGCGCATCGTGACTTGTTCGTGATTTCCGTTGCGATAGCGAAACGTCGCATCAATCAGGACGCCGGTGGGTGACACGTCGCCAACTGTGATGGAATATCCTTTTTCCGGTTCGCTGATTGTGTGTTGCGAACGCAGCAGGTCCAGGAAGATTTCTTCCATGGCCTGCGTCACGATTCGTTCGATATTTCCCATGGCCCAGGGGATTGCGTAGTTGGTTAGCCCAAACGAAGCAAACGCCAGCACGATTCCCAGCACGAATGCCGGCATCAGCAGGCGCAGCGGATTGACGCCCGCTGCCTTGGCCGCGGTCACTTCCAGGTCACCGGCCAGCCTGCCGTACACGACTGTCACGGCCAGCAGTAGAGTGGCGGGAATGGTAAACGGCAACATGCTGGGCACGACGTAGGGCAGAATCTGCAGGATCTGCTTGGCCCCCATGCCCTGGTCTGCCGCCTCGCGCAGCACGCCAACAAACACCAGCAGGACGGTGAGTACAATTAGCAGCAATGCGAAGACCCGCAGCAGCTCGCCCAAAATGTAGCGCTGCAGCAGCTTCACGAGCGGCCTCCGTGCGACCGCGCGGTGGACTGTTCAGTTGTGAATTCGGTGTGTTTCAGCGATTCGCTTCCGTGCGGATTCTTCCGAATTGGACTCTGGTCTCTCGGCGCAGCGACATCCTGTCGGTGCAGGCCGAAGAAGGCATGGAGAATACGGCGATTAGAAGATCACGGCAAGTTCAGTTTCGGGCATTCAAGATTGGCAAATGCCCGTGAATTCCCTGTTTTTTTCCAGCCGCAATGCAAAAAAGCCGGCCCCGGGGCCGCTTGTTACAGCGAATCCGAAGCCGGCTGGTTCACAGCAGATTCACAACGCGGTCGGCCAGTCCTTTTTCGCCGAGCACAATGTTCATCTCGCCGTTGGACGCGATCTTCTCCAGAACTTCCAGTTCCCGAAGTCGCATCAGCGTCGGGTTGTCGGCGAGTACCTTTGCGGTATTCGCCTGGCTACGCATGGCAGCCGTTTCTTCACGGCGCGAAATCAGGTTGGCTTCTGCCGCCTTCTTCGCTTCCGTCACGCGGTTCATCAGGTCCTTCATCTCGCCCGGCAGAATCACATCTCGGATTCCGACCGAAGCAATTTGCAGACCCAGTTCACCGGCACGCCGCTTCACGAGATCCTCGATATCCGTTGCGACGGCTTCCTTCTCCGTCAGAAACATATCAAGCTCGCGAGTTCCGACCACGGCTCGCAGTGCGAGCTGAGTTTCTCGATAAAGCGACTGGCAGTAATCGTCCGTAGACGTCACTGCCTTCACTGCGTCGATAACTCGGTACGTCACGGCCGCGTTCATGCGCAGAGACACCTTGTCCAGCGTCATGATTTCCTGGCCGCTGACGTCTACGGTCGTTTCGCGAGTGTCCACTTCCACGACCTTCGCGTCGCCGGCACCCTTCCACCACGCGTACTGGCCCGGCGACAGCGTGTCGACGAACTTGCCGTCGACAAACAGAACGCCGACACACTGCCGGTTGACCGAGCAAATGTCGAGTACTCGCGTAGCCATTGGCGAAGCCGCAATCACACGCAGGTCCGTGTGTTCGAAACGAACCGATCGAGCATCCACGATGTCGACCTTTACGTTTTTCACACCGGTCCAGTAAGCGTACAGGCCAGCTGGCAGCACGTGGCTGAAGCGACCTTCAACCCACACCAGAGCTCGCTGGTGGTCCTTCAGATCAACAACGATCGCGTGGTCGGCGAGTGCGCCGGACTTGACGATGACGTCGAGCTTGTCGTGCTGCAGCCATGGATCTCGCTTTGACACCACGCCCACCTGCACTTTGCGAAGTGGATCGAAACGCCAGTACGTACCGGCTTGCAGCAGACCACGGAATTCGCCTTCACGGAATTCCAGGCCAACTTCGTACGTTCGGATTTTGAATCGCTTAAACATCATCTTCTTTTCCCTCTCTTGTCTTGTTCCCACGCTCCAGCCTGGGAACACCTATTCACGAAGCTCTGCTTCGTCGCACAACATTTCGCTGACAATCTGTCTTTTTGTTTTCGGCAAGCAACGCTTCCGGGATCTGCGTTTCCAAACCGGAGCCTGGGAACGGGTTTGATTTCAAAACCGTCGGAAGACGAAACGTTTGCCGATCACATGTGGACTCGCGGAGTATCGCTTGAGCCGACCGAATTGTGTGGCGTTGTTCGACGGCGTCATCTCGGCGGCCGCTGCGTTACCGCGAGCGTCCTCGATCTGAGTTTTTCGAATTCAACCACACATTCGGAAGGCGGTATCCGTGAACTGCAGGGCGAGCCGTGCATGCTGCGGTGCGACGGACATTGTCGCGGGTGACAGATTCGCGACGATGCCGCAAATCCAGATCACCTCACGAAATGCCATCGTCCGTCGATCCAACAATCGTTCGTCTTCCTCGGGCCATTGGTGAACGCAGTCGCGTTCGGGGGTGGTTCGGTTCACAACCGAACGGGTCGTGTGGACGGGATTCGAACCCGCTACCGTCAGGTTAGTAGCCTGATGCTCTACCCAGTGAGCTACCACGTCGATGCTGTTCCGTTCATAACCCATGTTCGGAACACGCCACGTGAATCCTGCGAACAGGCACGCAGAGCGCCGCTGGTCTGAACAGCATCACGCTTGCTTGTAAATTCGTTGATCGAGAATGGAGCCGCGGGGTAACGCTCCCCGCCATCTTCCGTGCAAAGGAAAAGTCCGACCTTCCGGCAGCCCCGTTTACACATTCTGAATTTCGGAATCTTAAATCGCGGACACGGGTGTTGATCCCGTCAGGTCGGCCTTATGAAAGCCAACTGAGCACCGGCTCGCCCGCACGGTTGTATGCAAATGGCGCCGTACGGAATCGAACCGCATGGCCCGAAGGCACGTGGGTTACAGCCACGCTCAGATCCCACTCTGAAGCAACGCCGAGTGCTAGGTGTTCAAAAGGCACCGACAGGAATCGAACCCGCATCGCCTGATTACAAAACAGGAGTCTTGCCGTTAGACGACAGTGCCAACGAAATTGATCAAGTCCGCCGCGAGGGAATCGAACCTCGTGGAGTGCTTTATCAGAAGTGTTGTCGAACCATCGACAACACTTCTCGTGATCAAGTAGCCCGCCCAGGATTCGAACCCGGAATAAGACGTTCGAAGCGTCTCGTGATATCCAATTTCACTAACAGGCCATGTTGTTCTGAATAGCAGATTGATTGACGCGAACCGGATTCGAACCGGCGTCCACGAGGTGAAAGCCCGCGTGTCCTTCCAATAGACGACCGCGCCGTTTTGTTATTTGTTATTGGTGAAAGTAGCCGACTCAGGACTTGCACCTGACTGTCGGAGCTTATGAGGCTCCAGTGGTCACTTGACCGTCGGCGATGTATTGACTTGCCATACTGAATGATCGGCGGGAGCACTTTCGATCGGTCATGTGATTCGTCAGAGGCAGTGGCCTCAGTGGGTCGAGAGGCGCTCGAATCCTCGTCTGCGGTTCTTCAGACCGCCGCTAAACCATCTCAGCTACCGACCCGTTTCTGTTGCTGCGGGCGCGTAAAAAAAGCCCGGCGTCAGTGATGACTCCGAGCTTTGCGTTGCTTTCGCGACACAGTGTCAGGAGTCAAAAATGCGGCATGGCTATGGGCATGCCGTCAATAAAGCCGTTTGCCGTCTCAGCCCGCAAAGCAGATTCGAAACACGCAAATGTGCTGGTCGGTCGGAAACCGAAGTCTCCGTTCGTTGGTTGGCAGCTCAGATAATTTGGGTTCAAAATCGACACAGCTGATGGCTTATGTTTAAACGTTGTCGTTGGTGCCGTTCCGGTTCTGACGTCACGGCGTTCGTGTAGGGTTAGACGTGCTTTGGCGGAATGAGTTCGCGCCGTTTTGAGAAAAAGCAGAATGATGTCCCGGAAGTTCCAGCGACGTTCGCGTTTTGAGAGGGCGTGGCTGAGTTCCCCAAGTAGCCGTCATCGCTCCGCGTGACGAGCCGCGCAGGGAGGAGTCTGAATAGACTTCAAGTCTTGTCCGGATCGTGCAGGCTTACACGGAACTGTGCATCCGGACGATGACTAAAAATTGTGCGTGGCCGAATTCCGCGCGGCTCATCACGCGGAGCGATGATGGCTACTTTGGTGCTCGCCTTGCGGCGAGAATCGATCGAACAGTACCGTCTACAACAAGGTGAGACAGGATGAATACTTCAAACCGGCTTGGACTGACGCTGTTGGAAATGGTAACGGTCGTTCTTATTTGTTTGGTGCTGTTGGCGCTGCTTCTGCCTGCGGTGAGGACCGCACGAGGCCCAGCACGTCGCACGCAATGTCTGGATAACCAGCGAAACGTTACCGTTGCGATTCTCAACTTCGCTTCGACGAACGATGGCCGCTTTCCTGCGCAGGCTCACTATTTGGACCGCATACGGGACGACGACAACGCCTCAGTGATTTTCGACGGTCGGAGCTGGGTCGTGGACCTGCTTCCGTACATGGACGGGCAGGGCACATACGACCGCTGGGACAAGACTCAACCATGGAACAGCAGATCGTCCGACCGGAGTGGCGTTTCGAATGCTGAGCTGTCCAGACTAAAACTCGACTTCCTCGGGTGTCCGGAGGATCCCTCGTCCTTCTTCGTCGACGGCGGCCTAAGCTACGCCCTTAATTGCGGCGTCGGCGACAGGAATTGGATCGCATCCGTTGGCCCGAAACCAGAATGTCAGCTCGAATCCGGGCATCATTTTATGGTGGAGCCCTTCGACTGGAATGGCAATGGAATTCTGCCACCGGAAGACCTTGAAGACGCAGCGATCACTCGCGACTTCGGTGTGTTCTGGCCGCAGTTTGGCTCACCGTCAGACGGTGGTAAAGATGATCTCCGCTACAAGCACCATGTGGTTGGTGAAATCTACGATGGGTCCGGCAACACGATTATGTTGGGCGAAAACATCAATGCGGGAACTCGGCCCGGCAACAACACACCGTCATGGGCGGATCCGCATATCGGCAGCAGCGGCTTGGTTCTCCCCGTGGACGCCAAGCAGATCAACAAGACCATACACAGCAATGATGGCAGCCTTGCGGACGTTGTCATCAGCAAGCCATTCAGCCCTGCCATCAATCAGTCGAAGAATGCTGGCGAAGGTAAAGCTCCGTTCGCCAACACGAACCATCCCGGAATCGGCGTATTCGCATACTGTGATGGTTCGGTTCTCACGATCAGCGAGAACATCGACCTCCGTGTCTACACTTGTCTGATGACACCATGCGGGACGCGGGAACGGGACTTGTCCGGTTTCGTTTCCGAACAACCTGTGACGGCAGATGATTTTTAGGCTTCAAAACTGGGCCAGAATCTTAACCACTTCCGTCTGCACCGGACCGCCCGTCACTTCGACTCGGCCATCGGCGTGAATGTACACGTCGACTTCGCTGCGGACTCCAAACTCAGGCAGATAGATGCCGGGTTCAATTGTGAACAAGGTGCGCGGCAGTAGCAGGCGAGTTTCGTGAGTTTCCAGGTTGTCGATGTGAGTTCCGTTGCCGTGGGTTTCCTGGCCCATGCTGTGGCCGGTGCGGTGGCAGAAGTATTCGCCGTAGCCCGCGTCGGCAATCACGTTGCGCACGGCGTCGTCGACCTGCCAACCCTGGAGCGGTGTGCCGGCCGCGAACGCCGCTTTGACGCATTCGATTCCGGCATCTCGACCGGCCGCGACAATGTTGAAGATCTTTGTGTATTTTTCGGGCACTTCGGTGCCGACGAAACCTGTGCGAGTCAGGTCGCTGTAGATCCCATCGGGCTTGTCTTGTTTGGCCCACAAGTCGATCAATACGAAATCATTCTCACGGATCGTGGTGTTCGCGCCGTGGCCGGTTTCGTAATGTGGGTTGCCGCCGTTTTCGTTGACCCCGACGATCGGCGGATGATATGTCGTTAGGTTGTGATCGGCGAAGTGTTGCATGATCGTGTCCTGCACGGCCTTTTCTTCGACACTGGCGTTGGCTCGCACCTGATCCGCAATGAACTTCCACGCAACACCGAACGCCGCGTTACACACGTCGCAAGCCGCGTAATGGGCCTGCAGTTGTTCTTCGGAAAGCGTTGCTTCGAAAATGGAAATCAAATCGCCGGACGCCTGCACGTCACATCCGAACGACTTCACCAGTTCCACCGTGCCTGCATCGACTCGTGAGATATAAGGGTTGCCGTTGCGAGGCGAGTACTCCATGGCCAGCGACTTGCAGCCGGACACCATCGCTTCAATTCCTGCCTCCAGTTCCTGCCACTTCAGGTAGACGTTCTTCTTGCCAGGCAGGTGGTCCAGCACATCGTTTTCAATGCGGTGCACCAGCTTCTGAGGTTCGCCGTCGGTGGGCACAAAATAAAGAAAGCGGCGTGAACTGACGAAGTCAGCGGGGAGTTGCAGGACTCGCTGAGCCAGCAAATTGCTGCCGCGAAAGTCGTATAGCAACCAGCCATCGAATCCGAATTGCTTTAGAGCGTTTTGGACGGCGGTGAGGTTGAACATGTGGGGCTTTCTAATTCGTGGGGAGCTGACTGGCAGAAATGTACTGATAAGTGCGGTGCAGTGCGAGTACCGCGTGTGCCGACACAAAGTTGAGTTGGCCTCGCGTATTACGGCGACCAGGCAATTTCAACGCCATCACTTTCACCTCCCCCAAGCGAAGCATTGGGGGAGGTCGGACGGAGCGAAGCAACGTTCGGGAGGGGGCGTCCGCGCGACACGGCTGGCACCATTCAAAAGCCAACTTCGCAGTGCGCCGCCCTTCCCCGATCTTGCTTCGCTCGAACGCACCCTCCCGCAATCAGTTGTGGGACGCGGCGCAAGTAGTCGTCAAAACAACAACGACCTTAACCAGTCTGCAGCGGCCAGCTTGCTTAGCCATGCGGCGGACAGAGCCAGCAGGATTCCGGCAAGAGTCATCAGGAATATCTCGGTGCCGATCAATGACACAATCGTGGCACGACTACAACCAAGCTTGTGCATGGTCTGCATTTCAGCGGCTCGCAGGCGGATCGAAAGTAACAGAACCAGTCCCAACAACAGTGCAGTGACGAAGGCGGACAGAATGGAGCTCAGCCACACCAGCCGTTCGACTCGGAACACAATGTTCAACAGGTCATGCACCACGCCGGCCGGTTTTACGCACTGAGCCGTCTCGGTCCGTGCCGATGCATAGCGGCCAAGCAGCAGGGTCTGGTCCTTTCGCGAATGCGGGTTCGCGATTACGGCGGAAATGGGAAACGTTTCTTCGCGACCGTGAAGGTGAAACGAATCGATGTTGTCCGCCGTGATTTCAGTGAACGGCAGAACGGCCGCACTGGCCGTGACAGACGTCTCTGACTTTTCCAGCAGCATGCCGTCGTCGACGGATTCATGCGCGAGTTCCTGATGTCCGTGGCCGATGCCGTCGATGATCCATGCGGTCTTCAGGTCGATAAACACAACGTCGTCGTCTGGCGAATTCGATTTCGCCAGCACTCCGGTGATGTTCATTCGCAACGGATAATCACCCGCCAGGTTGAAGGCGTTTTTGGGGGCGGACAGGATCTTGTCGCCGGGTTTCAGGTTCATTCGGCTGGCGACATTGCTGCCGACCACGCAGTCGCCCAACATGGCGAGACCATTGCCTTCAGCCAGGTACAGGTCTCGAAATTCGAAGTATTCCAACGTAGTGCCCACGATCGGCACGCCGTCCTGATTGTTGATGCTTTGAGTTCGATAGGCGACGTGAACCGGCATCGCGGTGGCGAAGCCGGTGTCCTGAATATAATTCGCCTCCGCCATTGTGGTTGCATCGGGCGGGATCGTGTCGAAGTACAATGCCAGCAGAGCCAGGTCGATGCGACTACCCTTCGCACCGATCACAAGCGGTGTCGATTCGGCTCGGGAAACGATGTCTGTGCGGAACTGGTTTAGCAACAGTCGCACGGTGATCGGCAGCCACAGTGTCAAAGCCAGGCACAGCACGATTGTGATGGCTCGCCCGCGATACCACCAGAGCGAACGCAGCGCCAGGTAAAAAGCATTCCGCAGCATCACTCGGCCTTTGCTGCGGCGGTCAGGAACTGTTCGAAGTCAACCGTGTGGTCAAAGTGGTGCAGCAGCGAATGGTCGTGGGTCACCATGACTAAAGTCGTTCCTTCGTCACGCACCGTCTTAAGCAGCAGTTGCAGAATCTGTTCGGACGTCACGGGGTCCAGGTTACCGGTCGGTTCGTCGGCCAGCAGCAGCGAAGGCCTGGTCAGCAGAGCTCGGCAAATGGCGACTCGCTGCCGTTCGCCCTGGGACAGTTTCGTCACGCTTTTGCGAAGGTGGGAGCTAATACCAACCAACGCCGCCAGTTCTTCGGCTCGTTGACGAAGGTCGACAGTCAGCGGCAATGATGTATTGATGCGGCACGGCAGCAGGATGTTGTCCAGGACGTTCAAATATTCGATCAGTTCAAAGTCCTGAAACACCATGCCAATGTTCTTCAGGCGAAACTTTCGTTTTGCAGCGTCTGGTAGTGCGGTGACTTTGGTGTCTTCAATCGTGATCTGCCCGCTGTTCGGCCGCAGTATCCCGGCGATCAAATTCAGAAGCGTCGTCTTTCCGGAGCCACTCGGCCCGACGACCGCCGTGGCGCTGCCCGGAGTAATCTGCAGGTCGTCGACGCGCAGATCGAAGGCGCTGCTGGGGTATCGGAAATTCAGATTACTGATGGCGATCATTGTGGCGAAGGCGGATTTGTCGATTGAGTTATTAGCTTACGGGTCTTGTAGGGGAGTCGATTGCCTGGTTCAAGCTGCATTGAATGCGACTTGCTGTTCGACACGAGGCACCCGCCGGAAATGTACACGGGGCGAACACTGTTTCTGGTCGGACTGGTCCTCTATCCTACTGCCTGGTGCACTACCGCAATTTGTTGAAAACCTGAAAACACCGAGACAGAGTTCGCCCATTGTCGCCCGATGAATCCGATACCAGTCACGCATCCGCTGACCATGTAGACGCAGTCGCTTCACCGTCTGAGCTGATTTTGATGGGGACCGGGACCAGCGTGGGAGTGCCGGTGGTGGGCTGCCCGTGCTCCGTTTGCACTTCCGGAAATCTGAAAAATCGGCGGCTACGGTCGGGTGTGCTGGTGAAAGCTCCCGGCGGAGAATTTGTGATCGACACGGGCCCGGAACTGCGGCTGCAGTTGCTTGCCAGCGGCGCGTCGATGGTGCGAGCCGCCATTTTTACTCACGCCCATGCCGACCACGTGATGGGGTTAGACGACCTGCGGATTTTTGGGTTTCGTCTCGAAAAAGAACTCCGTACGGAAGCGATGCGAACTTCGGATCTGAACGGCGCGGAGTTCGATGAAACGTCCTTCCAGGCCAACGCGACCTTTACAATTCCGTTGTACTGCGAAGAAGATGTCGAAGAGAGTATTCGGCAAATCTTCTACTATGCGTTCACCGATCCGACCACGCACAGTCACCGGTTTGCGGCACCTCGACTTCGGTTCGAACGCATTCAGCCGGGGAAATCCTTCAATGTGCTGGGATTGGACGTGCTGCCGATCCGCTTGACTCACGGCAAGCTTCCGATCATTGGCTATCGCATCGGGGACGTGGCGTTTTGCACAGACGTTTCGACCATCCCGGCAGAAAGTCGAGAGCAACTTGAAGGTCTGGACACGCTGATAATCGACGCGCTGCGGCATCAACCTCACCCGACTCATCTAAGCGTTGGCCAGGCGGTCAAGTGGATCGAACGCATACAACCGCGGCAAGCCATCCTGACGCACATGTCGCACGAATTGGACTACGACGAACTGTTGAATGAGTTGCCTGACGGTATTGAACCAGGTTACGACGGTTTGCGAATCCCACTGGGTTAATTTGGTGAGTGGAACCCGTGGCTGAGTGGGGATAAAATGGCTGCAGATCAGTCTCAAACGAAAGCGTTCGACGGTTGACTGACCAAACGACCGGAAGTCTTTATCTGGCCCGTCAAAAAAGCGAGGCAACAGTCTTGAACGACGTTACAAACACAAGTCCGCAGACCGCTCAACAGGTGGTCGAAACCTACTTTATGGAACACCGCGCCAAGCTGGTGGATATCGCTGCCTATCTGGACCGTATCGATCGAGGAACGTCTGCGCCGGTCAACGACTTTCGCGACACCGCGTTTCGAAAAGCGATTGCGATTCTTACCGACGGTGAGACTCATCGGGCGAAACGGATTCTGGAATTGTTTAGCGATTATTCTTCCGATATGCCGCAGTCTGCGGAAGGAATGAAGGGCGCTTCCGGGGCCGTGAACGTCAACAGCGGAGGCACAGCATGAAGTACATCGACCCTCATATTCACATGGTCTCCCGCACGACCGACGACTATCAGCGGATGGCTCAGTCAGGCTGCGTCGCCATTACCGAACCCGCGTTTTGGGCAGGCTTCGACCGTTCGTCGGCTCAGGGCTTTTACGACTACTTCCAACAGCTAACCGCGTACGAACCGAAGCGAGCGGCTCAGTTTGGGATTCAGCACTTCACGTGGCTGTGCATCAATCCCAAAGAGGCAGACGATCCGGGGTTTGCTCGCGAAGTTGTGTCGCTGATTCCCGAGTTTCTGGACAAGGGCAACGTGCTTGGCATTGGCGAAATTGGGCTGAACAAGAACACGAAGAATGAGCTTATCATTCTGGAAGAACAGATCGCGCTGGCCGCCGAACACAATCAGTTGGTTCTGGTGCACACACCGCACCTGGAAGACAAATTGAAAGGCACTCGGTTAATTATGGATGCCCTGTCCGCCAGCGGCATCGAACCGGGCCGGATTTTGATTGACCATGTCGAGGAACATACGGTCGGCGAAGTACTGGACCGTGGCTTCTGGGCGGGAATGACGCTGTACCCGGACACAAAGGTCACGCCTCAGCGAGCAGCCGATATTATCGAGATGTACGGGAACGAACGTATCTGGATGAATTCCGCCGGCGACTGGGGCTGCAGCGATCCGCTGGCGGTTCCGAAAGCTCGCCTTGAAATGCAGCGGCGTGGTCATTCGGCCGCTACGATCGACAAGGTTACGTTTGCCAACCCGCAAACGTTTCTAAGTCAGTCACCGCAGTTTGCGATCCGCGATTAAAGCAATGAAGAATACAGAAGCCCGGCATTCGAAAATGCCGGGCTTCATTTCTTTGTTCAGTAAACGATTTATCGTTTACTGCGTTTGTCAGTCGGTGCTGACAAAGCATCCGCCGGCAGCACAGCAGGCGTCGTCGCAGTAGCAATCGCCACCGGTGTCGCACGCGCAACCGAGGTCCTCGCAGGCACAATCGTCGCACCTGCATTCCTGACAGCAATCGCAGGGCGAAGCGGCCGCCGGTGACGTACCGAAGGCTCCAAAAGCGGTGGCCGCAGTCGCGGCGCTAAGGACAGCAAGACCAAATAACTTCTTCATGGAATTAGCTCCTGAAAAAAGAGAGAGTTCGAAAGAATACTGAGGTAACGAACAATCTCCTGAGCTAATTCCTCCACATGCAAAGAGTTGCCAGACGCTGTTGCAGTCTCGGCAATTCTTGCCCTAAATCAGCGTCGATGCGGTTCAGCCCGGTCGAATCGGAACAGCGTCCGTCGGCAGGCAGGCTGACAAATCCAAACCCGACAGAATCGACTTCAGGCCCACGCGAGTTCGCGGGAATCGTCGGGACCGACGTCTGTCGACAGCAAACGCAGTTGCACGAATCACTGTCGGTTGTCGCGGTTTGCTTTCGATCGCAACAATTGGCCGAACGATCAACCTTGCAACAGCTTGCAGGGGCACCGGAGCTGGCACAGGCAGTCGGTTGCAGCAACGCTCCACTACCGCAGCACGAAAACGCAGTCGCATCGACTGGCTGAACTAACAGCGACAAGGCTGCAATCAGGCCTACGATGGTGCGAGTTGTCTTGAGTGTGGTGATCAACTGTTGTCTCCTGTGAACTCTATTGTTCCCAGAAGCCCGATGAAGTCAATCCGGATTCTTTATTCGAAGTTGCTGCTGTCGTCGCATCAACCTGCCGCTCGCCTGAATTGGCACGAATGACGCTGCTGGCCAATTCAGGCCGATGGGCGAAGCGTATTCCGCAGTTTGTTCCTCGCTCGGGAGACAAGCGATTTAACGGCAATTGCTGACGTGCCCAATTGCGTCGCGGCCGTATGCGCATTCTTGCCCTCGAAATAGACCAATTTAAGAGCGTTCTGCTCTCGTTCACTGAGCCGATTCATGGCCGAATGAAGTTGATTCAGCAATTCCGTTCGTTCAGCAAATTCCGATGGGCCAGCCTCGGAAGTGACCTGATCATGTTGCGCTCGGTCTTTGCTTAAGGGATGTTGCTGAGACCACGAAGAATTCTTCCGTCGGGCTCGACTGTGGCGAGCTGTTAGAGCCACGTTTCGGGTAATTTTAAACAGCCATGTGACAAACTGCGCAGACGGCACGTAGGTATTGCGCGCACTGAAGACTCGCAGAAACACCTGTTGCACCAGATCTTCTGCTTCCACATCGTTGCCCATCATTTGAATGACCAAACCGTGGACGCGTTTTTGATATCGGGACATCAATTCGTCGAATGCCGCAAAGTCGCCCTGGCCGACGCGCACCATCAAGCGCGCATCTGGGTCTTTGATCACAGAAATGTTTGTCTGAGTAATCATTTCAATTCCCATTCCAACTCAACAGGCAGCGTCGTGTGCCGCGTGGCTCGTCCTGTTTGGTGAATGTGTTCGCGATGTGTCTTCTCCTGTAAACGGCTCGCCACGCCGTTCTACACTGGTTTTGGCCAGATTGTTCACGGTGGCCGGCAAATGACTGGCGTGCCGCGTCTGATGCGGCCGCTGAAAACACGCGTATTTGTGTTCCGACCGGGACTTTTTGTCGTGCACGCGCAGAATGCCGGATACGATGAATGACCAGCCTGCCTCCCTTCAAAAAACGCGCGTCGTCGTTGTGATTGCGATTCACCACGATCGAGTGATCCACGGAATTCTCAGACCGGTCAAAATTCGCCCGAATTCCTGTGTAAGCCAAACGGCGACAACGTATTTAGTTAGAGAGTACATGTCGGATTCAGGCCCCCATAAAGACCCCTCGATTCCCATTGAGGCGGGCGATGAACAAAGCTTTATCGAGCAGTTCTCGCAATCCCGAAGTCGACTGAAGCAGATGCTTGAATTCCGCATGGACCGTCGTCTTCGAGCGCGAGAAGATCCTTCCGACATTTTGCAGGAGGTTTACATTGATGCTGTCCAGCGTCTGGAGCACTACCGAAAGAAGCCCGAACTGTCGTTTTATGTCTGGCTGCGCCAACTGACGACGCAACGGCTGATTGACGTTCACCGACGACACTTGAAAGCAGAAGTTCGCAATGTGAAACAGGAAGTTTCGCTGGACCACCGTCGACTGGCGGCCACATCAGCATCGATGGCGATGCAGCTTGCTGCACATCTGGCGTCGCCCAGTCAGTTGGCGATGCGGGCCGAGATGATTTCGATCATTGAAGAAGCGCTGGATAACATGGATGAGATCGATCGAGAAATTCTGGCACTAAGGCATTTTGAAGAATTGCGAAACAGCGAAGTTGCGGAGGTGCTGGGGCTAAAAGAAGCGGCCGCCAGCAACCGCTATGTCCGTGCATTGTCTCGGTTGCAGGAAGTCCTGCAGGACATACCAGGGTTCTTTGATGAAGTATGACGCCTACAACGACGTGATCACTGATCATGCAGAACACCGCAATCCGGTTGAAGTTCTGGCGGAGGAATTTCTGGATCGGCGGCGCCGTGGCGAGGTCGCGAGTGTGCAGGAATACGCCTCCTCCCACCCGGAACTGGCCTCGGAGATTCGAGGGCTATTCCCAGCCATGCTGGCGATGGAGAAGTTTCGCCGGAATCGGCTGTCATCGTCTTCCACCCGAATCGACCTGCAGGTCGAAGCGCCCGAACAGCTGGGAGATTATCGCATCATTTGCGAAGTCGGTCGCGGTGGTATGGGGGTGGTGTACGAAGCTGAACAGCAGTCGCTGGGGCGTCGAGTGGCGGTGAAGTTGTTTCCGCGTCAGGTGCTTGCAGATTCGCGTCAGCTAAAGCGGTTTCACAGTGAAGCGCGAACGGCGGCCAGTCTGCACCATACGAATATTGTTCCTGTGTTCGGCGTTGGTCAACAGGATGGACTGCACTACTACGTCATGCAGTGCATTCAGGGAAAAGGACTGGATCAATTTGTGCAGCCCGCCATGACGGAACCGGATCCATCCGTCACGAAGGGAAATCTCACTTACACACCGCCAATCGCGTTTTCCAGCACCGTGACCAACATCACGGAAAGCGACGCAGATTCGGAAGTCGTGACCACCGCCAGTGTCGCAAGCGACCTGTCGAATGCAGAGTCGGAGGTGCACTCGCCGGTCGCAGACTTGCTTGATTTCCGAACGGTGGCAGACATCGGAATTCAGGTTTCGGCAGCGCTGGCATACGCTCACGCTCACGGCGTGCTGCACCGAGATATCAAACCGGGAAATCTGATTCTGGATCCTCAGGGGACTGTCTGGGTGACCGATTTCGGTCTGGCCACTCTGTTGGAATCGGAAGAACGAAATGACCGCGCGGAGGTTGTCGGCACGCTTCGTTTTATGGCTCCCGAACATCTGAACGGAAAACAGGACGCTCGAAGCGATCTCTACAGCCTGGGAGTGACGCTCTACGAATTGTTGACTTTAAGGCCCGCATTTTCGGAACAGAGCAAAGCAAAGCTGATCAACAAAATCATGAAAGGCGATGTTGTCCCAGCCACAACGCTGCGTCCTGGAATTCCACCCGATTTGGCCGCGATCGTTCACAAGGCAATGGCTGGTAAATCTGCGCAACGGTATTCGTCTGCCGCAGATTTGGCCGATGATCTGAGGCGCTTCCTTGATGGGCGACCTGTGGCCGCTCGCCCGATTGGAATTTCCGGCCGACTGTGGCGCTGGACACGACGTAACCCAATTGTTGCAACACTAAGTTCTGCGCTCGTTTTAGGGGCGGTGTTGTCATTTGTTATGATCAGCTCGAAATGGAGCGAGGCTGTTGTACAAGGTGCACGGGCGGAGGCGAATCTGTCTTTGGCATTGGAGTCGATGGATCAGATCCTTGAGCGATTCGCATCAAGCTGGATGGCTCATCCGATCGCGACCGGCGATGCCGATGACCCTGAAGCAGGCTTTGAACCGCAACTGGCGGTGACCGATTACAACGCTGCTGTACTTCAAAATGCCCTGCGGTTTTATGACCGATTCGCAAGGCAGAATACGACCAACCCGCAACTCAGAAGGGACACTGCGAAAGTCCACCGACGTGTGGGAGACATCTATCAGCGACTTGGACAAAACACAAAAGCCGAACAGGCATACCGCAGATGCCTGCAGATTCTGGAAGCTGAAAACGCGTCTGACAACGCCGCTGTCGTCGCGGAACGAGCCAGCACGATTAATCAGATGGGCCTTGGGATGTTCCGTTCCAGTCGGTTTGCAGAAGCGGAGGGCGAATTCCGCCGAGCGAAGCAAATGCTGCTGAAGACGACGCATCAAAACGACGCAGAATTCCGTGCAGAGCGCGCGAGAACCGAACATAACCTCGGGCAGGTGTTGCAGCTGATTCGCCGGTATTCCGAGGCGCGGCGATGCCATCGAGACGCGGTCGAGCTTCTGGAGTCTCTGGTCGAAGAACATCCTGAAAAGGCGGACTACCGGTTATCGCTGGCGAGAGCCTACCGAACCTCGTCCCAGGGGCAGCGTCGCAAAAAGGCGGATCAGCTGCGTAGTGCGGGCATCGCAATTCTGGAAGAGCTTGTGGCCGAGTTTCCTAACGTTCCGGATTACCAGTGTGAGCTAAGCGAAATGCTCATCACGCGCAGGTTTGGATCGCGCGACGAACAAAACCTTGAACACCAGGAAATCGAAACCGAGCGAGCGGTCGAACTGGCAAAGTCGCTCTCCGTGAAGTACCCGCCCATTCCGCGATACCGAGCATTGTTGGCAAGAACGCTGAAGGAACAAGCCGGAATTCTGAGCCGTACAGCGTCGCCAGCGGCTGCTGACGAGCGGTTTGAAGAATCAGTCCTGTTGTATCAGGGGCTGGTAGAGGACTTTTCTGACGTTCCCGTCTACGGATTTTTTCTGGCCTACTCGCTGCGGGAACACGCAAAGAATTTGCGCAAGCTGGACCGTCTAAGCGATGCCGAAACTGCTCTGTTGGATGGCATCACAGCGTTGAAACATTACCTGTCGTTGCGTCCCGAAAGTTCGTTTGGCAACTACGGACTCGCCGGTATGTTCGAAGACCTGGGTGAAGTTCTGACCGACAGCGGTGCGCACGCCAGCGCGAAAGCGGCGTTTGAGGAAGCTAACGAAATTCGATTGCTTTTAGGCCAGCCTCAGGGGTGACTCTAACAGGCGAAAATACTGGCTTTTAAGGTCTTTTCGCAGTCACGTTCGATTTTTTCCGCAAAACCTCGATGCCCCAACTCGACTCCGCAGCTAATTGTCTGCCCGTGAGTTTATGCCGGTCGTGGCATTCAGAAAGGTGGCGTCGTTCATGGTTACAGGCATCATGATCCTGCAACCCAACGTCGGTTACACACCTAGAACGGCTGGTCAGCATGGTTGGCTTACGATGTCGTCATGGAATCAAACATGACCCAACGGAACGTGACCAACACGCAGACAAGGCACATCCACCATGTGACTTCCTGAACGCGACGTCGTTCGCGAAAGGCATACAGCACGCCACACCCGATGGCGGTGGCCGTAACTTTGAATAAGGCCAGCGAGGAAGGGGAATGAATAAAGCTGGCGGCCAGCGGATTGACTTCCGTCATCACACCAGCTTGTCCTGCCATGATTGTCCACAGCAGGTCGACACCCGACATGCCCAACATGAGCAACAGGCCGGTTTCCACACAGCGAATGGTCTCCACAGGGCTGCCACCATTTTGCTCACAGACGAAATTGCGGCCCGTCCATTTCAGCATGTGCCCGAAGGCGATTACGCCCAACATCATGCCAACAAGCGTCAATGGGTAGGCAAAAGTTTCGAGCCGATACTGAGCGGCCATCTTGCTTTCCATTTCTGCCACCACTGCGTCACTTTCCGTGACGAACTGCTCAAGTCGTTTCCGCAGTGTGGAACTAATGCGGAATTCGGTGAGCCACTGGTCCCAGAGCACAACAGCGGACTGGTCTTTGGCAACGCGCAGGAACTCCTGACGCTGTTCCGATGTGGGTTCATTGGTCAGCAGTCCGGTATACAACGCGTACTTGTCGTCCCCCATTGGAATCACTCGCAGCGGTTCTCCCGAGAAGATTACGACATCAAAGTCGTCTGACAAACACTGCACGAGTCGCCGGGCAGAACGCGCCGGGGTTTGCTGAGTTTCCCGCGATCCTCGACGACTTCGACTGCGGCCACGCCGTTCCACGCGATCCATGTCCCAGTCTTCGTCTTCCATCATGTCGTCGAAATCGCGACCGTCCAGAGTCACCTCCACAGGGACGCCGTTTACAGTAATCGTTTCGCTGGTCGCCTGCACAGAATGCGGGCCGGGAATGTGCGTTCCGTCGACAAACAGCAGCCCACCGTTTACGACGTCAGAGTATTCAATCGCGGAATCTGAAGACGGCCCCTGTGATTCAGCCGCGTCGCCGGCGAAGGCGTTCGAGATTAATACTGCTGAAGCGACGCCAAGCACAGTGGTGAGGCGCAAACCGGCACGACGGAGCTGGCTGACAGGAAATTTTACGGAGTCGGAGACGGGCATCGGTGAATTCCCGGTGATAGGCGCAGTGGCATCAGGCATGTGCAAAGCGAACTTTTTTCTTGAACGGGCCGCTGTTGGCGTAAACCCACGGAAGGTCCGTGCGAGTCGCGTCAATTTCTGGATTTGAGGAGACATCATCAAATGGACGAATCCGACAGGTAAGAGAATTTAAGAAAATTTACGAATTGCCGACACCGCAATTCCCGTGCCGGGTTAATTGCATGATCGAGGTCACGTCAGCGCGGAACGAAGTGCGGTGGCCCGAGTTTTTGGGGGTTCGCGTCTGGCCCCGTATCAGCCTGCCCGCCATTTTCGTTGTAGGAGTTTGCCCAAAAAGACAGTTCGTTTTTCTTCGGAGGTGTTTCTTACTTTGTCAAATTCAGATCTCTTCCCCAAGGAGTCGTCGCATGAGACGTCCCGAACTCAACCGGTCACGCGGTTTTACTTTGATTGAACTTCTCGTCGTGATTGCCATCATCGCAATCCTGATCGCTCTGCTTCTGCCTGCCGTCCAACAGGCTCGCGAAGCCGCCCGACGCACCCAATGCAAAAACAACCTGAAGCAGCTCGGGCTTGCTTTGCACAACTACCACGACGTCTTTGACAAATTCGTCTACATGAAGGGTGGGACTCGCGGCAACGGTGACGCGACTCGTTTCGATGGCAACTATAGTCGCCGGTCGGGCATCATTTCACTGTTTCCTTATCTTGAGCAGTCGGCGCAATACGAACTGATCGAAGGTGGCGACCCTACTACCAGTCCTCCAATTCCGCCGGGTGGGCCAGCGGGGTGGAACGGTTGGGCCGGGTGGAATCAGAAGATGACCAGCCTTCGCTGCCCGTCAGACCCAGGCGTGGATCGCCCTCGCGGTGTCAATAACTATGCCTTCAGCCGAGGTGACTTCATTGGCACAGCTGCCCCCAGTGGACGTGATGCATGGGACAGCAACGGTCTGTTCGCATTGAACCGAACCTTTGGTCTGCGAGACATCACCGATGGCAGCAGCAACACTGTTGCCATAGCTGAACGTCAGATCGCATCCTTTGCAATGGGAGGAAAAGGGTCTCCAACGCTGCGAGAAGGCATTCTGAACAACGTGCCTGCTATTGTCACCAATCCGGGTGCGTGTCTTGCCGCCGCAGCACTAATCAGCGACGGTGAAAGGTACACCGACTGGTCGCAAGTGAAGGGCAAGTTCAGTTCAACCTACTGCGATGGTCAGCCGGAAAACGTTGCCTTTAACACGGTGCTGGCACCGAACTCCGCTTCCTGCACCAATGATGCCAACAACAATTCCGACTCAGCGGTATCCGTTTTGACAGCCAGCAGCCAGCATACTGGCGGCGTCCAGGTACTGCTCGCAGACGGTTCGGTTCGGTTTATTTCCGAGAACATCGACACCGGAAATCTTGGTGTTGCCACCTTTCTTGGTGCCAACAGTCCGTACGGTGTCTGGGGTGCTCTGGGAACTCGAGCTGGCGGTGAAGTTGTCGGCGAGTTTTAGTGTCGCTTCCTGTTTTGATGAATCCGGCCTGGCGCGATATTTCGCCAGGCCGGGCGTTTTGTCCGTTAAAAAATCGTACAACTGAGAGTCAAGAAATGAGTAAATCTGTTTTGACCAGTCTGCTACTGACGGCCGTCATTTGCGGCTGCGGCAGAACACTGGCCCCGCCCGAACCGGTGTATCCGGTCACGGGAGTCGTTACCTACAAAGGCCAACCGGTGGTCGGCGCAGACCTCACCTTCTTTAATGCCGAAAAGAAACGAAGCGCCTTCGGCCGCACAAACGATAGAGGCGAGTACAAGCTCACCACGTTTTCAGCCAACGACGGTGCTGTGGAAGGGCGATCGATCATGGTCGTCACCAAGTATGTTCCGCCGCAAGTGACCGCGCCTGAGCCGGACATTGAATCCGAAGCGTATCAGCCGCCAGGTTATGGTGTGCAAACGCCTGTCAAGTCGCCCGCGCTGAAGTCCGAAGTTCCGGCTCGTTACGCCGATCAGGCAACCTCGGGGCTGATTGCCGTGGTCACCAAAGAGGGGCCGAATAAGGTGGACGTCGAATTGGCCGACTAACGTTGGACCAGATTTAGCACGTCGTCGTGCAGGTTCCCGTTGGACGCCAGAAGACTCGTTTTCTGCAACGGCAGCGGGCCACCTGCGCACGTCGTGACTTTGCCACCGGCTGCTTCGACCAGAAGCCGCCCGGCGGCAAAATCCCACGGTGACAATTGGTATTCGAAGTACGCTCCAAACTGCCCGCACGCCACCATCGCCAAATCCAGTGATGCAGTACCGAATCGGCGGATGCCGTGGATCTGCTGTTTAAACAGGCGGTCGACTGATGCCAAGGTCGCTTCCATCATGGCACCTCGGTCATAGTAGAAGCCCGTGCCGATCAGAACTTCATCCAGCCGCGTTTGTGAGCCCACGTGAATAGACTGGCCGTTGTGAGTCGCTCCGGTGGTTTGGTCTGCAATGTACCAGTCGCCGAGAATCGGGTTGAAGATGACGCCTGTATCAGCCTGGCCGTCACGGTAGTACGCGATGGAAACGGCGAAATGCGGAATGCCATGAGCGAAGTTGGTGGTGCCGTCCAGTGGATCAACGATCCAAAGATGCGGCGTGTTGACGTCGTCTGAATTCTCTTCTTCGCCCAGAATGCTGTGTTCCGGAAAGTGTTTGCGGATGACCTCGGCGATGGCTCGTTCGGCATTCACATCTGCATCGGAGACCAAATCGACCGATGCCGATTTTGTCCGCATGGTCACGCCGTTGTGAAAATAGTCGGACAGAATGTCGCCCGCTGCGGTGGCGGCTTCTTTGGCTGTTTGCTGAATACTCACAGTAAGTTGGCTTAGAGCAATTTACGTTTAGTTGTGGACGGTTCTGGCTCGTGTGAGCCGGCCCACGTAGAGCAAGAATCGATTTCCGCGGCCACAAGTCAGCGTGAAACGCTGTCGAGTTTGTCACGAAGTCGTTGGCGTTTGCGGCACACGGATGCCAGAATCTCGCGGACGCAGGTCGCGACCGCAAGTCGTGAGCTGACGTCGAATTCAACTTCTTCAAAATGCGCCACAAAAATACGACATGTCGGTCGCTCCGTTTGTCGCCTTTCCGGACCTGCAGTATGAACGTCAATCGCCGAAAATTTCTGGCCGCCTCCGCCGTTGCCGCTTCTGTGCCTGGGATCACAACTGCCGCAGCCCCCGCAGAAAATCAGAATGCGAAGTCACCGTTTCGCTACTGTCTGAATACGAGCACGATTCGCGAACAAACGGACGACATCAGAAAGCAAATTGAGATTGCTGCCGCAGCAGGTTACGACGGCATCGAGCCGTGGATGCGTCATTTAACGAAGTACACGGAAGGCGGCGGGAGCCTGACGGATCTGCGGAAAATGATCGCCGACGCCGGACTCACCGTCGACAGCGCGATCGGTTTCGCCAACTGGATTGTGGATGACGACGAAGGTCGTAAGAAAGGGCTGGAAGAAGCCAAGCGCGACATGGATGTCCTGGCAAGCATTGGCGGTACTCGCCTTGCCGCTCCGCCTGTGGGCGCTCATCGTGGTGGAGAAAAACTGGACCTGTTTGTGGTCGCCGATCGCTACCGAGCTTTGCTGGAAGTGGGTGACGAAACCGGTGTGGTGCCGCAGCTGGAAGTGTGGGGCTTCAGTACCAATCTGTCTCGGCTGGGCGAATCCGTCATGGTGTGTGTCGAGGCCAGTCACCCGAAAGCCTGTCTGCTGCCGGACGTCTATCACATCTTCAAAGGCGGATCAGACTTCGGCGGCCTGCAATTACTCGCCGACAATGCCATCCAGGTGTTTCACATGAACGATTACCCTGCGTCACCGGATCGAATGGACATGAATGATTCTGATCGGGTCTACCCCGGCGATGGCGTCGCACCGCTGACCGACATCCTGAACATGATCGGTAGTCGAGGACGCTCGGTGACTCTGTCACTTGAATTGTTCAACCCGACCTACTGGAAGCAGGATGCGCTTGAGGTCGCGAAAACCGGTCTAGCAAAAATGAAGGCCGCCGTAGCGAAGACGGCGTAGCGGAGCCGCAGGAAAACTCACGGCACGAAGGGTTTGCCGCCAGGTCGGTTGGCCATCGATCTGCTGAATTTGAGTCCATTTCACTTGTCGCGCGAGTGTCGCCTCAGTAGTCTCCTTAAGGTGCTGTTACCGAAAACCAGCAGGAGTTTGATTTCGTGTCCGATATTAACCCTTATGCAGCTCCGTCTCAGGAGAGTATGGCGACGGAAGTCTTTCCGGATCGCGACTACGGCGGGATTGGACGCGCGGCCTATTTTGGCCTGTCTTTTGCAATCGGAGTTCTCAACAACATCGTGCAGTATGCTGCCGATAAGGCGGGAGCGACCGGCGTTGTTCTGGTGACAGCCATCATCGGATTGGTTGTCACCATCGTACTCGCCGTGCAGCGGCTCAAGAATTTGGGCTACAGCGGCTGGTGGGCAATTGGATTGATCGTTCCGATCTTGAATATCCTTGTCGGTTTGCGCTGTCTGGCCGCTCCGGAAGGCTATGCAGACCATAAGACACTGGACACGGCCGGAAAGATCATTATTGGTCTTGTCATCGGGCTGTTTGTGCTGGTGGTCGTAGCTGCGATTTCGATGGCTTAAGGCCGCAGCACAAGAAGTGAATACCCGTATCGGTGACATGCTGGCGCCGTGGTGCGGCAGGATGCCGCAGATACATACGTTGTTATATTTCTCCGAGCCAATGCCTAAGTTCGTTACCTGCAATGTCCCGAGCGAAAATCACAACGGCTTACCGAAGTGTCATGCGCGGGGGCTCGACATTTAACGTGCGTTGCAGTTCATGCAGCAGGCGGACCTCAGCCGGGTCCAATTGTGATTCGTGGTAACTTAATTCACGAACCAGGTCCGTCGCTTCAGAATTTCGTTCGGCCAAAGACAAAGCTCGCGCGGTATACAAGTGCGACGCCGTCGTGCGGTTTTCCGGTGGGATCGTCATCAGCACATCCAGAGCGGCCGCGACCTGATTCGATTCAGCCAGCGCAAGTCCTCGGACGTTGCGAACCTTCGTGGTACCCGGTGACCTTCTCACGGCCTGAGCAGACAGGCCGAGCGCTTTAGACGGATCGTTGTCGACGAAGAGTGCCAGCCATGCCAGGCGTCCGTAGGCGCGTCCGTTGTGTCGTCCGCCCTGAGTTAACTGAGCGAGCCATTTTTCGGCCTTCGGATAGTCTTCAGTGGCTATCAGTGCGTTCACGTAAGTCAGCCGCAGAAATTCGTTGGTCGGTTCTGCTCGGATCAGATCGATAAGCTTTTTGTCGATGCGATCGCGCAGTCCTTGGACAGCGGCTCCATGACGAAAACATTCCAACCAGCAGCGTGCGAGTACATCGTTTGACAGACGGTTGTCGGCAGCCGCTGCTTCAATGACTTCAACGCCTGTTTCGACCGACTGATGCAGCGCGAGAAATCGAATGTAGCCGTACATGTGCTGTGGCGAAATTGACGCCAGTCGTCGACGCGCTTCCGCCGCGTAACTTAGAAGCGTCTGGGTCGGTTCGCGAATTCCTCGCGTTGCGATTTCAGCATCGGCCACGGAAGTTGCGGCTTCAGCGACGATTCGCAACCGCTCGGCCTCACTAAGCGTCTCGTAACTTTGGCCGCTTATGAGATTGTCCAACCATGTAACCATATCGCTGACGTCTTCGCGGGCGACCTGCAGGCGAAGCACGCTGATATGTGCCTCGATATTGCGTGCATCTTCGTCCAGAACTTTCAGAACGCGATCCTGCAATTGATTGCCGTGCACAGACGACAGTCGCTGCAACGCTCGCTGAATTTCCTCGCGTTCCGGCATGTTGCGAGCCGCTTTGTCCAGTTGGTCCATCGCCTGCGCGGGGTGTCCCTGAGCGAACAGCAGATCGGCCTGCAACAGAACTCGCTGCACATCGTCGGTGACGATTGGGTTGTCGTTACGCAGAAGTTCTGTGACTTCGGTCCAGTCACGGCTGGCAGAAGGCTGACTGAGGTTGTGACGAATCATCAGGTTGGCCAAAAATTCGGGAACGCCTTCGACGTGAAGCAGCTGTCGATATTCAGCAATTGCCAACGGAATCTGGTCGGCTCGCAGGTAAGCCGACGCCATTCCCAATCGACCGCCTTCGAATTCCGGATTCGCCTGTACCAGCGACCGATACGCATGCATGGCCGCTACGTCATCGCCGGATTCACGTCGACACAACGCCAGACAAACTCGGGCTCGCGACGTAATGTTGGCGTCATGATGAGCGAACCCTAAAGCAAGTTCAAAAGCGTTGATGGCGTCCTTCCAGTTCTTCTGAGACATCAGCAGGCGGCCACGCATGAACTCACGCCGCCCACGTTCGACAACCTTTTTCGGAATCTGGTCGAAGATCTGCTGAGCTCGATCGTATTGTCTGTCGCTGACCAGATAGTCGACCAGAACTTCGTGAAGTTCAAACTGTCGCGGGTCGCGTTCGATTCCATATTCCAGATTGCCGATCGCCGCATTCCGCTCACCAGTCGCCCATAGCGCTGACGACAGGTACAGCCTGAGGCGCGTTTTGTCGGGCATGTCGGACAGAACGCCATTCAGGTTGACAATGATTTTCTGATACTGATCCGCCGCGTTGAATGAATGGTCTTCGTTGGCCGCCAGTCGCACGGCTTTCAGCAACATGGCGTTCAGCCGAACGTCGTCTGGTTCTTCGTTCAGAGCTGTCCAGAGATCCGGAATCGCATCGGATGGACGGTTCGCCTGCAGCATCCAGGACGCTCGAATACGACGAGATTTTGCCGAATCGTCGTCGGCGACAAGATGACCAAGAAGGCGTTCCGCTTCGATTGGATCTTTCGCTTCTGACGTGATCAGCTCAGCCAGATATTCGAAGGATTCCGGCATCGGGTCTTCCAGTGACACCGCCTTGGTAAAGTACTTTTGCGCATTGGCGAAGTCGCCCGTATCTTTGGCCACAATGCCGCTGAAGTGCCATACCTCAGCTAAATCTGTGCGCTTGTCGCGCAGAGTTTTCAGATGCACAGCGGCGTCGGAATAGCGGCCCAGTCGATCCGAAATTCGAATCTGTCGCAGCCGCAGGTCATCGCGCGACTTGTCGTCCAGCAACAATCGTTCGTTAATTTGAAACGCTCGCAGCAGCGTCTTGGCGCTGGAACCGTGGTCTTCCAGCAGCCGCGAAATCTGTTCTTCCACTTCCGTATCTCGCGGATTCAAGACCAGATACTGTTCGAACAGGTCGAACGCTCGGTTGTGATCGTCTTCAGCCAGCGCCTGTTCGGCCGTGGTTTTCAGGTAGTTGCTGGTGCGCACAACCTGACCCGCATGGATCCACCCCGTCAGGATGGTCAGCAGCGTGCCGCCGGCCACAAGAGCCAGCACGGCTTTCAGATTAAGCACTCGCTTGGTTGAAGGTGCGTTTTCGGGTGATGTATGTGGCATGTGAACGAGCTTCGCAAGTTGGCTGAGCGATATTTGGTCGGTCGCAGGTCGCGCGAGGAATCGGTGACTTAATGCGTAAGATGGCCTCCGCAGACCATGGGAAAATCCGTCCGGTTATTGTGGGACGGAATCTTGTCCGGATAGTGCTGTGGTGATCGCTGGCAAGGCGTCCTTCAGAAACGTTTCGATCTGTGGCAAAGCGGAATCTTCGCCCGTATCAATGCGGCTGTCGGTGACATAAATCTTGTACAGGTATGACTTTCCGCGGAATTCAAAGCGAGGGTTGGAAGGTGCTTTCCATGCCCCGTCAGTGCCCCAGCCCCAGAACACGCGGACGATTTCCGGCACAGACGCGTCTCCCTGCCGGAATGATGACTTGTTAAATTCGTTGGCTGAATTGCCGTCGTCTGACTTGATCAGTGTGGGTGTCGGGCCGGATGCCAGTGTGTAGCCAATGCCTTCGAAACATGCTGTTGGCGGATGCACAGAAATCGGGCCTGAGGCGCCGCACAAAACGGTCAGGTGCACGGAGTAACCGATTCGAGGGTTGGTGTAATGACGTCGCACGTATCCGGAAATCCCGGCGACCTCCTGCTCCCGCTCGGTCAGTTCGGCATCGCTGCTGGAAGACCAGTTTCCAATGTCGGTTGGAATGTCATGCAGTCGCGCCACGGCGTTGTTCAGGTCGGACTTGTCGGCGGTGTCAAATCCGTTAATGGAACTATCCGCGAACTTGCCAACGACCAGCGCAGCCGTGCCAGCGCCCATGAGCAGCAGGTCGCGACGCTTGATTTTAGTTTTCTGCACGATGCTGACCTTTCGAAGTGTCAGGCGTATTTATGAAAGTGATCTTTGCCGGCCGTCTGATTCGCTCTGCCGTTGTCTGTCGGCGGTTGAAGTCTGCGGACACGCACTGCTAGCTGCGCGTTACTGTCGGGACACCCGGTAGTCCCATGCGTTTAACGGACCTGAGCTTGTCTTCTGCTTCTGGTGCGGCGACGAACAACCAGTCCAGCAACTTCAACAGCAGAAACAACAACAACATGGCTGAAGGCATCATCAACCAGCCACTGAGATCGTGAAAGACGAGGTCTGCCATGTCCTGACCGAGCCAGTGATGAGCGAGCGCGGTCGCAACAATGCGACCAATGTTGCATATCAACGCGATAGGAATGGCGCTAAACAGGATGATCACTTTTTCCCAGACCGATCGCTTTGTCACGATGATGGTTGCTGCAGAGATCGCAAAGAACACCGTCAGCATTCTCATACCGCTGCAGGCTTCCGCGACGCCAAGTTTGTGGTCGCCCATCAAAATCAGGCTGCCTTTGGCGACGGCCGGGATGCCAAACATCTGAATGTAGTAAGCCGATTTTTCAGCTCCGTAAAGTTGCAGCGGAGCGGACAGCATGCGTTCAATTCGGTACGGCAGCGGAAACATGAAGATCAAAAACAGTATCGCGGGCCAGACGCCCCACACCAGGTTTCGTCCCCAAATCAGAAATGCGCCCCCTGTGATGCACAGCAGCAGTCCCAGGCAATCGGCTGCTTCAATAAACAGATAGCGGCCAAGAATGTGCAGAACCGTTCCGGCAACGATGAAGGCGATTCCCCATGCGCTTGATTGAGCCCACCCGGCTCGGATGCGATCGCTGAGGTACCAGCCAAGTCCGGCGGCGATGAGTGGAATGGCAAATCCATGAGAGTACTGCGGTTCTGTAGACCACCGGCTCAGAAAAGACTGCAGCAGGTCGCTGAACAGCACAACCAGGGCCAAAAAGAAGACACCCGTCCAGATGGCGCGAGCCTTCCAGTCGGGGCACGCCCATTCGTCCGGTTCATGTGATTTCAGAATTGATCGATGTTGCATAGCACACTTTGCAAATGTGATTCGCCAAATGGGGTGTCGCCGCAACGGCTGAACCTTCTGGAACACCGTCAAAAACGGACGGAATTCGAACGGACAGCGCAGTGCCAACAAGAGGCTAGCTCGTCAATTCCCGCAGCGTTCGAAGTTTTCCGTTGGAAACACGCCGGAAAACCAAATATGCAGTGTTTTTATTGGTCGGATGGCACCACGACGTTGCAAATTGGCAACGCTGAGCCCGCATAATCGTTACGACCGGAAGTCCGATTAGGCAAAGTGCGTAAAACAGTTCATGTGTTTCAGATGCTGCTGGAGACATCCAATGGACCGTATATGTTTAGCCCATGATGACCCGCTACGGATGGGCATCTTTACTATGCGATCCCCTTAGCAAATTGTCATCACTCATTCACTTCAAATCGTGAATTCAGGAACTGCGAGGCAAGCGAACTATGTTGAACCAGAAACTCAAATCAATCTTCAAGAAGGCATCGTTGTTTGGCGCGCTTGCCGCAACCGCAGCAACGCCTGCGTGGGCTCAGGGAGTCCGGCACGATTCACGTTTCGCTTACGCTCGCCCCTGCTCGTCTTGCGGTGAGGTTGTTGCGGCTCACGTTTCCGGAGCAATGATGCCCGGATATCCAGTCGCGGTGCAGGCCATGCCGCGAGTGTCGCACATGTCTTTTTACAATCCGGCCGACTGCGGATGCGGACCAGCGCCACAGGCCCTGCCTGAAGTGGCACAAGGCACGGCTCAGGTTCAGCCCTATCAGCAGGAGGTTGTTGAGGAAGACCAACTGGTCGACGAAAACGGAAACCCCATTGCAGCCGACCTCTACGGTGGAAACTACCTCGGCCTGTACGGTCAGGAAGGAATTCCCGGCGGAGCGATCTACGCGGGCGACGCCATTGTTCAGGGCGAAGCTTTGGTTCCCGATGGCGGTGGCGTAGGGGCAGGAGCAGGCGGTGGCTTCGGTGGTGGAACTGGTCACGGAGCTGGCTTCGGCGGCGGCAGCAGCGGCGGCTTCGGCGGTGGCGGAGGCTTCGGCGGCGGATTCGGTGGTGGAATTCTCGGCGGCCTGATCGGCGGCTCGTTGAACAACAACAACGACGGTGCCAACAACAATAACAATAACAACAACGGTGATGGCAACGGCGGCAACGGCGGTATCACCATCAACAACAACGCTCAGGGCGGAAACGCAACTGGCGGCAATGCCACAGGCGGCCAGGGTGGTAACTCAAACGCGACCGGCGGTCAGGGTGGCAACGCAACGGCCAATGGTAACGGCGGCAATGCGACGGGTGGCAATTCAAACGCTACCGGTGGCAATGCGACCGGCGGCAACGGTACTGGCACTGGAACAGGGTCGGGATCAGGTTCAGGTTCAGGGTCTGGATCTGGTGGAGGAAACGGCGGCGGCAACGGAGGTGGCGGCGGTGGCAAAGGTGGAGGCGGCGGCAAGGGCGGCGGCGGCAAAGGTGGTGGTGGAAAAGGCGACGGCTTCGGCGGCGGCCACTCTGTAATGCCGGGTGACAAAGGTCACGGCGGCGGTGCCATCGGTGGCGGCAGCGGTTTTGGCGGGGGAAGCGGCAGCGGCTCTGGTAGCGGCAGCGGCGGTGGATCCGGCTTCGGTGGCGGCACGGGTTCTGGCGGCGGCTTCGGCGGCGGTCAGGGTGGTGGCCAGGGCGGCGATGATCAAGGCAGCGGCTTCGGTGGCGGCCAGGGCGGGGGAACAGGCGGTGGCTCCGGCTTCGGTGGCGGCTCTGGAAGTGGTTCCGGCTCGGGCAGCGGCAGCGGTTCTGGTTCTGGAAGTGGTTCCGGTTCTGGCTCGGGAAGCGGTTCTGGCTCAGGCAGCGGCAGCGGATCGGGTTCAGGGAGTGGTTCCGGCTCGGGCAGCGGTAGCGGTTCGGGTTCAGGAAGTGGTTCCGTCTCGGGCAGCGGTAGCGGTTCTGGTTCAGGAAGTGGTTCCGGCTCAGGCAGCGGCAGCGGTTCTGGTTCAGGAAGTGGTTCCGGCTCAGGCAGCGGCAGCGGTTCAGGTTCTGGAAGCGGTTCCGGCTCGGGCAGCGGTAGCGGATCGGGTTCAGGAAGTGGTAGCGGATTCGGTAACAATCCTGACTGTCCGACTGACGGTGGCGGATCTGGTTCTGGAAGTGGTTCCGGCTCAGGCTCTGGTTCCGGCAGCGGCTCGGGTTCAGGAAGTGGCTCTGGCAGCGGTAGCGGTTCTGGTTCAGGCAGTGGATCTGGATCTGGTTCGGGAAGCGGCTCGGGCAGCGGCTCGGGCAGCGGCAGCGGCTCGGGTTCTGGAAGTGGCTCCGGCTCGGGCAGTGGTAGCGGTTCCGGTTCAGGAAGCGGCTCTGGTTCGGGCAGTGGATCTGGCTCCGGCTCAGGAAGCGGTAGCGGATCTGGGTTTGGTGGCGGCAGTGGGTCGGGCTCCGGAAGTGGATCCGGCTCAGGTAGCGGTTCAGGTTCAGGAGGCGGGTTCTTCAGCAATCCGCAGGAACCGACTGTCGATGTCCCTGTAACTCAACCAACCGATCCTGGTAACAATGGTGGCAGTGGATTCGGAAACGGTGGTAACGCGGGCGGAGGCATCGGTGATCCGGGCTCTGGAAACGCACCCGTCGTCCCGGAACCTGGTAGCCTGCTCATGATGGCCGTTGGCTCAATGATGGGCGGCATGGCTTACCTGCGACGTCGTCGCAAAGACAAGACGGCGGAATAGCTTTCGCCGCGAGTTGAGAGATCGGCTCAGGAAAATAACAAAGCCGTCGTTCGGATATCGGACGACGGCTTTTTTCATGCGAGGCTGATCGTCAAACTGCTGGCCAGCGAAAGCATTCAGCCCAGCGTCTGCTCGGCTGTCCTGACCAAGCAGATCGAATGGGCGGGATTGTCTTGGCCACAGCAGGCAAGCAGCCGAGTGAACTGCCGTGCGACTAAGATCGCCAGACTCACCTGCTGCAGACAATCACCTCTAAGCTAAGGCACTCGAACTAATCTTGCGCCGTTGGGATGTAGTTCAACGTGTAGTACGCCATATCGTGCAGCAGCGGGACACCCGAAGTCGATCGCACCCCGCCTGCCTTGAGTTCATGCACATGTCCCTTTTGAAGACCGTCGACAAACAGCCGAGCTGACTGGCCGTCTGCCGAAACTTCCACCTTTGTGATCGTCGGCGCGGTGCCATCGACTTCCGGGCTGCCGTACGACGACTGATAGATGTAGGTGTAGGTTTCCATGTCATACGACGTCGGATCCGCAGCGGTCGTTGGGTCTGCCGGCTGAGTAAACGTAAGTTCAAAGCCGTCCGCCTTCGCTCGCATTTCATGGATCTCAAAGGGCACTTTGCCGGTCCAGGTCAGCCGTTCCAGAGCGAACGGTTTGGTGCCGCGAGAACCCCAGCCTCGGTTCGTTCCGCCGACAAACATCGTGCCATCTTCTGTCAGTCGCACAGAAACTGTGCCCGACCCAAACCCTTCCCGAAACGGGAAACAAGCGCCTTGGTAATGGCCGTTCACCTGTTCCAGAAAACATCTCATCACTGTGCTGAACGTTTGGTCGCCGACAAACAGCTGCTTCTCAAACGGGCCAAATTTTCCGCCGCTTTGATCGCAGGCGATGCCGCTGGCCGACTGGCCCATTTTTTTGTACGGAAACAGGATCACGGGCGGTTCGTATTCCGGGATCTTCGCGGCCTCGGTCATAATGCGGCTGCCGCTTTCGGGTTCCTGAGGCGCTTTGCCCAGCACGGGCTCCGCATCCTTGTACCATTTAAACCCGCCCGGATGTCCCTGAAACGAACCGGGACGCAGCCACTTCAGACTGCTGGTGCCGTTCCACGGACCCTGGTTATCTGTATAAAAGGCGTCTCCATTGGCGTTGAAGGCGATGCCGCCCGGCGACCGAATTCCGCTGCACGTGGGAATCGAATTTCCGTCGCTGTCTATTCGCAAACACCAGCCTCGGTATTTCGAATCACTGTTGAACGACCCGGTCAGGCACAACACGACCCACATGTTGCCGTCTTTGTCAAACGGCGAACCGAAGGCATATTCGTGATAGTCGCCGTTGATGCCCCAGTCGTCGTTAAACGTTTGAAACTCGTCGGCCACACCGTCGCCGGTCGTATCGCGCAGCCGAGTGACTTCACAACGTTGAGTGGCGTACAGCCAGCCGTCTTTCCATGACAGCCCGAGTACTTCATGCAGTCCGGTCGCGAACGGCTTGAATTGCACGGCTGCCAGGTCGTCACTGAAGGCATTACTAACAAGGAAGATGTCACCGCGTCTGGTTGAGACCGCAAGGTTGCCGTCCGGCAGTGGTTCGACGGCTCCCACTTCCAGATTGATGTCCTCCGGGATCTCAAAACGCTGAAGCTTGTAGAAATCGTCTTCGATAGGCCCGGCGTCCTGAGCACACAATGCCGGCGCAACAAGTAGGATGGCCAACAGGCGAATGACTTGATGGACTAAGCTGCGCAATGGAGGAGTCATATTGCGTTGTATCGAAAAGGCGTTGGTCGTGGGTGTGGGCGAACATATCCGCCACGTAAAGCCGTTCGGCACGCGGTCTACCGCCAATGAATTTCACACGGAGGGCATTCCTACTCGGACTGCCCTACCCTTCCCAGCGGCTCTTCATGAACTTGTAGCCTTCTTCAGCCAGCTTCAATTCCGTGTCGAACATCTTTCGCCAAACGCGAGTCGCTGCAGCCAGATCGGGCAGCGCCAGACCGAAAGCTTCGATCATCAGGTAGCCGTCGCTGTAACCAACTTCTTTTAGAGCCGCGAAGGATTCATCCCAATTAACACCGCCCTTGCCCGGCGTCGAACGATCGTTTTCGGAGATGTGAACGTGCACCATCTGGTCAGCACAGGCTTTCACCGCATCGGTGATCGATTTTTCTTCGATGTTGGCGTGGAAAGTGTCGTACATTGTCTTCAAATTTGAATGCCCAACTTCCCGGCAAAAACGTCCCGCGTCTTCTGCACAGTTCAGGAAGTAGCATTCAAAGCGGTTCAGATATTCGACAACCAAAGTCACATTGTTTTCTTTGGCGTAGTCGGCGGCTTTCGACAGAATGTCCTTCGCGTAATTCCATTCGTCGTCTGTGCGGCCGCTTCCGGAAAACTCACCAAGTGCCGAATGGATCGGCCCGCACAAATGAGTGGCTCCGGCAAGAGCACACATGTCAATCGCCTGCTTTAGATGGTTGAGCCCAGCTTCGCGGATAGCGGCGTCGGGTGAAATGGGGTTTGCTTCGGCCGTACAGACGGTCACGGCAGTGGCTCCCAGTTCCAGCTCCTTCAGCTTCGCCCCAAGTTTCTTAAACGTGTCGCCGTTCAGGTCGAACATGGGCAGTTCGACAGCGTCGTAGCCGATATCCTTCAACTTTTCGATAACTGGAAAGTGTTCTTCGGTGATGACTGAATTCCACAGCAGCAGGTTCATGCCGTATTTCACGTTTTGGTTCTCCGTGTTTGCCTGATAGGGGCGAATGTCTGATAAATGGGTGCCGCCGCGCAGCCCGGGCGGCTCCAAAGCATGAAGAAACCGGCCACGTCATGCAACCGAACGGGCCGAACGCACCCACACTGACGCTGCACCATCGAGTTCGTTCGAATGGAAGCGGGGGCCGACTGCTGCTATGCGTCAATCACGTGTGCGCTGCGATAGCGTGATTCTGCTGAGTTGCCTACCGCGCATAGAAAAAGGTGGAAGGAACAAGTCCTTCCACCTTTCCGCCGATTCCGCTTTCGCAGACTCACGGCAGGAGCTTCCCGCTCGGGCTACGCACCCTTATTGAGCGGGAACAGGCGAGACGCTAGTGGACACAACGGTTGATGCCATCGCCGGGGTTGGTGACGGGACACCTCCACCGCCGGTACTTCCTGATGAATAGGCGGGCATGCCATGCTCAACAATATCCAAGCCCTCGATTTCTTCTTCAGCCGACACTCGCAGCAGGCCAGTGGCCTTCAGAATCTGGAACAGTGTGAACATTGTTACAAACGCCCAGGCACAGATAATCGCTGTCGACTGAACCTGAACCATGATGTACTGCATACGAGTCAGAGTAACTTCTCCGACCACGGGAAGGCTGGTCCCGAAGATGCCGGTCGCGATTCCGCCCCACACGCCACAAATGCCGTGTACCGGAAACGCACCAACCGGGTCGTCAATTTTCAATTTGTCCAGCAGAAGAATTCCGCTAAACACCAGACCGCCAGCGACGAGTCCGATGATGGCGGCACTCGTGAGTGACACTTGATCGCAGTTAGCCGTGATTCCAACCAAACCAGCCAAAGCACCGTTCAGGCACATAGACAGGTCCGGCTTCTTGAACATGACCCACGAAAGCAGCATTGCAACAAAGGCACCAACGGCTGCAGAAAGCGTGGTTGTCACAGCAATCCAGGTCGTGATTTCAGCGTTAGCCGCTCCGGAGTAAGTCAGCTGGCTTCCAGGATTAAATCCGTACCAACCGACCCATAGGATGAAGACGCCAAGGGCAGCCAACGGCATGTTATGGCCCAGCATTGGCTGTGACTTGCCATCTTTTGAGTAGCGGCCGATGCGTGGCCCCAGCACCATTGCCCCAGCAAGGCCGGCAAATCCTCCGACTGCATGAACAACAACCGATCCAGCAAAGTCAGCAAAGCCCCACTCTGCCAGTGCTCCACCGCCCCACTTCCACATGCCACTAATTGGGTATACCAATCCTGTCAGGATCGCGCTGTAGCACAGATAACCGGTGAACTTCATGCGTCCTGCGACAGCTCCGGAAACGATCGTCGCAGCTGTTGCGGCGAATGCGACCTGAAACAGAAAGTCTGCAGCGGCACTGTAGTCACCCAATCCAGCGACCGTATCAACTGCATCACGCTCGCCCCAGATTCCTCCGAAAGCAAACCAGCCACCCGCACCCGCGTCGCCGGGATACATCAAGCCGTAACCGATCAACATAAACAGCATGACGCCGATCGACAGGTCCATGATATTTTTGAAGATGATGTTCACTGCGTTCTTTGAGGCATTGAAACCGACTTCAACCATCGCAAACCCGGCCTGCATAAACAGAACCAGCACGGCACACACAAACATGATCAGTGTGTTGATCGTGTAATCGATTTCGGCCGTCTCGTAATAAGACGGTGCCGCGTCTGCCTCTTCCGCTGCCGCAGCCACTTGCGCCGCCGCGTCTTCCTGTCCGAACGCGTCGCCGCCACTCATCGCCACAAACACCAGCGCCAGCGGCAGCAGCCAATGCAACCTAAATTTTCTCTGTAAAATGACCATTTCGCCTGTCCTCGTTGATCTCGTTCAAAATCGTGCCTGGCATGACCGGGTAAGTGCCCGGCAGCACACAACACGCCTACGCAAGCTCCTAAAGCAACCGGCGCGCCAAAAACAGGCAAGATGTGCAGGTGAAATCCGCAGTGCATTGCCAATACAGCAATTTTCCGTCTGTCGAGGCTTGGAAAAATCACAATGGGGGCGAAGTTGGCATTTGAACGCTGTTTGGGTGCCTATATGTAATTCAGTTTTGCTTAAAAAGGGGGCAGTGTGAGGGCGGTGGGGAGTTCACGCTGCCATCCAGGCTTGCAATGGCCTGCAGAATCAGGGGGAAACGCAGTTCGTCGGAAAAATCGGCGCGAGTGTTGCGGTTTGCACATCCGGACGGTCGATAACAATCGTGACGGCGGAGAATTGTGGGGCACAGCGCTCTCACAAGTCGCTTTGAGGTAAGGACTTACCAAGTTGAGAGAGCCGTCTGTCCATATTGACACTATTTCTTCATTGGCCTAACCTGCCGGAGATCTGCCGTTTTGAAGACGGCGTTCCGCAGCGAATGGAGTCGCTCGATGCCTACCGATATTTCAACCAGCTCTCCGTCTGAGCCGGTTCCTTTCATCGATCTTGTTGCTCAGTACCAGACAATCCGCGACGAAGTGAAGGAGGCCGTTGATCAGGTCTTCGAAACGCAGTCGTTTGTCTTGGGGGAACAGGTCGAACAGCTTGAAGCTGAAATCGCCGAATACTGCGACGCACGGCACGCCATCGGCTGCGCATCCGGGACGGACGCATTGATCCTGTCGCTGCTGGGCCTTGGTATTGGTCCTGGTGATGAAGTGATTACCAGCCCGTTCACGTTCTTCGCTACCGCCGGAGCCATTCATCGCATCGGCGCGCGGCCCAAGTTCGTCGATATTGATCCGGTAACATACAACCTCGACCCTCAACAGGTCGAAGACGCGATCGACGACAACACCAAAGCCATCATGCCGGTCCACATCTTCGGCCAGTGCGCCGAAATGGAACCGCTGTGGCGGATTTCTGCCAGCAAGAATATCCCAATCATCGAAGACGCCTGCCAGGCCATCGGCGCAGAATATCGTGGCCGCCGTGCGGGCGTGCTTGGTCGAGTTGGTTGCTTTAGTTTCTTCCCGACTAAGAACCTTGGTGGCGCTGGTGACGGCGGCATCATCACGACAGATGATCCGGAACTTGCGGCTCGACTAAAACGCTTGCGAGTTCACGGTGACGTGGGCGGTTACAACCACGTCGAAGTTGGCTTCAACAGTCGGCTCGACGCCCTGCAGGCTGCTGTTCTGCGAGTCAAGTTGCGTCACCTGGAAGACTGGTCCGAAGGTCGCCGCCAAAATGCGAGACGCTACGGTGAATTGATCCGCAGCCTGAATATTCTTAGTTCCGTCGAAGTGCCGGTGACGGCGGCCGACCACCGACATGTGTTCAATCAGTACACGCTGCGAATTCGTGGCGGCATGCGTGACGCCGTGATGGAACATATGCGAGCCAACGGTGCTGGCTGTGCTGTGTACTATCCGATTCCGCTACACATGCAGCAATGCTTCGACTACCTCGGCTATCAGCCAGCCGATTTCCCGGAAAGCAACCGAGCGGCTCAGGAGGTTCTGTCTCTGCCGATCTTCTCTGAGCTGACCGATGAACAGCTTAGCCGTGTGGCCAACGTCCTGGCCGAAGCCGTTTCTGAGGCCACCACGCTGCAATTCCCCACCGAAAACGAACAGCAACGTCGAGCGGCGTAACCGAATGGTCGGCTCCGGAATGCAAATGCGTTCCAGCCGAAGCCGCTTTCTGTTGCAAAAGGGATCGGTGCACATTCGACGTCACCGGTGTCCGGCATCCAACGGCTGTCAGACGCGAACTTCAGCGCATAAAGATAGGCTCGAAGTGAAACAGCTTCGAGCCTTTCTCATGCGCAACGACCACTGGTGCAACAAAATGGCCCAACGTTCAATCGCGACGGTTTCGAATTCGGTGCCCGCTTCGAATCCGCCGACGACATTGGCGCCAAATAATTTCACCTTAGCCTGACTAACGAAGGTGCGGCGAACGTCATTATCGGACGACGTTCAAACCATGTCCTTCAGGCCTTTCAGTGGCAATACTTTGACGACGTTGCGAGCTGGCTTGGCTTTGAACATCTGCTCTTCTTTTGTGAACGGATTGATTCCCTTGCGAGCCTTGGTGGCTGGTTTGCGAATCACTTTGACTTTCATCAGACCAGGAATGTTGAACACGCCTGGGCCGCGCTTGCCAAGGTTCTTGCCGATCAGTGTTCCCAGCTCGGTAAATACACTTGAGATCTCGTTCTTGCTCAGTCCGGTGCCTTCTGCCAGCGCCGCCAGGATTTCTGTCTTCGTCATTGCCTTGGTCGGTGCCGCTGTTTTCTTCTTCGCCATTAGTCCTGTTTCCATAATTCCTTTGTGGATTAAAGGCGGGAAGCTATTGTGCGGGCCAATCTCTGTCAAGGGGCCTGCGATTCTGCTTATATCCGCTGCTGGCCGCATTATTCGCCTGATTTCAAGGTCAAACGTGCGGCGGATGAGGAATCACGACCTGGGGGAGGTCCGTGGCCGCCGCATTTCGGAAACTTCGGGACTGGAAATCCCAGCCATGGTAAGGAATTAGCCCGCTGGCCGCTGAAATGCCCGCTCCCGCTCGGCCAATAGGCCCGACGGCGACTCGCTTTTCGACACGATTGCTGATGATCGCCCTCCAGCACTCCTGCAGATACTCCGAACTTCTCATCGGCCAAACCACCACAGATGTCTGCATTGATGATGGCTCAAAATGAACGCGTGCGCTGGCCACGCTGCCGAATGCAGTCACTCACAGCCAGACGACCGGCAACAGCATTCATGCCGGAAGAGCCAAGCTGTCACTGGTCCTGGTCGCTGGTCGAACGGTTTGGCGGTAGCAGCTTGATGGTCAGTCGAACCACTGATATCTTCCCGAAAACTCGCCACACAACTACGAGGAATCACGATGAAACTCACAGACTTCTACAACACGGTTTCCAGACGCGTGGACACGGACAAGACATCGATTTCAGTCGCCGACACTAAGCGCGTATTGTCCGAGGCCTTTCTCGAACTGGCCAACATGGACGCCGCCGAATTCGCCGACACCGTTGCCAAAGGCCTCGCTCAGGCGAAGAAGAAACAAGCCCGATCCTAACAGGGCTGCTCAAGCGGCGACGAAGTAAGACTGGACCGCCCATCAGACTTATCTGCAGGCCGTGTGCTGGCGATCGATCGCAACGCTTGGACTTATCGGTCGATCCCAGTGTCAGATCATCGCCAATCGAAATTGTATAACGTGAAGCGGGACCGGCTTTGCTGTCGCCGGCCCGCTTCGGTTCATGGTTGTCAGTCGTTTGCTTTAAAGAGTCGCTTTATCGGCGGTCTCGGGTTTGCAACTCTGGCTGACTCTGCTCGCTTCCACACTCCAATTCGGTTTCCATTCTGGCCAGGGCGATCAGTCCTTACGATTTCCACAAGGATGATTTCTCCGGCAGCCTGCAAGCCGCGGAATGCGTGAGCAATCTGGCACATTCCCTCGGGGGGAATCTCCAAATAACGATGCACGTCGTCTGCCGTGACTGTGTTCTGAAACGTGAGGATTCGCAGAATCTCACGCCAGACAGTCTGGAAGACTTCGTGCTTGAGGGCCTTCCGCCTTCTGGGGATTCCCCCGGATGACGAATGTCCTTTTCGGGGTTTCTTTGGCATAATCAACACTCCTGCAATGCCGTCTGCTTCTTTGCACGGACTCAGACGGCGACAAGGGAAAAGTGACCTCGCCCACTGTGGGCGGGGTCATGCTTCAAAGTCGATGGACGGCTGTGTCCGCTGCGGTTGCTGCGTCGGAAGCCTGCCGGTCTCCGCAACGTCTTGCACCGTCTGAAGCGGCAAGTGCAGCTTGCGGGCGATGACGGCATCGGGAGTCATCACGGCATGCAGCGTCTCGATGTCGTCAACGATGGCTTGAGCTTCGGTGCGTTTCATCACCGTAGTCCCGCCGCTGCGAGTTCGTCTTCGGTGACGTCGGTGGCCAATTCTTCGGCGCGGCGATGACGTTCCAGCTTCGCTTCGGTGACGGCTTGGGAGAAATCGTCGATGGCATTGGGCGTGACGAATGGGCGACTGCCAACGTAGATGACTTCCAGCTTGATGCGTGCCCTTTCGGCGCCTTCCAAGCCCTTGCGAATCCAGCGCCAGACCGTTGACGAATTGACGGGCTTTCCGGCCGGACGGGGAATAAGTGTCTTGCGAGCGGTGGCCAGATCGACCGGTTCTGCGTTCTGAGTGACCATGAAAAACCTCCTGACGCGTTGCAGCCCGACTGAATGTCGTGCGTTCGTGTAGGAGGTTATGGCGACAATCAAGATTTTGATGGGTACTGGATACCGATTAGATTTCTTCGAGGACTGCCGAATCTCTTGTCACCGTTAACTGCAGGTGGTCGAACTCTTTCTTATTCAGGAACTTCTGAAGCTGCCTAAACCCTTCTGCCATATATGCATCCGTGCGCCGTTCCTCCGGGACGTTCCACAAGTCGTCAGAGCTCTGGACGTTACTAAACACAATCGGGTGCTTTCGGCTTTTCAGCAAGCGGTATCTCGCTCTGAGAAGTGGCTTATTGATCAGAGCTGATTCAACCCGGTCGATGCCCATTTTCAATTTGCGATCCTTGAAGATCAGCCAATTCAACAGACGCGTTTGCTCATTCCACCAGTGACCGTGTGCTTCGAGCAACGCTGGAAGGGTTTCCGCGCGACCATCCGGGTGAGTCACGTCCGTGAGTTCCATTGAGAGTCGAAGCGCGGCGTTTCGGTCGAATGGTCGCCGGTCGATCGCCTGCAGAATGTCCAAAGCATCGCCATTAATTTCAATGTCTTTGGCCGTTCCGTGAATTTCACTCGCGTATTGGTCAAACATCGACATTGGGTAAGGCTCGTAACCAAGTACACGGGCGACTTCATAGCACCATTCCATCGTCTGTGCGATTTGTCTCTTAGACCAGCGTTCAAGGTAAAACGCATCGCCGAGGGTGTCCGGATCACAGTTGATTTCACGGAATCGGCGAACTTTTAGGTTCACTCCTGCGGCCCGGAGTTTCTGTTCAATTGCATCGGCTTCTTCGGCAGTGGGGCAGGCGCTATCGATCCACTTGTCGGGCGCGTCAACGCCGATTGAACTCAGGTAGTCCTCTGCGGCCACTCGGTTTCGCACATTGAATGTTGTCGTGATTTTCTGGACCAGTCTTTCCACGCGTAGTCTTAGTTCGAAACAGTGTTTGTAGCAATCACCGTGACTCCCTTCCCACAACGTCGCAAGTTCAACGCATTCATGTCGTGGTTCTGCCACCCGATCGGCTCCCGAAATCGTCGACACCCGAAAACAAAAAAAGCACCAGACCAGGCGGTTTCGGGTTCCGCTTTTCAGCCGCTAAGCCTATGTCTGGTGGGCGGATTCTACCGAAAAATCGCCCGTTTGCCTGCCAACTGACGCAGGCCACGCGTATTTCGTTTATTTCACTCGTTTCGTTTGTTGCGTTTACCCATAATGGAAGTGTGGCTATAGTTCGCCGCCAACATTGTGACCCGAGTGAAGTCAGCCATGATTGATACCATCGAAAACCTGGACACACTTTCTCCCGACGAATTCGACGCTAAACAGGTGTCCGAAACGAGTCGACAGTTGTCCGCTTTGCTGTCAAAGAAACGAAAACGCAAGAACGTTCAGGTCACCATTGACGGTGAAGACTGCAGGATTCCGGCGGCAGCTCTGCGGATGCTCAAAGATATCATGGTCCAGCTTTCCCTCGGCAACGGTGTCACACTGATTCCCGTGCATGCAGAACTGACAACTCAGGAGGCGGCGGACCTGCTGAATGTGTCACGTCCGTATCTGGTGAAATTGCTGGAAGAACAAAAACTTCCGTTCCGACTTGTGGGTTCTCATCGCAGAGTCCTGTTTCGGGACCTGATGAAATTCAAACGTCAGCAGGATGAACGACGGTTGAAGGTTCTGGAAGAAATGGCGGCGGAAGCTCAGGACGCAGGACTGGGATACTGACGTGGCGCATTTCACGGCGTTGTGTGACTCGTGTGTGCTTTATCCGGCGCCATTGCGCGACCTGTTGATGCATCTGGCCATGACAGGATTGTTCCGCGCCAAATGGACGGCACAGATTCACGACGAATGGATTCAGAATGTCCTGAAGAATCGGCCGGACCTCTCTGAAGAACGTTTGCGAAGAACTCAACAGCTGATGGATTCCCACGTCGATGGCCTGGTGACCGGCTACGATAAACTGATTCCAACACTCAGCCTTCCGGACCCGGACGACAGACACGTGCTTGCGGCGGCCATTCGTTCCCGCGCCGATGTGATTGTAACGTTCAACCTAAAGGATTTTCCGGCGGCTGTGCTAAGTGAATTCGACATTGAAGCTCAGCACCCGGACGACTTTATTCATTATCAGATTGGCCTGAACGGTGACGAAGTCTGTGAAGCGGCCAGACGTCAACGCGCGTCGCTGAAGAATCCTCCGTATTCGGTCGACGATTTTCTGGCGTGCCTGGAAGTGCAGCAGCTTCCGAAGACCGTGGAGTATCTACGACGTCGACGCGATTGGATCTAGCCGAGTGCGGCAGCTCCGACTTCCGTTGCCGGACGACTTCCAATCGAAGCCCGGTTTCCTTCAACGCATCATGCAGCAAATAAATCTGGAACACGTTGAAGCCCATCTTCGCAGCATCGCTACAAGTGCCGCACGCATGCGTTCTTAATCGCCCGAGCGTAGCTGGTCCGCACAACACCACGGTCGACCATGTCCTGCCGGACTCGCTTCAGTTTGGTCGGGCCAAAATCATGCACCAGCTATTTTACGAACATTGCGATCAGCGGCCGAAGCGCCCCCGAATGGCTGCCACCTCCGACATCGGTCGGCCGTTCTTTCTGTAGTACGGCCGCGCATGCTCTTCGACATATTTGCCGCACAACCGGGAGACAGTCAGACAATCCGGGGTGTTGAGCTCTTCCCCAGTCAGCCACTTCGCAACCAGTTGGTCATACTTCTTGCGAGGCTCTTCAGGATTGTGCTTGCCGAGGTAATGAACCTTGCCGTCGAGCCGGACTAAAGCTTGTCCGGTGGCCTTGTGCCGCGAGTACATCGGAATGCGTTTCGTGGCAGGTGGCTCCTGAAAACAGGTAGTGAAACGAGTAGTCAGAACCGTTTCACGCCACACTGCCAACCGGCAGGTTTCCGCAACTAGCGGAATGGCAAGGACTTAAATCAGTGCTCCCACTAGGAATCGAACCTAGAACCTATTGATTAAGAGCAAAACCCGAACTGAATTCCGAACTCAGAAACGCGGCTGAAGTCCAGCGTTCGATCGTCTCAACCATTACGTTGGCACGCAATCAATATCGTTTGGTTTCAACGGTTTTGTGGTAGAAAGTGGTAGAGTCTATTCAAAGTCCGACGAATAACGTCAACGCCGAACGCCCATCCCATTCAATCTGCTCGCTTAGTTGCGCAGGCGAGACACAATCTGCTGGCGGTGGACCACCGGCAGATCCGGTCACGGTACTCGAATGGTTGGAAGTCGTCGAACTGGGCGGCGTGGTACTCGACGATATCACCCGGTTGCGCGGTGGACTTAGTACCGGATCGACAGTCCGGGAAGCGTATCGAGCAATGTATTCGCTGGTCTTTAAGATTGGTGGTCCAAGTAGTTCAAAGGCTGACTCTGGACAGCCTGCAGGCGCGGCGATATCGTGCGGTTCCCGGCGCGTCCAATATTCAATACCAAACGGCACGGAATATTGGGCAAGCAGTCCAGAACTTCCGTGTTTTCTGCCCCACTTTGCGAATTTCAAAGGGCGCATACACTTCATAGTTCGTCGCAACAAGCTTAGCTTTAAAAACATTTCTCAATGGCACAGTCCCCAGATTCAGTCTTCACGCCACGAGCGGCCACGATCAATCCGGACATGTACGTCGCCCGCGAAGACTTGGAGAAGGCGCTTCGCGACGGACTTAATAGTCAGCAACACCTGATAGTTCACGGCGAAAGCGGCACCGGAAAGTCGTGGCTCTACAAGAAGGTCCTGGCGGATCTCAAGGTCTATTTCGAAGTTGCGAACCTTGCAAACGCGTCGAGGCTTGGCTCGATAACTAACGAACTCAGGAACCTGGTGTCCCGAGATGGTAAAGCGGAAAAGACTGGCTATTCCGAAAGCAAATCAGCAGGATTTGACGCTCTAGCCGCAAAGGCAGCTTTGGACCACACAGGTCAATACGAGTACGGACAAAAGGAGCCTTTCGAGGCGTGTCTGTCTGCCATCCGATGCAGGGCAGGAAAACGAAAGGGGATACTCGTACTGGATAACTTGGAAGCAGCGTTCACCGACGCGTTCCTTAAAGAACTAGCTGATTTGTTGATTCTGTGCGATGACGAACGATACGCAGAGTACGGGGTCAAAATCTTGATTGTTGGCGTTCCCGGCGGGGTTCGCGAGTACTACTACAAGACACCGCATCATGCCACCGTCGCTAACCGACTCCGAGAACTGCCAGAGGTGTCCCGGCTGACGCGCGAGCAATGCACATCGCTTGCCAAGAAAGGATTCGAGCAGGCGTTGGGCTACACCGTCGAAAGCCCTAGCGCCGTTTACGCGCACATTGCTTGGGTAACTGACCGCATTCCCCAGATGATTCATGAGTACTGCCTTGAGGTCGCGAACTTGGTGCACAAATCGGATCGCGTAATCACTACTGAATCCCTCAATAAGGCAGACGAACTTTGGCTTGCCCAATCCATGTACCACGGTTACTCCGTCGTTGAACAGCATATGAACGAACGAGACACGAAGGCAGGGCGAAGAAATCAGACACTTTTTTCGCTCGGTTGCACAGATCGCGAGCAAGTCAAAGCTTCGGATATTGAAGACGTAATTCGGCGTCAATTCCCAAATTCAACGCGCGACACAACTCTTAATGTAACACAGATTCTTGCTCAATTGGCCAAAGGTGGCCAACCAGTTCTAAAGCGAACTCCAAAGGGAGACGCTTACACTTTTGCAGATCCACGGTACCGCATGGCGTTGAGAGCGATGCTTACGAAATCAACGGAAGAGCGTGTGGAGAAGGTCCCCCTGGCGAACACGTAGGTGACGAACAAACGGGGGAACCGACAACCTTGAGCAGTGCTTCACTGACTTCAACGCGCAACCCCCCGGACTCTTAATCCGGGGAGGCATTTCAATCGGACCGCAAGCTCAACATCGCTAGCCGAGCTGCTTCTGCAGGCGTCAGTCTTCGCGGATTTCTGCCTCGGTGCGAATCCGTGAAAGGCCGGGACTTCTCCTGCGTTTCGCCGCAAACTCGCAAGCGGATTGGACACTAGCGCGTAGGCGGTTGACTACTATCCGGACCGTGCCACGTCAGATCGCCTACTTCCAAACGCAAGATTTTTCCGAATCTGAGCGTTACTTCATCCGTGCTGCTTATGTCACGTTGGGCGACATAGGCTTGCTCAAATTTGGATCGGCCTCCACCAATCCAGTCACTTCGTATGACTACAGTGCCGCGCGAGGAAGCTCCTGGCGGAAGCCCTACGAAAAGTTCGTCAGATACACCACCAATAACATCTGATTCACCAGGAAAAAGCTGGGTGAAGCTTGGGTACGGTTCTGCGATGCCAGTGCCGTCGGGCAAACGCCAATCTAGTTCGATGTTGAATGCGGGCCCACGCCCGAAGTTCCGCAATACTGGCGTTTCGTTCATAATTGATACTGACGCAATCGCATCTTCAGCGGTCGTCATCTCAAAACGTGCCATGGTGCTAAAAGCCAAGAATGGGACTCGCTCAAATTCAAGCTGCTCTTTGGCCTGCAATCGCTCTGCTTCGTGCAGTTCTTTTTGCTGGCGAAGCTGTTCACTGAGGATCGAGACCTCTGAACTTGCCGAACATCCCTGCCAGAGTGCGAATGTAACGGCAAGCAATTCGATAACAAAGAGCTTGTCCTTCGCAATTGCGGGCAATTTGACTTTTCCCATTAGTCTAAATCCATTGCTATTGAGCACGACGAGTGTCCAGACACAGAAATAGTGTGTCAAATAGGGTGAACGCAGAACCGGCACAAAATGGATCAAATTTTTCGCCGCATTCGCCTTACTGCAGTGTGCCAAATAGGGTGTACTCAATTGACACACATTGTCGACAGGGCTATTTTGAGAAGATCAAGAACGGATTCGCCGCTTTTGAAGCTTCGGAGAATGAACCATGTCCGCAATAGCAGTTTACATTCGAGTCAGCAGCACAAGCCAGAATGAAGCCAGCCAGAAGAGGGAGGTTCAGCGATGGCTCAAAGGACAAGGACTCGACAAAGACACCTTCTGGTTCGTCGACAAGGCCAGCGGCAAAGACACAGCCCGCCCTGCGTTCCAGAAACTGCAGAAGGCTATTTGGAACGGCGAAGTCAGCACAGTCGTTGTGTGGAAGCTTGACCGACTGTCACGATCGCTGAGAGACGGAATCAACATTCTTCACGACTGGTGCGAAACCGGACTTCGTGTGGTCTCTGTCACTCAACAGATCGACTTCAGCGGTGCCGTCGGCAAACTCATGGCTGCCGTGTTTCTGGCCGTTGGCGAAATGGAACGGGAGAACATCCGTGAACGCCAAGCGGCTGGCATCGCGGCTGCGAAAGAACGAGGCGTGTACATCGGCCGCAAACAGGGCACTACGAAGGGCAAGCCCAAACGAGCCACCGAGCTACGCGAGAAGGGCCTGACGGATTCCGAGATAGCCGAAGCGATGGGAATCAGTCGACGAACCGTACAACGCTACCTGAAGGCTCACGGGATTAGCTAGAACGCAGCAACCAGCCCGGCCGGTACACACTCACCCGCCGTCAGCCGGCAACGTCGACGATGGCACCCGCCGCAGGGGCCGTGTATCCTTGCTGAAGCTGCCGGTGCTGCGCAACGGCCGATTTAGCTTTCCCGCGTTTTCGGCCGTCAGCGGACTTCGTTGGCCGTCTCAGCGGGGAATCCGTGCCTGCAGTTGGCACGACACAGCAGATCACAATCGACCGCATTGGATGCGCGTCCACCGGAATCAACCTGCGAAAATTGCACGGAGGACGACCATAAACGTTCCTGCAGGTGAACATGCTTGTGAGAATCGCAGCTGCCTGGCCGCAACCCCCTCTCAGATTTTCTTCCGAGCGCCGGAAAGATCGCTATGCCACGACTGCGACCGACCCCCACCCACCTCCAAGAGAACCTAAACAGCCCCCCCACCCCTATGGGACATCTGTCAGCATGCCCTGCAATTCGCCCGTCATGGCTGGTTCGTGTTGAGTGACCGACGGCAATGACAGATGGATTCCGATCCTGCATTCGGAAACCTCGCGTTTTCGTTCGCTGACAGATCAGTGCCAGATGCGGTGACAGACACCTGTCACACGAAATTCGGCGATACGCCAGTGTTTCTTGTGGCGAGCGGAAGTCTGGTGACGGGTGACAGATAGTTCTCAACTCTCCACTACACAGATCAAAGATCACTGTCCTCCGACGACGTTATCTGTTCGGCTTCGTTCTAGTACCAATGTGGAAATCATCTGTCACCTGTCACTTCTTCCTCTCTTTTGACAGACAGATAGATAAAACACTGGGTCAAAAGCATGGCAGATCGGTGACAGATGCGGTGACAGATGAGCCATCTTCTGTCACTGGATGCCGACAACGGAAATTCCTGCACCGAAGCTGTGTGGCAAAAGGACTTCCGCATCGAAGCCATGCCTTAGAATCAGAAACGATCCAACATGCGGTCAGTTCGCCTGTACGTGAAGAATGAAAAACGCCGCACTGATCTTGATGGCATCAAATGAAAACAAGCCAACCCCCATTATTCTGGCAGTTGGCTTGTTTGGTGACATCGTCGGACGGGTTCGGCATTCGTTCGCCAGCCTCAAGGGAGACAGGGCAAGAAATCGATCACTGTGAGCATCCAGCGTAGTAGATGTCGTACAGCACATGGCACCATTCTGATTCTGACAATTCCTCATCACTCCATCTATTGAAATTGTTTCTTAGGTATTTGGATTGGTCGTCCACACGAAAGACCGCCCCGAATAGGTCTGGCCATCTATGGCCAGCAAATACCCATTGCATCGTGAAAGTCTGCCCAACCAAGCTTTTTCCTTTCGGAAACAAGCGTCGAACAAACGGCTCGAACTGCTTCGATACAATGCCCTGCCACATTCTGGCAGGACCAGCCGGTCTACAGATCCAATCGGTTTGAGCATTGATTGCATCCCAATGCGTGCGGGTTTTAATCACGTGGGTACGTGATGGAAATTCTTCGACGGCCAGTATCTGCGCGATTTCGTGACCTTTTTCATCGAAGACAGGTTGCTTCAGCAGATTGCAGCCCTTGTTCAGTATCTCCGGATGCACGTACCGTTCCAGCGCCACTTGGCGAGCCATGTGCAATAGATCTGCGGTGACTTTGGCGACAGGAATATACTGATCATTCCGGATCTCCTCCAAGTCCATGTTCTGAACAACCTCGTGTTTGTGATCTCGACAAATAGCCATTCGTGTAACTCCACCAAAAACCAAGAAAAGTAAACCCTAAAACTAAAATCAAAAGTCGTCGCCGCGATCCATCGGATTGATATCACCGAAGACCCGGATCGGCCGGGACTCATCGCCGTCACCCGTCCAGAGCACGCCACGCTTGTTGTTTGTGCGGCGCGGTACCATGGACAACTCCGGATTGGCGGCCCGCATAGCACTCAGACGCCGCCCGGCATCGGTCGTAGTAATGTTTGGTTTCCCGAAACAATGCCCGCACCACGCAAGACAATGGTCCCAACTTAGGAACACGCGACCAGATGTGTCGAAGCCAGCTTGTTCAATTTTTGAGCCAAAATATTGGACCAAATCTTCCACTTCATCAGCTTCGACATCTGCTTCCTCTTGTCGTTCTGCAATCACGGCCTGAGCGTCGGACGGTTCGGGTAGCCGGGCAAGCACTTCCGATTCCCATTGGCCCCATCGCGACTGCCCAGCCAGAGAGGTGGCAGGTTGGCGAAGTGTTCCAATCAGATCGCCAAGCAATTCCATACGATGTTGCCGAACGAAGCCCATCACAGACTCATCCCAATCCCCCCGGAACTCTGGCCGGGCAAGGCGAATGACGACGCTTCGTTGAGCGATATCTTTGCCAAGACTCAAACCGTTTCCTGTCAACACCCACAACAGATCATTCGGCCTTGACGCTTCGCCGACGTTGTTCTGGCGTCCTGAGATCACTGGTGAGGTCACTAACGCTTCGAACTGCGGCCATGACAGCCGCCAGCTTTTCACGTTGTCGTACAACACCAACCGTTTTCGACGTCCCTCAGACGACAACAAACGAGCCTTGAACCGGTCGAAGTCTTCCCCCTTCGAAAGTTCCAACAGACCACCAACCAGCTCAGCAAGCACGGCCACAAGTGCGCTTTTGCCGCTTCCGGGACCATCAGCCGTAATTGCGAAAACTGGCCGCTTGCCACATCCGCCGCCCCATACGGCCGTGAGGAACATCGCCTTTATTAGATCCCCGTCGACCGGCCCGGCCGGACTGAAGAAATCAAGCAACTCTTGCAGGTGCGATCCATCCCCGACGTCCGGCCAATCGCAGGCGTAGTAGCATTTCGGGAGCTTCGGTTCGTGCGGAACAATCTGAACAGCCTCGAAGCCATTGACGGTTCGTTGAGTCTCGCTGAACACTTCTTTCTTGCTATGAAATCCAATGCCGGATCGGAATGCCGGAACAATGTCAAGACGCGAACCCAACCAACCGAACAACTGAGTGTCATCGTTCAACCAATAGACCCGACTCGCGTAGTCGCCCCTCCCCTGATCGATGAAAAGCTGGCGATCAACTCGCATGATTTCACCCGGTGGAATCTGCTTTAAGACGGACGACATCGGCAACCCGACGAACTCTGTTTTCTTGCCTGTCAGCACGACGTCGAAGTTTCGGAAAGACGGCACGGACGTATCGTCATCATCTGCTAAGTCCGCAGCATTAGTCATCGCGCCGAGAGACACCATCAATGACTCCAGATCCTCAAACGAACGAGGCGACTCCGTCAGCCAGTCCCGCACGTCTGCCCCGTGAGTCTCAGCCAGAGGGAACGGCAGCCGCAGCAATAGCACAGACTTAGCGAGCCGATTGACATCGTTGGCAAAATCCATCACGCCTTTCTGGCCGGGCTTGTCAGCATCACCGGCAACGATGACGTCCTTCCCCTTGAACATCGATAGGGGCGGCATCCGATCGGACGAGGCAGACCATGCACAGCCGGTTGTGTTTGTCACGATGGCATGGTTCGCGGGAAGCAACGGCAGCAAGGCAAAGCCGTCCGTGAGTCCTTCGACTCGCCACACAACGTCCGCCCGTTTGAATCGTTTCCGCCCGCCGACAAAGATCCATCCGGCTTTCGATCCGCCAACGTTGTGGCTTTTTCGTTCCTGCACATCGCGATACGCAGGGAACGGGGTACCGTCTAGCCGATAGATGTGCAGGGCCGCTTTTTCTTTGCCGCGATACCCAACAAATCCAAGCACCGGTTGGCCGTACTGACCTTTCGGCCAGAAACCCAACATCGGGTCAGAATCAATCACAGCCGTCGCGTCGACGCCGGGTTTCTTCTTCGCCCATTCGTCGACTGCGGTCCGTAGTTCGTCTGGTGTCGCGTCCTGCTGTTGCCATCGTTCAAACGGTGAACGAGCGTCTTCTTGCTTCGCGGCTTGCACAGCAGGCACCGCCGCCCCGCCGTCATTCAGCCACTTATCGACCGCCGCAAGTGCAGTTGGAAAGTCCCAGCCATTCCACCACATCAGAAACGCCAGACCATCGCCGTTGCCGGAAGAATAACACTGATTGCAGTACGCCGCCCCGTCGCTATCGAACGATGGCAAAGCACGAAAACGATCGGTGCCACCGCACTTCGGGCAAGGGCCATGCTTCCCGTTGAGACTGGATTCACCCAACCCCGGACACAGCTCCAGCACAATGGCCCGCCATCGCCCGGCCGCTTTGGCGAGTAAGTCTTGTTTGTCAATGTGTTTTGGCATCATGCCGTCCGTGCTGATGGTGCGCGAGTACTCGCGATTCTGAATCCTGTGATGCGGCCACGCACGCCATTGCGCTTGCCGCTGGATGGTTGGACGAAGTGCCCAACCAGAAGGGGAGAGTCTGTCGCTCGGGTCTCCCGTCCGCCGCCATCGGACCTAAGCCAATCCGGCTTCCGCCAGCTCGACGTCAGTGGGCACGTCCACTTCGTTATCGTGCTGGTCACTTTGCTGGCAATCCTGAGCGGCCGTCACGCGAGTCAGGAAATCACGGACCATGTCCGCAGATAAGAACACTTTGGCACCGACTCGAACGACCTTCAGTTTTTCACCGAACACGCCTTTTGTGACCCAGCGGCTAATCGTCACACGTGACGGTGGTTTGCCGTTGTTTCCGGCAGGCAACAGGTTGTCCCGGACATAGCTGACGGTGCGGAGTTCACGGCTCCACGCATCGACAAGTTCGCGATAAGTTTGGCGTGATTCGGGCGAGCCATACGAACCAAGATCGTGTTGGCGCCCATCAATGCAAACGCGAGCGTTGCCGTCTCGGTGGCGTTCGTAGATAGGTGTAGGAATCATTCAGTTGTGTCCAGCAAAAAGGAAATGCGACCAGTTCGAAAAATTCGAGCGGGTCGCATTCTGCAAGAGACAACCGGGTAATACGCAAACGGTAAAACCGGGTATTACCACTAATTTCTTTCAATGTTTCCTTGGAGAATTTCGCTGTTTCCGTTCAGCTTCAAGGTTCGCTTCGAATTCAGCCAACGTTACTAGTTTTTTGGTTTCTTCCGTCCCTTTTCTTATAAGCCGAACTGTCGTACCCGGTACGATTCCGGTCGCCTGCTCGACTTTTGCTTTCTTCAATGCCGGGAAAAGGGCATTTGTGTTGAGGGCGGTCTCAGGGTTCTGCAAGGTGTTCCATTTATCGCAGATCGCCTTCGGTTTTAGCTTTTCATCGATCCGCCATTTCAATAACAGATGGTCCCGGTAAAAATTCTTCAATCGCTGCGAATCCATGCGGGGGATTTCCGCTGAATTCGCGTTCGGCAGTTCGGTGGCTTGGCACAACTCACGCAACTTGCCAACGTGCCGCTTAAGCAATTCGCGGCAATGGTCGACGCTTTCGATTTTTGGCATGTCGATGCCGACAAAGAGCGAGCTTCCATTGAGTCCACGGCGAGGTTCGGCATTGCCCCGTTTTCCTTTTGCCAGCCATGTTAGGTAGCGAGCAATACACTCAAGCTCGACGCCCTCTACCTCGGTGCATCCAAGCCGTGACCGGGGTTGGGCGTTGATCCAGTCGGCCCAGCGTCGATCGCGCCAGATTTTCCGGACGGCCTCTACAACAGCGGAATTTCGCGTTCCCGTTTCCGTCGCGGAAAGTACATTTTCCAGCCGTTCAAAGAACGACTCCCGTTCCTCAACCGTCAGCGGTGCCAGGACTCGGGCTTTAGTCCCACTTCCCCCCTCATGCACATCCGTCATGTTGTCGCCCTGAACACAGTATTCTGAACGGAACAAGAGAGCAGACGACCGCTCAGGAATCGCCGTTCGGCCGAATTGATCAGTTCCTGCCTAGCCGTGCATTTACGATAGTTTCAAATTGCCGATAACAGAAGCCATGCATGATTTTGCTCATCACAGAATTTCATGGAACGGAAATCACATCGCTGGAATCGCCTCGTGTGGGTTGCGAGCCTCGCAAACCGAGCCGCTGCCTTGGACTGATTGGACCAATCACTGTCATTATTCCTCAGGGAGTTTCTGGACCGCTTCCCAACTCGTCACTTCCCCCGCCGCATTCGCCTGAACATTCGTTAGCCAATACGAACGACGCCGATTCTGCCGGATGTAAATGCCGGTGACGCCGGTCAAGCTATAGCTCCCGTCAGCGAGTTGCACGTGCCACGACGTGCGGTAAATCGCGGGGGATTCCATTTGTTGAGTCACGTTTTGATCGATCCTCCAGATTTGCTCATCGGTAAGCGAACGAGGATCACCGTTGCCATCCTGAACGGATGCCAAGGGCTCAGCCCCGGCCGAATCCGGAACCGTAGAACCATTCTTAGCGACGACGAAACCAACAACGCCACCCAACATCACCAGCACAACCGACCGAAGTAAATTCTTCATTGTTCTCCCTTGAGTAAGACATAGAACTAGCCACAACGCAAACGATCACCCAACCTTTCCCATCACGGCTTTCGCTTTTTCCGTATCCAGTTCGGCATAGATTTCCGTTGTGAAGCCGCTGGCGTGCCCCAGAATGGTTCGAACCGTGTCAATGTCGAACCGCTTGCGGAACACCGTTGCCGCGTTGTGACGTAGCCGGTTTGGACTCCAGGCGGGCACACCGGCCGCTTCACAAGCTTTGCGAATCGCCTGCGCGTAACTGTCCGCCCGATAGAACTCGTTCGGTTTTCGTTTCGGGTTCTCCTTCCGAGTCCGTGCCGCCTGACTTGGCGTCATCGGCGACGTGCGAGCTTCACGACGTGCCGCATCGAATTCTTTACGCGCGTCCGCCGGCGAAAACAGGTAGCGGTTGGCATCAGCCAGAAGGAAGGGGTTTAGGACGGCTTGACCCAGCGGGCCGATAAAAACCTGTCGACTTCGTCCGTGATGTTCCGTTTTGTGGGTCTGCGGCCGATATTCCCAGACGTCGCCACTTCGGTCGATGTCACACATCCGCATGATGCGAGCTTCACCAGGCCTCATGCCGGTGGCCAGTTGAATCTGGATCAATCCCCAGACCGGTCGCGTCACGAATTCCCGAATCGCTTCAATGTCGTCATCGGGAACCGGTTCAACTTTCGTTCCTTCCTTGGCTCGCGACCGCCCGAACCGTAACCCGGAAACAGCATTCACGGCCGCATGCACATCGGGCGGAACAAGTTCGTTCTCAACGCCCCACTTGAACATCCGCTTGATGCGACCGATTCCGGTGTTGATTGACTTCCGGACGTGTTGAGCATCGACCAGCGTTTCGCGGAACTCTTTCAATTCGACCGGTCCGAATTCACTCACGCGCAACCGCCCGAATGTGCTGGCCAGTGGCTTCAGCATCATTTTCAAAGCGGCAATTTCGGACGTCTCTTTACCGTTCTTCCGGTAGTAGCCCTTCGCGAACTTCATATAGGCGATGCAGAGATGGGCAACCGACATCTGAGGCGATTCCAGCCGCTCAATACGACTCGCCTTGTGTTTTTGTTTCAGATATTCGGCAATCAACTCATCGTAGCGACGACGGGATTCATCGGAGCCGTACGGCCCGAGGTAATGATCTTTGCCGTTGAGCCGGACTCTGGCCTGTCCGGTCGGCTTGTGATGCAAATAGCCGGGAATTCGTTTCGACATCGTGCGGTTCCCCCACAAAAGGTGGTAGAAAAAGTGGTAGTAGACCACTTCAAGCCGCACTGCCGAGTCGGGCAGGTTACCGTAAATCACGGTATAGCAAAGAGTTAGAAGAGTGCTCCCACTAGGAATCGAACCTAGAACCTATTGATTAAGAGTCAATTGCTCTGCCAATTGAGCTATAGGAGCGGGGTGCGACCAGCGGGAAGCTTGTCGCAGTGGGGTAGTTTATCGTGCGGTTTTGGAATTCCAAGCGAAAGGACCGCGTTGTGTCACCATTTGTCGACCGGGCCGCTGGGGACCGGAATGTGGCAGTCGGTGAGGACTCCGGTGCGGTTTCCGCCGACTGGTCCTTCCATGCGGATTCGTTCCAAAGCCGCGTCGAATTCGGATCGCGTGCTTACGAACTGGAAATCACCTCGCAGCTTTTTGCGGATCTTCATGCCCTTCAGATACCAGTGAGCCATTTTGCGGAACAAAATGATGGCTCGTTCCGGCGGATGGCGTTCTTCCAGAAATTCGTACTGCTGCACCATTAACTGCAGGCGTTCTTCAAAGGTGCCCGCCGGTGCATAGCTGCCCGTGCGTTCCCATTCGTCAAGCTGCCGGAAGATCCACGGATTCGCCAGGGCCGCTCGACCGATCGACACCGCATGACAGCCGGTTTCACGGATCATCTGAGCCGCATCTGCCACGTTGCGAACGTCGCCATTGCCCACCACAGGGATGTTCTCAACGGCTTCGACGACCTTACGGATCCCGGGGCGTGACACCGAACCGCTGAAGCCTTGTTCTCGCGTGCGGCCGTGAATGGCGATGGCGCAGACGCCGACCTGTTCGAATTCGCGAGCGAAAAACGGAGCGGTCAGGTTGTCGTCGTCCCAGCCCAGACGCATCTTCACGCTGACGGGGATGTTGACGGCTTCGACAATCTTTTGAACCAGAGAAATCGTGTTTGTGGTGTCGCACATCATTCCTGCGCCGGATCCGGCGCCGGCGATGCGGTTGACGGGGCAGCCCATGTTGATGTCGATGGTGGCGACATCGCGTTCGACTAAAAACTGAGCCGCCTGGACCATGAAATCCGGATTGCTGCCGAAGATTTGCACGGCGAACGGCTGGTCCTGCGGATGAGTTTCGATCATCTGCATGGTGCGTTCGTTTTGCGATAGTAGAGCTCGGCAATTCACGAGGTCCGTCGTCGCCAAACCGACACCGCCGATGTTGCGGACGATTCGGCGAAACGGCAGCGTGGTGAACCCGGCCAGCGGTGACAGCAGATAGCGCGTCGAAAGTTGTAGCGACCCGTAGTGCACTGGTCCTCGAAATTCAGGCCGTTCCACAACCGTGCGCGCTGTGTCGTCCGTCGTCGACACGGCGTTGGGGGAAGACTTAAAGACGTCAGGAATGGCTCGTTTGATGACGGGGCTCCAATGGCGCATTTTGAGCAATAAAAAGTTACCGAGTTCTGCGTGTCACGTCGGCTCTCCGATCTGGCAGGTATTACTGCACCGATCACATCAGCTTAAGCGCGCAGCAATGTGTGTCAGGCTTCCTGTCGAGCGATGATGGCTGCGTCGCGCCAGAGTTCGTCGCTGAGTCGAATGATGTCGATCACCGTCCAGATCGCAAGCCCCGCCGAAAGCAATTCTCCTACCGGGAGTGGTCCGTCCGCTGCAGACATGAGCGCCGCAGCGGCTCCTCGAGCTGCAAAGCGTTTGGCGACGGCCTTCCAGAAATACTTCCATCCCACTGTGGCTGCCGCGGCGACAGCAAGCGTAATACCCAGAGCCTTCGCAACGTCGACTAACTGGCGATTCGACTGAAACGCCGGAGCCAAATCGACGGGGCGAAAGCCGCCAGTCCCTTTCTGCTTGTTGATCTCTCGAACAATGTAAGCCAGCAGCACGGCAAGAGTCGCCAGTTCGAGTGTGCCTTCCGATTCCAGACACAACTTGTAAACGATCAGTCCAGGTGCGACTCGGCGTACCCGCAGCACGACTCGCAGAGCGGTACCGTACGATGCCACGTTGTGATCACGCGGCGTAAAGACGTTACCGGCATGATAGGGCAGTCGGTAGTAGCGATAGACTGCGCTGAGCTTGCCAACCTTGTCCACGCCCGCCTTCATACCGTTTGTGGAATCCGGCTTAACTTCATAGAACGCTTTCTCAGTTGGCTTGTGCACAAGGAAATCGGGAACCTTGGCCAGCTTCTGAGCCCATGCCCTTTCAAAGTAATCCCGCTGCATCTGCTCGGTAAAGTGAGGGTTGTTGGTGGCCAAAAACAGCAGATACGCAGCGGGATTATGGTGGTCCTGAAACACCTCAGTCCCCCGGCGGACATACGTCTTCAGGAAGTCGGCGTAAATCAGCTCTTCAGCCACTGCTCCGAAGACAGACGCTTCGGTGCTGGAAATTCCCGGGATTTCACTGGGAGCGATACAACCCTGCATGCCGTTGCCTTCTGCAATTGAACCGAACTCACTCTGTATCCTCCGGAAGTCCGACAGCTTGATCACAGGTACTGTTCGGAAGATCCAAATCTTCGTGCCGGAAGCTCACTACAGGCATTCTCATCAGTGGACGGCGTGAGTCAAGCTTACGGAACGAGCCATGTGATCGACAATCGCCTGCGCTACCCGACACTCAAGAACGTGTGAACTGGTCTGGAAATCTGCACGACAAGGCGTCATGATGGAATACCCGCCTACCAAACACTTCTCAGTTTGCCCGTTCCATGATTGCCTCTCGATGTTACTTCTACGTCGCCGCCTTGTGCTGTCTGCCTTTAAGTTGCAGTGTTCAGGCCGAAGATCCGCCGCCCATTTTCGAAGCCGATGTGCAGCCGATTCTGGCCAGCAAGTGCGGCAAGTGCCACAGCGATGCGGTGCAGAAAGGCGCGTTGAATCTGGCGTCGATGGCCGGGCTGCGCGTCGGCGGTGAATCAGGCGAATCGGCGGTTGCTGACACGCTGGACGATAGCCTTCTGTGGATCATGATCGACGGCGACAGCATGCCGCCCGAAGACCAGCCTCAGCTAACGGCCGACGAACGCGAAGTCATCCGCCGCTGGCTGGAAGGCGGCGCGAAGTCGAATGCGCCGCATGAGCCGACCGAGAAGAAACTGAATCAACATGACGTGTTGCCAATCGTGTTACTGCGCTGCACCGCGTGTCACGGAGCAACCTTAAAGCAGGCTGGTGTCGATCTTCGCACGGTTGCCGACATGAAACGCGGCGGCAAAAGTGGCCCAACGCTGGTGCCCGGCGACGCTGAGGCCAGTTTGATGATTCAACGCATTGAAAGCGAAGCGTGTCCGCCGCGCGATCAGTTGCTGAAGTTCTTTGTGCGACGGCCGCCCGCTTCTGAAGTCGATGTGCTGAAGAAATGGATCGAAGCGGGCGCGCCCGAAGACAACGTACAGCCCGACGTCGCGACCACTGAACCGGACACGTTTGTGACGGACGAAGATCGTCAACACTGGGCTTTTCAGCCGCCTCAGAAACCCACCAGCGGCGACTGCATCGACGACTTCATTCTGCGAAAGCTGACCGAACGCGGGCTGGAGTTTTCACCGGAAGCGGATCGTGATGCGTTGATTCGCCGCGCCTACCTGGACCTGATCGGGTTGCCGCCGAGTGTCGACGAATGGAAGTTGTGGCGAGCCAGCGGCGATGCCGATTGGTATGACCAAATGGTCGACCACCTGTTGGCGTCGCCTCATTACGGCGAGCGCTGGGGCCGCTACTGGCTGGATCTGGCGGGCTACGCGGATTCCGAAGGCGGAGTATCGTCCGATCCTGTTCGAGCTGAAGCGTGGAAGTATCGCGACTACGTCATCAATGCCTTCAACAAGGACAAACCGTACGACCGTTTTCTGGTGGAACAGATCGCTGGTGACGAACTTTTGGATGCCGAAGCTGCCGACGTTGTCACGGACGAAATGGTTGAAAATCTAACGGCGACCGGCTTCCTGCGAATGGGCATTGATCAAACCGGTTCGCGCACGATGAACTTTGTGCCGGAACGTCTCGGAGTAATCAACGACGCGATCACGGTAGTTGGTTCGGGGTTGATGGGAGTGACTCTGGAATGCGCACGCTGTCATTCGCACAAGTACGATCCGATTCCTCATCGCGACTACTACCGCTTTAAGGCCGTCTTTAAGGGGGCGTTTGATGAGTACGATTGGTTGAGTTTCAGGAATCGCAAGCTCAACGTTGCTACGCCCGATCATCTGAAACAGGTGAAGGCTGTGAATCCGCCGCTGGCCGCAGAACTCAAAAAGTTGCGCAAACAATTGGCTCAGGCGCAAACCGCCGAGATCCTGGAATTGCTGCGGCAGCACTATCCGCAACAAAGCGAGGCCGACCGCAAAGAAACTCTGCGTGCTCTTCGAATTGCGGATAACAGTCGCAGCCAGCCGCAGCGAGTTCTGGCCGAGATGCTGCAAACGGTGCAGGTATTGCCCGACGAAGACCAACCGCCGTCCGTCCAGCAGGCTCGCCGAACACTGGCTGAATTGCAGGATCGTATCGAAACAATTCAACAGAAGATGGTACCGTCGACGACGATCCGAGCCGTTTGGGATCGCGGTCGTCCGTCGCCAACGTACATTCTGCGACGCGGTGACCACGACAAGCCAGGACCGCTGGTTGGTCCTGGCGTTCCATCGATGTTGACCGACGGCCAAACGCCATTCACGCCGTCGCCCCCGTTTCCGAACGGAACACCAAAGACCGGGCGTCGGCTCGCGTTCGCTCGCTGGTTGACTCAGCCTGACCATCCGACGACTGCTCGAGTTATGGTGAACCGCGTTTGGTACCATCACTTTGGCACCGGCCTTGTGAAGTCGCTGGAAAACTTTGGCGTGCAGGGAGACCGGCCCACTCATCCGGAACTGCTTGACTGGCTGGCTGTGACATTCGCCGAAGACGGCTGGAGTATCAAGCAACTGCACCGGAAGATCATGACGTCTCGCACCTACCGGCAGTCCAGCCACATCGGCGACAAACAACACGGATTTGATCCGGACAACCGCTTGTTGTCTCGCATGCCGTTGCGCCGGATGGATGCCGAAGTTGTTCGCGATTCGCTGCTGTTTGTGTCAGGGATGCTGAACACAACTCCCGGCGGCCGCCCCGATCCGATTTCGGTGGATCGAAATGGCCTCGTCAGCGCCAAACCCACGCTAGACGGTCGTTGGCGGCGCAGCGTATATCTGCAGTTCCGCCGCACCGAAATCCCGTCGCTGTTGGACACGTTCGACTACCCGGAAATGGGGCCGAATTGCTTTACTCGCACCACGTCGACCGTATCGCCCCAGGCGTTGATGCTGCAGAACAACGCACTCGTCAGAACACTCGCCAACCACTTCGCGAAAAAACTTTCGTCGGACGGTTCGTTGGATGCAGTCGTGGAAGCCGTGTATGCCGCCGCGTTTAGTCGCTCACCGGCGGACGACGAGCTAGCCATCGGCATTGAAAGTCTTCAGGGCCTCGCCCGCGACTGGGGCGACGACCACCAGGCTGCCGTCCAAAGCTATTGCCACGCCATCCTCAACTCCGCCGCCTTCGTCTACATCGACTAATGCGGGGGCGGCCCCGCTGCCGGTTGGTGTGGTAAGTGGGAGACGGTGTGAGGACGGAATCGCCGGCAGTGCGTTTGTTGGCGACCAAAATTGCGGCCGATCACTCGTTTAGTCGCCGCAAAACTTGCGAAGTTAAAGCCGCAATTTGTTCAATTTGGGGGTTAGAGCGTCCGCCAGCGCCAGATCGGCGTCCCGTGTGGTGTGTTTTGGCAGCACTGCGATGTTGCAATTTGGCATGAAAATCGAGCGAATTGTGGCCTTATGCCAACACCAGGCGGGCAATTTTCGGATTCGCAGGATTTCTGCAACGCCTTTCTCAATCGTCGAACTAAGTTTCACGTCGGGCGGGACAAAATGCATCACGACTGCACATGCAACATGTGTCAGCAAACCTGAATTGCAGGTCATGAACCAAACTCACGAACAACTTTGTGCCCTTCAGGAACTTTCGTGCCGACGACGATCTGTGCGAATCCCAAATCCAGTGGAGGTCATTTTTCAGTTCGAAGAACAAACGGTGAAGGCAATTATTCGTGACACATCCATCGACGAAACAGCGAGGTCCGGTTTTGTGGGCATCGGAGTCCTGCATCAGGATTTCCTGCCACTCGACCAGCCAATCGTTTGCCGAACAAAATCTCACACGGAAGCCGTGCCGGAACTCACAGACGTCACTCTGCGATGGACGCGGCACTTTGGATGCGATGGGTACTTGAGTGGCGGCCTTATGGTGCCCCGATCGGAAGACACATGAACGAAAACGACGTACGACATTTTTTTGACGAGGAATGGAACTCGCTGCGAGGTCTGATCCGCGAACTGGAAGAAGAGGCGTGGAACGTTGAGCCGCTTGAAATATCGGCCGACGCGCAGTGGCAAAACGACCATCAACCAGCGGCAAACTCAGACGCCGCAAACGATACACAACAATCAGCAACAGACAGGCATGTCGATCCTGTTTCAGACGACAGACTGTCGTCACTGATGCAACAAATCGAACGTCGATTGAACGCGAATCGCGAAGATTGAAGGTGAACAGTGTGAACCCGGTGTCTCCATCACAACATAACTCCACCAATACGCCGACTCATTGCGTGTTTCGCTGCGGTGCGGAATGGCTTGCCTTGCCGACGCTTTCCGTGCGCGAAGTTCGGCCGGCTTCGGAGCCTGTGTTTGTGCCTGGATTGCCGGGTGTGTTTCGAGGCTTGCTTCACGTTCGGAGCGAATTTGTGCCGCTACTAAATCTGGCGTCAGTGCTGCGGCAGCCTGAAACATCGGACGGTGAAATTATGTTGGTTCTGGATGACGTCGACGGCCCTTGGGCCGTGTTTGTGGATGAAGTCAGTGGGCTGCGAGCGTTGGATATTTCTGACGCTCCCGAATCCGACGCGGCGGGCATTGCGTCAGTCGTCACTGGCTGGGCGACCGTGGATGACGAAGTGGTTCAGGTACTGGACCAGTCGGCCATTCGACAGTTTGCAGAACGAGAATTGGCATCCACCGGCCGTTCGTCCGGACTTCAAGCCAACGCGCCGACACGGGAACGAATGGGGGCACTATGAGTTACCGAATTCGATTACTTGTTACTCACGCCGTAACGGCCATCGTCGCAGGATATTGCGTTTGGTTCGGACTACAGGTCCACGGCTTCACGCGTCTGGCGTTTGTGGTTCTGTTTTCGGCGGCCATCATCGTGCCGATGCTTGTGGCGTCGTGGTGGTTGGCGCGCAGTCTCCGAAACCTTAATCGAGTGCTGGTGGATGTGTCCGGCGAATCGACTGAAACCGGAATCCCGGAACTGAATTATGTTGCGCAGCGAGTCACAGGTGCGCTGGCGCGGCAGCGGTCTTTGGCACAGAACGTTGGCGACCTTGTGCTTCTGCTGGGGCAATCTGCTTCGCATGCTGATGGCAAGTCAGTCGCAGCAGGCAGCGGACTGCTAACCGACGCGTTAGGCAATCTGTCACGCACAACAGCTCGTGACGTCGGCGGAATTCTGGCGTTGGCGGACGATGTGGCTCGTGGAGCACACGACACGACCTGCGGCACTCAGGAACAGCTGCGCACGATCGAAAACGCAACCTCAGCCGCGCAAACGCTTTCGACAACGATTGATGGCGTGGCCCGGGAAGCAAACGCTTCTAAGAAGGCTGCTTCAGACGTCGCGGACCGCGCGACGGACGGACTCGATCTGATCGAATCCCTACTCAGCGGCCTCGACCATATTCAAGCGAGCGTCGAACGCAGCGAAAAGAAAGTCACGACACTCGGCCAGCAATCAGAACAGATTGCGGCGATCGTTGAAACGATGCAAAAACTTTCCGCTCGCACCGACATGCTGGCGTTGAACGCATCAATTGAAGCCGTGCGGGCCGGGCGAGAAGGCAGCGGCTTTGCGCTGGTAGCGGACGAAGTCAGAAAGCTGGCTGAAACAACGTCCAACGCGTCACGCAACATTGCGGGGCTGGCGATTTCGATTCAAACAGAAGCTGGCGAAACAGTATCGGTGCTGGCCGAAGGTCGTCGGCAGGTGCAGGAAGAGATCCGTCTGGCTGGTGAAACGGGGCGAAGTCTTGAGGCCATCAACCGGGTTTCAACGTCAGCGGCGACTCGAGCTCAGCAGATCGCTGGTGCCGCTGTCGAACAGCTGCAGTGTACTCAGGAAGTGGTACGAGCGATGCAGCAGGTTTCGTCTGTCGCGAACCGGATCGGTGAACAAGGCGAATCGATTCGCAGCAAGACATCGGACATCGTCTCGAACGCTCAGGCATTGGAAGACGGCCTGTCGCCACTTTATCACTACGGTGATTCGGACGAAGCGACCACGACCAGTCATCGGATCACGGCAAGCCCTGCTCTGCCGCAGCCGTTAGCAAAACCATCGTCTCCTGACGACCTGATTCAGGCGGTCACGGATGGGGAGTTTGCTCAATGACCAGCGACGACAGAACAGACGACGTGAGCTGCGCGCAGCTACTTGGCGAACTGCGGCAAGCGGCTCTTCAGGTCGATCAGTGCGCTGCCGAAGCCGGGGACGTGGAACTCGGCAAGGCGACGGCCGCCCTGCTGGACCTCATCGCCGTTGCAGAAATGTTTAGTGAAGACAGCGGCACACAGGAACGGGCAAACGAAATTGCCGAGTTCTGTCAGCAGGAAGCGCTACCTGCCCTGCTGGAGCCGCCGTTCGAACGAGCCGATGCAATTCGTTGCGTGGTTGAGGACCGGTGGGGTGACAGCCTCGCGCTGCTGGAACCGGAAGAACGCAACGGGCGTGCAGATTCAAGCGACGAGCGATGGCCGGCCGATGCGGTCATGCTGGATCCGACGACCTCAGACGATCAATCTGCATGTCCGGCTCCGGAAGATGATCCAAACTACACAGTGCCGTCGCTGAATATGGCGGGAATTTTGGCAGCGCTCGGTGAGCAGTCAGATCTTCCGGCCGCTCAAGCGAACGAACAGCAAACATCACCTCCGCCTTCCGAAGCAAAACCCGCAGCGGCCCGTAAACCGAACGTCGAAACCATTGACGATCCGGAAATGGTGGCGGCCTTCGCCGATGATGCTCAGCAATGCCTGGCCGAAATGGAAGCCAGCTTGCTGGAAATGGAAAGCGCAGCGCCGACGGACGAGTCGCTCAGAAATTTCTGCCGTCAACTACACACGCTCAAAGGTGCAGCGGGAACGGTAGGACTCGTGCGTTTGGCGAGTTTCCTGCACGACCTGGAAAACTACGTCGAAAGTACCAACGGCGATCAGATCGATGTCGACCGGTTGCTGGCTGGTGTGGATGCCGTCCGAACTCAGCTTGATGCACTGGTCCGTCCGGTCGCCTCGTCACCGTCACCGTCGTCGCCGGCGGCGTCAGAACTGCCACCGAAGGAAGTCACAGCGACACCAGCGGCCTTCACGGCATCGCCGTCTGCTGGCGACTCAGACCTGTTTGTCCGAGTTGAGGCGTCGCGGCTGGATCGGTTGATGGACCTGCTGGCGGAACTGGTGATGCTGCGAAATCGTCGCGAGACGTCAGTCGATTCACTGAAAGCAATTCAGCGTAACCTGGAAAATTGCACGTCGCGGACACGGTCACTGTCATCGTCAATCGAATTCACTGCCCCACCATCAGCCATTGCCGATCATTCGCTGACCGCAAACGTGAATCGGCAGGCCACGCAATCGCGGTTTGTCGCTCAGTCGCTGAACGAAATATCGAACGACACATCGGAGCTGGAACGTTCGATTTCTGACGTCACAGATCCACTGGCCGAAGACAACGATGCTGTGTCGCACCTGATCGGACGGTTTCGTCAGGAACTGATGGAGTTACGTCGACTGCCCGTGAGCGGCCTGTTTCAGCGACTTCAACGAGTCATCCGCGAAGCCGCGAAGGCCGAAGGCAAGCAGGTGGAAATTACGTGTCACGGCGAGGGTGCTCGAGCAGAACGAGCCGTTCAGGAACGACTGTTTGAACCCTTGCTGCATCTGGTGCGTAATGCGGTCAGTCACGGAATTCGGTCACAGCAGGAACGGGTGCAGGCAGGAAAACCGGCCGTCGGAAAGATTACACTGACAGCGTTTTCTGACGCAACGTCTTTGTCGATCCATGTGAAGGATGACGGCTGCGGTTTGGACGAAGAAGCTTTGGAATCGCGTGGCCGGGAACTCGGCCTGCTGCCGTGGGATGCACCAGTTAGTCGAGCTCAGTTGTGGAAGCTGATTTTTCATCCCGGGTTTTCAACCAGGTCTTCCGTGAGCGAAATATCAGGACGCGGCGTGGGCATGGATGTCGTCGATAGCTGGGTGCGCCGATTGCGCGGAAGGATCAGCGTCGAATCCAAATCCGGCCAGGGGACAACCTTCCAACTGCAGGTGCCACTGCGTTCCTCCGTCGAACATGCCTTGATCATGCGGCACGAAGGTCAGTTGTACGCATTGCCGATGAACGCCGTCAGCGGTACCTCGGACCAGAATCAGCCGGAAGATAGCACCGCGGAGAAAAACGTCCGCGTCACAAGTCTCGGCAAACTGCTGGGCTCCGATGGCGTGCACGTACCACCACGAAGCCATGTCACGCTGCGAAACATCTCATACTCCGAATCACAGGACAACACGCAAACTGTCGCGATCGCGGTCGACGCGATCATCGGCGTGGAAGAAGTTGTCGTGCGATCACTACCGCCATTGATGCAGGGAAATGAATGGATTTCCGGCGTCACGTTGTCCGGCCGAGCGGAAACCGTTTTGGTGCTGGACGCTCGCCGATTGATCGAAGTCTCAAATCACACGTTAACGGGAGTCCAATAACCATGTCCAATTCCACCATCCTTGTCATCGACGACAGCACGACCATTCGCAAAATGGTCGACAGCCATCTTAGCCAGGAAGGGTACCGCGTTGTGCTGGCCCCCAACGGTGAGATCGGTGTCGAACTGGCCAGCGAAGTGCAGCCGGATCTTATTCTGCTGGACCATCAATTGCCGGGGACGACCGGCATCGAAGTCTGTCGCAAGATCATCGCGAAGGCGGAATGCAGTCACATTCCTTTCGTCGTTTCGTCGACGCTGCGAAAGCAGGCGTACGTCGAATACATGGACGTGCCCAACGTTGTTGATTCGCTACCCAAGCCATTTACGCCTGACCTGCTAAAAATGACGGTGGCCAACGCGCTGGAAACCGGGGCGCTGATTGTTTCGTCGCAGGCCAACGGCACGGCGGTTCCTGAAGTGGTGGGAGAAACAGAACAACCGGCGCTAAGCGGAGACTTCCGCTGGCTCGGGCTGCGCGAAGTGATTGACTTTCTGAACAACGGGCAGAAAGACGGCATGCTGGTGGTCGAAACCGAACGCAATCGCGTCTGCTTCTTCCTTGGCAACGGTCGCATTCAGGGAGTCGTTTCGCCATCGTTTGACCCGGCGGAAATCGCGGCTCGACTGCCAGCATCGATGAAAGAACTATCGCCGCTGTTGCAGTTTACGATGAGCAGCGGGACGTCTACGCGAGTGGACGGGCTGGTCGAGTTGATGGACAAAAAGATGCTGGACCCGCGCATGCTGAGAACGCTGCTGCGACACCAGGCCGCCGTGCTCACGCGGTACTGTTTTCAGAACTCACCGCAGAACTTCAGCTTCCTTCCCGATCAAACCGCCCCTTCTCTGTTTGCCAAAGCGGCCGTCGATTCGTGCCTGGCCGCGATTCTGGTCGACGGTGCGATGAATGATCGCATGGACAACGACGAAACCAGTTCTCCCGCCGCGGCCGCTCGGACCGGGTGGGTGCGAAACACGTTGCGTGGCCAAAACCTCGACCGCGCGGGTCTGTCTGCCAAACACGTTCAACTGCTGACGCATCTCGACGCGACGCCTCGGAATTCCGCAGAAATTGGCGTGCGAGCCGGGCTGTCCAGTGCAGAAACGGAGCGAGTGCTGCAGGGACTATTGCTTGCCGAATGGGTTCAGACAACCGTCCTGACGCCGAACCAAACGTTGGTGGCCTTCGAACCTGATGTGCCTGGTGCAGAAGTCATTCGGGGTGTCATCGAAGAACCGAAAAGTGGATGGACGGGCAACGTTGTTCGCGACGAATTTAGCTTGCAGATCCTGTTGAAACGAAAATCGCCAGACGCTGTGTTGGTTGCCGTGCAGGGTGAAGCCGTCCTGGACCTGCCAGAGAAACTGCGCGACAGCGAGATTCTTAATGGCGATCGGCGGATCATTCTGGTCGTGCCTGAAGATGCTTCGCAACCACTGGCCGAATCGATTCAGCACTTGCCCGTGCTTCGACGGCCGTATCAAAAATCAAATCTCGAATCGATCCTGAACTCAGATTCAATGCCGATCGATGTTCCCGCTGAGTTAATTCGGTCGGCAACTGCCACCGAAGCAACTTTGGCTGTCACAGGAGTGAACTAATGTCTGGCGCTGTAATGCAATGTAAGATCGCAGCCGTTATCACCTTGGACGGCGGTCAGGGGCGTTCGATTGAACTCTATGACGGTGATCGACTGATCCTGGGTACTGACGAAAGTTCCGACATCATCCTGACAGACGAAGGTGTCGCTTCGACGCACTGCGTGATTGGGGTTGATTCGGGCGTCGTCAGTCTCCAGGACTGCTATTCCGAATCCGGTACGTTCGTCAACGGAACGCGCGTGCGGCACACAGAACTATCCAGCGATGCTGAACTCCGCGTCGGCGCTGCCAGAATTGCAGTCGCCCTCGGAAATTCCGCCGCGCCGGAAAGATCTGAGCAGGCAGATGCCAGCGTGACTTCTGATTCAGACAGGGCGCCGCTTGAAGGTCGCAGTGAATCGCCAATCGATCAGATTGAGGAACTGAAGAAGAGCCTGGGAATCGATAACGAACGCTGTTCGACAGAGACCATCGAGGCCCCAGCGCCAGCGGCGCGTGAGCATCATTCTGTTCCCGACGAAGTTTCGGTGCAGACGCTGCAGGCCAGGCTGGACGAAGCCAATGCAGAGAATGCAGTCCTGCAGCATCGGTTGCAGAGTTTGACCACGATGTCAGACGCTCCGGCCGCCGATCCGTATCAGGACGAAATGATCGAACTGTTGCGAGCTGAAGTGCTTGATCTGCAGGCGGCTCTTGAAATGCAATCCGAAATCGCTGTTCAGCCGCCCGACCAAAGCAGCAACCCGTCGGACGACGAAGACACCCTTCCGAAAGCCGAAGCTGAACGGCTTGTCGAACGGCTTGAGCAACTGCTGGCTGAACTTGAGGAACGTGACGAACAGGTCGCGACGCTGACCGCTTTGCTGGAAGCCGCCGAAGATGCCGCGCAGGCTCAACAGGATGAACAGGTTCAGCTAAACGGGTGGCTGCAGGACATCGAAAAACGATTTGGATCACGCGAACAGGAATGGCAGGCTCAGAAAGCAAGGCTGGAACAAACCGTTGAGTCTCTGCTGGAAGAACGAAATCGCGCAGTGCTGGCGATGAGTGCGGATTCGTCGAACGCGAAGCTGGAAGCAGCACAAAACGTGATGACCGGACTTCGCGAAACAGCCGATGCGTTGCGACAGCAGTTGGCTCAATCAGAAGCCGCCAGTGCTAAGCTTCGGCGAGAGCTGGAAGACGCAAAGCAGGAAGATGCCAAGCAGGAACGCGTTGAACTGGCTGAACAGCGTGCTGAGATTGCTCGACAACGACAGGAACTGGAAAAGGCGCGTCAAAAAGCGGCGGCCGGACCGAGTGATTCGACGTTGAAGTTGCAGGCACTCAGACAGCACTTAAACGAGATCCACATCCGCGAAGAGGCAGAGAAAAAGAAAGAGTTGGAAGAACGGAAGCTCAGCAACCGCCTGGCGCGCTTGTGGGGTCGCATGGAAGGAAAGGGATAATTGTGGGCACGATTTTCACCGATACCGACACAAACATGTTGCACGCGGGCGAATCTCGTTCGCTGCACGTTCTGGACCTTGCGCGCAAGCTGGACCGATTCGGCCGCCGCGCTGAAGACTTTTTGTGCGAACAGTTCGCGAAGCTGGAACGCGAGACCGAAGAATTTGAACGCGAAAAAGCCGCGTGGAGAAGGCAGCTCAAACGCGAATCCAGTCAACTTGAGCGACTTCGAAACGAACTGGATCAGCGTCAGGCCGAAGCTGCGAAAGCAGGCGAAGTGCCTAGTCAGGATGCTCAGGCTGAGCAAAGTCAGCGCGAAGCCGCTGAGGCTGCGTTGGCAACCGGACCGGCTCCTTTCCGGTTATTGCTGCGTCCACACGATGCGACGTCAACGCAAGTCGGTCTGTTTATGTTCGAACTCTCGAAGCTGAATCGCGAAATGGGCGGACGCGGCTTGCGCTTCGAAATCGCGGAAGTCCGATTGCCAGCCAAACGCCGCTTCCGTCGCGCAGAGACGGCAACGGCGACCGCGAAAGTCCTGGAACTTACCGGGCATTCTGCGCTGCCACTTGCTCCACGCGGGACTCATGTGGCGCTTGACGTAGATATTACGGACCGCATTCACGATTGGATCGCCTTCAAAACACGACTGATGCAGTCTGGCTTGATCGACCCTGATGTTGTGGCGGCGTTTTATTCGGGCAGCCGCGTTGGTGATATCGACCTGTGTGCCACCATTCGCGAGGCCTCACGCCGCGCCGACGATGTGGGCGCCCAGGCGTCGGGCTACTCCAGCATTTCACGCTTCGCCAACACGGCTCTTGACTCCATCCAGCAGCAGCTCGACCGACTAAAAAGCTGCTACGAATCACTCAACAAAAGCTGCGGCATGCAGGTGCACATCGATCTGAATTCGCCCGATTGAGTGGACTGATTTTCGCGATGGAAGCGAAACGACCATCGCGAATCGTTCACAAATTGGGCATAATGTCGGGGCACCTGGAATGAGAGATTCGCTATGCCCCACCAACCGACGCGTCGAGACTTCTTTGCCCGCACATCTGACGGACTGCTGGGTGTTGCGCTGGCTAAGCTGCTGAGCGACGACCTTCTGGGTGGTTCGTCAGCGCTGGCCGCCGACCACCATGAGCACGCTGCTGTCCCGCTGGATACGAAGCCGCGGAAGACGCATCATCCGGCCAAAGCGACGTCGGTGATTCAGCTGTTTATGAACGGCGGTCCATCGCAGATGGATTTGTTCGATCCGAAGCCGACGCTAAATCGGATGGACGGTCAGCCGTTTCCTGGCAACGTCGAAGACATCGGCAACCAGAGTACCGCTGACATCGGAGTGATGATGGGGGGGCGCTATGAGTTCGCTCAGCATGGCGAATCTGGTCTCTGGATGGCCGACACTCTGCCAAACACAGCGCAAATGGCGGACGACATTTGCCTGATCAATTCGATGTGGACCGACCACCCGAACCACGACAACGCACTGTACAAAATTCACAGTGGTCGGCTGTTTATGGGCTACCCGACTCTGGGAGCCTGGACGATTTACGGGCTGGGTTCTGAAAACCGAAACCTGCCAGCGTACGTCGTGCTGAACGATCCACTCGGGCAACCCAAAAACGGAACTCGTAACTGGACGGCCGGATTTCTGCCGCCCGTCTTTCAGGGAACGAGGTTCCGCCCAACCGGATCACCCATTCTGAACCTGAAGCCGCAGTTCGAACAACCCTCCGCTGTCACCGAAACCGCGCGATCATTGCTGAATCGGTTGGACAGGCTTCACAAGCAGCAGCGTCCCTTCCGCCCCGAATTGGATGCCAGAATCGAAAGCTACAGCCTTGCCGCTCGCATGCAGCTGTCGGCGACCGAAGCGTTGGACCTGTCTCGAGAATCCCGGCAGACTCAAACGATGTATGGTGTCGGCGAACGCCCAACCGATTCGTATGCCAAGCGTTGCCTGCTGGCTCGACGGTTGGTCGAACGCGGCGTCCGCTTTGTGCAGATTTTCATGGAAGAACAGCCATGGGACAGCCACGCCGACATTGCAGCCAATCATAAAGCCGCCTGCCAACGGACTGACAAACCGGTCGCCGCGTTGTTGCAGGACCTGAAAGAACGCGGGCTGCTGGAATCGACTCTGGTTGTTTGGGGGGGAGAATTCGGACGGACACCGACAACTCAAAAATCTGCCAACGGTTTCAGCGGTCGTGATCACAACATGCAGGCGTTCACATCATGGATGGCCGGCGGCGGAGTTCGTGGCGGAACAGCCTACGGCACCACGGACGAATTCGGGCACAACGTGGTTGAGAATCCCGTCAGCGTCCACGACTTTCACGCGACGATTCTGCATCTTCTGGGTCTCGACCACCAAAAACTGTTCTTCATGCGCAGCGGGCTGGAAGAACGATTGACGGGCATCGAACCGCCTCGAGTGGTGAACGAAATCGTCAGCTGATTCGCGCCGCTGGCCGGAGAGCGTGCGGCTTGGGCCATGCGTACTTCGCTGGGGCGAGGTGGCCAAGCCGTCGACCGCCGGCCATCGTCCGCGCGGATTCTTCCTTCCGAGCCGAAGGCAAGGGAAGGGGCGAACGAGCGGAGCGATGTCCGGGGGAGAGCCACGCAACCACGCCTGCATCGCGCCGACATGCTCGGCCCCTCCCCGACGTTGCTTCGCTCCGTCCGACCTCCCCCGACGCTGCGCTGAGAGAGGTGTATGCGCACCCTCAACACTGAGATTCAAGTCTGCACAATCTCAACGCGTGCCGCGGTCAATCTCTGAGCAACCTTGCCCGTGGCTCAGAAAACTCAATGCAATCACGCGATATCGGCATGCGCATTGCGTTCTACGCTGAGCTGACCGCCGTAGCATTCGGGCGGCGAGAATATTGAGGACGCGGCAAATCGGGACCTGTTCATGCAGATTATCGGCAATCTTAAAGAGACATTCCGCCGTTGGGGTGACGACAACGGAAGTTTGATGGCTGCTGGCGTCGCCTACTATGGAGCCCTTTCCTTCTTCCCGCTACTTCTCACGCTGATTTCCGGCGTAGGGCTGATCCTGCAATTCACGACGGCCGGTCAGAATGCAGAACAGCAAATGTTAAATGCGGTGGGTCAGCAGATGTCTGCCGAACTGCAGCAACATATCGCAACAGCGCTGGATCAGGTTCGTTCTGGAGCCAACACGGGCGGTCCCATCGGCCTGATCTCGCTGCTGATCGGGGCGATGGCCATCTTTGTGCAGTTTGATGCGGCGTTCGATGTGATCTGGAACACAGAATCGTCCGAAGCAAAAGGGGCTGTCGCGGCCGTAAAACGCCTGATTCTGCAGCGCGGCGTGGCCTTTCTGATGCTGATCGGGCTGGGGCTGATTCTGATAACAATTCAGGTCGTCGGAGTCGCCATGACAGCAGCGGCCCAGCTTTCTGATTCGTTACTGCCATCCGGAAATCGGTTGTGGAGTTTCGCTCGCTTTGTACTGCCGCCGATCCTGAACGGCTTGATTTTTACACTCATCTACAAATGGCTGCCGCGAGTTCCCGTCGCGTGGAAGGAAGCTGTTCAGGGCGGAATCTTCGCGGGCGTCGTGTGGGAAGTTGGTCGACAGTTGTTGACGCATTTTCTGGTCGGGACGAAGTATTCCAGCGCGTACGGAGTCGTGGGGTCGTTTATCGCCGTCATGCTGTGGATCTACTACGGCGTTTCCGTGCTGTTTCTGGGAGCTGAGTATGTGCAGTCCGTGTGCGCAAAGTGCAAGAAGGCGTAGCTCAGATGGTTGGTTCGGTCGGCCGCTGAACTACCGGCGTGATCAATGAGCGGCCAGTTCTGCACGATACGCGTCCATCGTGGCACAATTGCGCGCTGATCCGCTCGCTTAGACCGGGCAATTTTCTTTGGCATGGTTCGTGCAATATTGCCAGCGACGCAAACGTCACAGTCATGCCGTCGTAGAACGCGGCGTCGTTCATACTGCCGTCAGGAGCAGAAACCATGAAATCGATCCGGACCATTCTCACAATGACCTTCTGCGTAGCAGTCACTGGTTGCAGCACGGGCGTCGAAGATATCGAAGAAGCTCGCGCCGACTATCAGGAAGCACAACGGGAAGCCGATCGAATTGTCGCCGACGCGCGACAGGAAGCCGACAATCGCGTTGAAGAAACTCGCGAGCAGGCCATGAAGCAGGCCCAACAGGAAACGCGTCGAACGAACGACGCTACGCACCCCGCCGGCGACGAGGGACATGAGGACGAACGAGGTCTCACGGAAGACAAGAGTGCCGCGGCCGTTGCACAAGCTAAGCGTCAGAACGAAAAAGAAGTCGCGGCGGCCAAGCGTAAAGCCGACAAATTGGTGGCTCAGGAGAAACTGGAGCTCGAAGAAACAAAGCAAGCTGCTCTGAAAGACGCACGAGCCAGTTTGCAAAGTGCTAAAGATACTCTGACAGCCCAGCGGGAAGACGTTGTCGAAGCCAAAGCAAAAGTGGCTGCGGCAAAGGTCCGTCTGGAAAACGCAACAGACAAAAACCGCGAAGAGCTTCAGGAAGAACTGCGGGAGGCAGAACTGAAAGTCACTGAGGAACAGAACGACGTTTCTGAAGCTGAGGCGGAGCTGGAAAAGCAAAAACGAAATTTGAAGCGGGTGGAAGTCGCCGTCCAGTAGCTTGGCTAACGCATCAGGTGCGTCTCTCTGATTTCAGTTGTTCAGTTACAAGTTGCTCCTTTCGAAAAAGACATCGCTATGGAAAACACAATGCCCTCCGTCGGTCGTGAATCACCACGCGACTTGTCACCACCAGCAGAAGCTCAATTGCCAACTCGGCGATCCGGCTGGCCGTCTATTCTGTCCAGTTCGGTCACTGTACTGGGTGTGGCAGCGGCGGCTGCCTACACGTCTGCGAAAACTGAAGACAAGGGCGTCGGAATCGCCGCGTGGGTCGCCGTAGCCGTCGTTGGCGCGGCATCGTCGATTTCGGCCGCACGCAACAGGCGACCTCATTCAACCTCCGGGTCGGGCGAATAACCGCCACGGAATCCTGACTGACCATTATTTCGATCTGAATTAGAAAGCGAAAATCATGCCTCACGTTACACCGCTCGACAAAACCAGCGCGTCTCACGAAGTTCACGACCTGCTGAACGCCATTGAGAAAAAGCACGGCAAGGTGCTGAACATCTTCGGCACCATGGCTCACCAGCCAGACGTTCTGAAAGGCGTGGTTAGTATCGATGCCGGGCTGCACAACAACCTGCCCGACAAACTGCGTGAGCTGGCGTATTTTAAGGCCTCTCAAGTTAACCCAACTTCCCCAACTCGAGTCACGAAGGCAGTGTTTTGTGGGGTGAGCGGCCAGAAGTTTCCACTACATTTGCTTTTGGATTATTTTTGAGGGCAGTTTGAGGCTCAGCTTTTCCAGAAGAATCTGCTGATGGTCGGAGGGCTTTGACACGCAGCGGGTGCGGATCTCCGGGCCGGTGCGAGTGGGCAGGACGACGTCCATCGAACGGATCTCCGACAGCTCCGCAAGCACACGGCGCGGTTCGTCGCCCAGCCCTGCTTTGCTGCACAGCTGGCCGAGCGTCTTCCACAACACATACGCCAGAAAACACACGAAGATGTGTGCCAGAACACGGTCCTCCTTCTGATGCCAGATCGGGCGGATCGAAAGATCGCTTTTGTGGATTCGGAACGCGGCTTCCGCTTCGGTCAGTTGGATGTACGCCTTCCAAAGTTCTTCGTCGGACCAGTCGCTGACATTCGTTCGCAGCAGATAGCATCCGGAACTCAGAGTCGCCCAGTCACGCGTAGCTTCGATCTTTGACCATTCGATGCGTGCGGCCCCGTCATCTGTCTTCGTGACTTTCACGTCGAAGAGCTTTGCCGCTCGAGTGTTCTTTCCGAGCAGCCGGCCGATCTCACGTTCGACCTTCATCGGGTCGCGTTTCTGTTTATCGCACCGCGCCGTCATGCGGATGAGCGACTCTTCGATCTTCTTTTCGAAGCGCTGTGTGATCGCTTCTTCCTTCTTTGATCGATCGCGACTGCGACACAGGATGAATGTCTCCGGCGATGTGTTGCAGTCTTCCGATTCATCCGGATCGTCGCTGCCGGGCCACGGCACGACCTTGACTTCCAGGCCATCGCGAATGCTGGTCCAGTCTTCCTTCAGCAGCTCGTGTTCAAACTTCTTCAGCATCGATTTGGGAGTGCCGACGATGTAGCGTCGACCGCCTTCGCGCAGGAATTCGATGTTGTCTTCCGACACCATGCCGCGATCCATGACCCAGATGCGATCGCTTTTCCCGTAGCGTGCTTCCATCGTTTCGACGATGTGTTCCACGGTAGTAACGTCGGCCGTATTGCCGGCAAACACCTTGTATCCCAGCGGCATTCCGCATCGAGACACCACCAGCCCGATGCAGACCTGCTTGCAGTCGCTGCGGTTATCGCGCGAATAGCCACGCTGAGCCAGCGGATTGCGTTCGGCCTGACCTTCGAAGTAAGTGCTGGTGACGTCATACATCAGCAGGTCGTATTCGAGATCGAACAGATGGCCAAGGCGATTCTTCAGATGCGTTTCCAATGCGTCCTTGTGCGGCAGCAGCTGATCGAGTGTGCGGTACAGCCGATTATCGTTCACACGTTCTTCGCTCACGCCGAGCAGATCCCGCAGTGCCGTTTTCGGATACCATTGTTCGGCGGTGAAGAGTTCGCTGGCAGGTTCGAGCAGCCGCGCAATGATCAGAATCAGCGAACTCACATCCCAGCCGACCAGTTCACGACCTTCAGGGATCGCGTTGCTCAGGAACGTATCCAGTTGCAGCGTGCGAATCAGGTGCAGAGCCATCCACGGCCCGCCGAACTGTCGCAGGTTTTCCACACGAACTCCGGCGGCGTTGACTTCGACCCATCGCGGAGTCACGGCAGACGCATCATCATCGAACTCGAATCGCATCTGTCGACTGAGCGGTTGTGACTGATCAGCGGTGACACCGGGTGCAACCTCATCGCTACCGGCCAAAACTTCCGCCGCCTGATGGACGCCCAGTCGACCGGCTTCGTCAAGCTTCCCCAGCCACGCGACCACCCGCTGCCGCGGCCCACTGGCCGAGCGATACGATTCGACCAGCGCCCAGTAGGCGTGGCGACGACCGTTTTTGATTCGATGGCATTGGCGAATGAACATGATCGCAAATGCTACCGATCGATCTCTGACCGGCCAGATCAGAGGTCGTCACTACATCGTGTTTCAGATTTCAAACGCTGGACTTTTGAAACTTCGATAACAAAAACACGCCGAATAAATTCTCTGCAACCACATTTTGTGCCGCTGCTGGGGAAGTTGGGTTAACGGATGCGAATACTGTTCACACTACCATTCCAAAGCCGCACTGAATGCCGGCCTAACCAGCGATCAACTTCGCGCGACCGAAGACTTCGAAAACAGCGACCTGTTTAGCGAGGCCGAAAAGTCGGTCCTAAAGTATGCGGAAGAGCTGACGAAGACAGCAAACGTCAGCGACAAGACGGTCGCAGCCGTCAAGGAGCACATCGGAGATACGGAATTGGTGACTCTGGCAGCCACCGTCGCACTGGCAAACTTCACCAACCGCTTCAACCACGGCCTGGACATCGAACTGCCTTAGTCTTGGGGGGGCAAATGAGAGCTGGCGGTCCGCCGCTGAGCAGGCGTCACTTGGGTGCGGATGAAGGTGTAGTCCAAGTGGAAAAAATTATGGCGGCTGGGACACGCGCGACAACGTCCGATTTCAGACTGATTGACGCCTGCACTTCTATCCTCTCGAGGTGACCGCTAGCGAAAGTCGCTCGCGTGGCCCATCCGACCGCCCTTTCGCTATTGGGAGTGGACAATTTCCACTAACATTAAAGTGGTACACGCGAATAGCTGATGGTGGTTGCGCCGCTTGTGCACTTGCCTATCATGGCAGGCAGCGGGGGGCTTCCCCCGTGTTAACAGTTCCGCGCTGTGGGCTCCATGTCCGGGTGCTCCAAGGACCACAACTGAAACGATACCGACTTCCGGAGATGAGTGTGCAGGCATCTCGTTGGCTTAGGCTGATTCTGAAAGTCACGATCGCAATTGGGATCATGTTGATCCCCATCGGTCCAATCGCTCGAGCATACAACGAAGGATTCGGCGATCCTCCCGGTCCAATTCACGTCTCAAATTATTGGGAGCGTGTGTCGTACACACTAATGCCAACAGGCGTAGCAATAGCTATTCTTGCCGCAGTGTTGCTGATGGTCATTGACCACAGGTCAACAGGCCGATTGCACGGACGCTGCCAAAACGATAGTGAGCGGCAGGACGGGAGTGGCGAATCATAAGTACACTGAACACATTGCGGAATCCCCCAATCACGGTCGTTCAGCCTTTCGTGTGGAGCGGGACGTAGCCGAGCATGGAAGTTAGGCAGGCAAGGAACGCGGTCCAACAAGATGCAACTGAATCAGTGAGTCAGCGAACTTAACGAGGAAGAACGCCGTGATAGCATTGATCTGTCGTGCCATTACCGTCACCGCGTTTCTTATCGCTTGCCCCTTGCTCGGTGACGAGATCACGCCCGAGCTTCGGGCCGCATTCGGGGAAAGACTGGCGGAACTGAGGACGCAGATTTCTTCGAACAAAGCAAATTTGGATGTGCCTTCTGCAATGGAACAACTGCTCTACACACGTTGGCCGGAGGAATCGCTTCCTGAGGTGAATCGCCTGATTCAGGTGAGTGTTAGGAACTTCGGGCTACAGAACTGCGGCAACTCATCGACGATTTGTTCACTCGTACGACGAATTCCGGATGTCTGCGAACCGTACGCGAATGACGTGGCGGAGTTGATGGAGTCGGCAGAGATTGGTGAGAAGCTCGGACTGCTGAGTTCACTAAGATTGCTTGGCGAGAGTGCATCGGGGCAGGTCGAGCTTGTCAGAAAGGAACTCGGACATTCGTCCCCCGTCATTCAGATTCATGCCGCCGCGACTCTGGTCACCATTGCCAATGACGCGGCCGCCACAAGGTTTCTGTTAAGGGCCATGAGTGGAAAGAGCCCACCGTTGCAATGGAGAGCCGTCTATCTGCTGGGGAAATCAGGCCGTAACGAAAAAGCCTGGCTTGAGCCCATCCGCAAACTGGCAAAAGACAACGACGTTGCCGTTCGAACTGCGGCGGCTAGTGCGATTTGGAACCTGACGGGGAAACCGGAAGAGTGCCTGCTAGTGCTGCTGGACGTGATACAGCGACGGGATCAGTCAATGGCTATGGGATTTGCTTACCCCAGCGACATGGGGGATTCTCACCGCATTTTGGCTTTAATGACACTTTCATCGATCGGGACTGATGCAGCTGAAGCAATTCCTCGCGTCATTCAAATTCTCGACGAGACAACGAAGGTTGATCAACCGTCGTCCGCGATCCACAAGCTTTCATGGTACGCGCTGTCGGCTCTGACAGAACTGGGACCGGAGGCGGCAAAGGCGCTGCCCCAAGTCAGGCTCATGGCACAGCGGCCGGGGACCATTTTTCAACAGATTCCCAAGAAAACAGAGGAACTGCTGAGCAAGCTTCAGGCAGCCCGTCCTGGGTAAGTTGCGAGCGGTCCTTGCGTGACATTTCACTTCATCGCTCCCGAGCACTGTTCGTTCCCGACGCTGGAACATTGTTGCGGAAGGTCGACGTGTTGAGCAAAACCTTCCTGCACGACGACGCACAAAGGAATGGCAGTTCCTTGCTTCGTGGCAGTGGTTCCGCTGGGATGCAACCAGAACGCAACTGAGATATGTTATGGGTTCCGAGCATCTCAGTTGCACCTACCACACGTCACCATCCCGAGTCCCACCATGCCATCCTCCTCATCGCGCCTGCGGGCGTCCGCTGCTGTCTTCGAGCTCGCGCCGGAACCGAACGCTGACACTGACAGCCGCACGGGCGTGCGTGTCGAGAAAGTGGTTGGGCCGCTGAAGACGACCGTGCTGTTGCTTGAGGATCAGGGTGATCGCGTGTGCCTGATCACGACTCACTTCGCCGGGACAACGCCGGTGAATGTTAGCGATCTGTTCCGGCAATCGATCGCCGAACTGTTGGGGCTGCCAGTTTCGAACGTGCTTCTTTGCACGTCACACAACCACTGCAGCGCTGTGTTCGCTCGCAACGCCGTGCAACAGTATGCCACTTACGATGAACCCATACAGCCCGCCGACCTGTTGCCGTTGGGTGAAGAGTTTCTGAGAATTCTGCGGCAGACGGCGGGGCAACTGCCGGACTTATTACAGCCGGTGACCGTTTCCTGGACCGAAGGGCACGAAGACCGCATCACGTACAATCGCAAAGGCCGGCGAGCCGATGGCACAAGTTATCTGATGCGTGAAGAAGATCGCCAGCGGCTGGGCGTCGACTTTAATGGCGACATTGATACTCACGCACCGCTCGTCATCTTGAATGATTCGGACGGCAAGCCGGTGGCGGCGATCGCTCATTTCACCGGCCATCCGGTCACCAGTTATCATCCCGAAAAGCCGTTGGTCTTCGGCGAATGGTCGCAGGTGGCGTGTGATCTTGTCGCCGCTCATCTTGATAGCAATCGAACAGTGCCGATTGCATTTCTGCAGGGCTGCGCGGCTGACGTGAATTCGAAATTCATGCTTTCGGGTGATGTTGAGCGGTCGATGACGTTCGGTGGCATGCTGGGGCAAAGTTACATTGATGCCCTGCCGCAGTTGCAGCATTCAGCTCGTGAAGGCATGAACTTTGCCGTAGAAACTGTCCAGCTGCCGCTTGATTCGCTGCCGTCTGAAGATTTCCTGCGACAGGAACTGGCCGAGATGGATGACTTCATTCGGCGAGCCAAAGCGGGCGACGAAGACACGCTCATGTGCGCGGGGCAGAATTTTCCGCGAGCCCTTTCTCCTGCTTACCGAGCTGGCCTGGCGGAAATGGTGCGAACATGGAATGTGTGGGCCTTGGGGATTCACGAAGCGGGCAAAGCGGATTCTGTGCCGACGTCGCTGCCGGTCGACATTTCTGTGCTGCGTGTCGGCGACGTCGGCATCGTGGGAATGCCTTTCGAGCCGTTCCAGGGGATTGGCCGGCAGATACGAAGTCGTTCGCCGCTTCCCATCAATCTGCCGGGCGGTTATACCAACCTCTCTCATGGCTACATCACTGACGCCGCTAACGTGGGCGGACAGGAATACATGAGTGCTCATTATCGCTACACAAAGTTTCGCCCACCGCTGCGCAAGCCTGCTGGAGATGTGGTTGCGGACGCGGCTGTGAAGCTGCTTGAGAAATTTTCTGGATAGGTGAACCTTCGAAAGGGGATACAGCATCGCTTCGAATAGATACTTTGAACTCGGGCCGAGCGCTCAGGTCGACGCGGGCGTCGTGCTGGGATATCGCTATCCCGGCGATTCGCAGCCGACTCGTATCGGCAGCCACGCCATCATTCGTTCGGGCACTACAATTTATGCCAACACCACGATTGGAGATCGTTTCCAATGCGGGCATCAGGTGATCATTCGCGCTGAAGTAACGATTGGCAATCGCTGCGTCGTGCATCATCAGTGTTGTCTGGAAGGTCGATTGCAGATCGGTGACGGAGTTAAGCTGATGGCTCAGGTTTATTTGCCCAGCACAACTCGCATCGGCAACATGGTATTCGTGGGACCTTGCACCACGTTTCTGAATGCTCGATATCCTATGCGAGCCGATCCCGCCGTGCAGGGGCCGATTATTGAGGACCATGTGTGCATCGGCGGCGGCGTGACTGTTTGTCCTGGCGTGACGATTGGCCGCAATTCGATGGTCGGTGCTGGAGCCGTCGTCAATAAAGACGTTCCGCCGAACACGATGGCCTATGGCGTGCCCGCTCGTCATTCTCCTTTGCCGGACCACATTGCCGAAGGCAACCTGCCGGAGCAGCTATTACCGCAAACAGATTTATGGGGTGCTCAAAGTGACGATTCGTGGCGCGATGAGGACTGGTGGGAGGAAGCGACCTCATAATCTGACTGGCGGCTGGCGGTGACGGCTATTGGGCGGTGTCGAAACTCACTGCCACCTCGCCGTCGTTGTTATGGCGGCTCGCACTGCTGTCGTTCACCTGCAGCCAAAGCGAACCGTCGAACGGTGCGTTGACTGTGGCTGATCGGCCGATCGGAAAACGCGGCGAAATCTTTAAGCCATCGTCCGCGACCCAGATGCCGATCACTTTGCCGAGCGGTTGGCGGCGATGGTATTCGATGCTGACGCCCTGAGGTTCGCTGACCCATCGCGTTGGCTTATCGTTGACTGAAAAGCAGCCGTCGCAGGTGATCCGGACGGAATCTCCACTTGAAACTTGCAAGCCGAAATCCTGCCAGCCGTAACTGGCTCGCACTTTAAGTTTGCTGCCGCTGGCGGAAGCGCCATTCCGATGCACGGGGAAGCTGCGTTTGGCGTCGAAGCCTTCTTCCAGGTCTTCAACCGTGAGCAACCAATCAATTCGCAACTGGTCTTCGACGGATTCGAGAATCGCAGCATTCTGCCCGATGAATTCATCGCGTCGGCGAAGTTCTATTAAGGGGTCGAAAACGGATTTGTATTTCGGGTGCGTCTGCAGCAGCCAGCACAGTGCCCATGAAGCAGCGTACTGATCGTCTGCCTGAAAATTGGCGACAGTATTCGGCATCACTTCGGGCAAAGAAGGTATCGGCAGGGTTTCAGACGTTGAAGTTGAAGAACGCCTGAACTGTCGCTTAAGTTCTGAGATGCGTCCCCAACCTTCGAAGCCTTCAAAACCATCCGGCAGAACCGCAAACTCTGCTCTAGCGACAGACTGGCCGTCTGGAACCAGCCGATGAGTCGCAAAATATTCGGCCATACCTTCGATGTACCACAACGGTGGAATGTCCTGCATGCCGCTTTCGCAGGTCATGAAGCAATGAACGAATTCGTGAAACAGCAAGTGACGGCGGTAATAGTCCTCCGTTTGGTCGTACATCCAGAACTGATAATCCAGATGTCGTCCCTGCCGAAACGTGTAGCCGGGAGGCGGCATCAAGCCCGCCGCCAGAAAGCGATTTTCGTCGGCCATTAGGTGTCCCGTCACCTTAAATTCTGAGCCATCCGATGCAGGCGGCAGTGGGCCGAAGTGAGCTTCCAACGCTGCAAAGAGCTGATCGGCCAACGCCGGCAGATGAGCTACCTTGTCGGCCGGAAGGTCCGAGAGCAGAATTAGCCGGCGGCCATCATAGCGCGAAATGCCGTTGGCCTGCAGGCGTTTTTCGCTAAGAGGCGGACGATCATCGGCGATGCGTTGTTGGACGTTCGCATCTTGCGATCCATCAGAATGCAACGCATCAACTTGCGCGGGATACTCAGGCTCGTTTTTACCTGCTACCTCTTCGGGCGGAGGTGTGTCCTTCCTGAAGACACCTGCAACGGGCGACTCGAATTTTGGTTGCGATGACGATGCCTGCTGCTCGGCTTTGGGCGAAGGCGGGGCAGAAGGCTGCGATGAGTCGCCGCAACCGACCACGGTCAGCAGCATCACCACGACGAGCCACCCCTGCATTTTGATCGGCGTGATCGGGAGCTGGGATTTGCGCGGGCAACCCACTTTCGGCAACCTTACTGCTTCTTCTGGCGGAACAGCCATGGCACCAGCCCGTCGTTATCGGAATACGATGGAGTCCACGAATTGTGTTCCACGCCAGGCAGTTCGACGTAAACCGGATTGCCGCCCGCCTTGCGAAGTGCGGCGACGGCAAGGCGACTGCGTTCGACCGGCACTGCGTTGTCCGCGTCTCCGTGAGCCACCCAGACGGGCACATCTTTTAATACCGCAAGGCTGTCGTTGTCGGCACCGCCGCAGATAGGAGCGACCGCCGCGAACAGGTTTGGTTTTCTGACGGCCAGGTCCCATGAACCGTAGCCTCCCATCGACAGGCCGGTGACGTAGATTCGGCTCTTATCAATTGGCTCGCCAGCCATTGTCTTTTCAATAATTTGCATGACGACTTTCATCTGATCACCCGGCTCGTCTGGTGCTTCATGAGTTCCCTCAAGACTCCAGTCGACCTCAACCCACTTCGCATCCTTGCGGCACTGAGGCGCGATCACATAGCACGGAAAACGTTCTCGCCAGCGAGGCTGAGCCATTTGTTCGGGGAAGTATTGAAGCTGACTTTTGTTGTCGTCCCCTCGTTCGCCCGCGCCGTGCAGGAACAGCACCAGCGGATACTTTTTGCCTTCCTCCACCTTGGCAGGCGGCATGATTCGGTAGTGAAAGGTTTCGTCTTTGAACTCGCCGCCCGTGTATTGAACAGTCTTGTCCGCGAAGACTTCCGTTGCGTCGACTTTGGTTTCATCTTTGGCCGGTTCTGTTCCACCCACCACGTGATCACGCCACAACCAACGCAACGAATCCGGTAAAATCGCTCCGCCATGCTTTGGGCTATGACGGCCTGTGCCTGCGACGAATTTGTAGTCGTAGTCTTTGAACTTTAAAGCGGCCGCCATCTGTTGATTGGACAACCACCAGTTGCCGTGCTGATTGTCCAGGTCGTTTTCGCCGTCCTGCAGGAAGACTCGAATAGCCTTGTTGTCCGTCTTGCGAATCAATGCGGGGTAGACATGTCCGCCGCGAATGTTGGTGAAGCTGCCGATGTGGCTTAGCACTTTGCTGAACCATTCCGGATGCTGCCACGCCGCCGTGAAGGCACAAATGCCGCCGGACGACGCACCGCAGATGGCTCGATCGTCCGCACTATTGGTCAAGTTTAGTTTTTGGTCTTCGGCAATGTGTGGCAGTAGTTCTTCGATCACGAAACGGGCGTATTGATCGCTAAGCGTGTCGTATTCGAAGCTTCGATTGTTGGCTCGCCAACGATTTTCGGGCTGTTTGTCGGCCTTGTGGCCGGGGTTGATAAAGACACCAATCGTGACAGGAAGATCGCCCTTGTGAATCACGTTGTCGAACACAATGGGAGCTCGTACCTGCCCGTCTTCGCTGACATAAGCGTGGCCATCCTGAAACACCATGACGCAGGCGGGTTGAGTTCCGTCGTACTGTTGTGGCACGTAGACGTAGTACTCGCGAGTTGTGCCTTCAAAGATGCTGCTTTGCCAAACGTGCTTTGTCACGTCGCCCTTCGGAACACCTTCGTGCCGTTGAGATTCCGGGCCGAGTTCGTAAATGGCGTCCGGATCTTCATCCGCATGACAGGTCGAGGTTAGGTTGGGCATGGGCAATGCGAAAAGTGCGGCAGAAAGAAGAACAAAGAAATGTTTCATGGCGGACACAGCCTGTGGAATGATCGGAGATGATTTCGAAGTCAAACATATCGTCTGTCGCGGCTCAGCGCGAAGCAGCATTGAACGTCGCAGTGACTTCTACGTGCGGGGTGAGCCGGACATCAATTCGACGACGCCCCTTTTTTACTGGAACCGCCCTTCAGCAGATGGAACGGCCCCGGCAGTTCTGCTCGAGCGTGAGCCGCTTTGCGCCACGTCAGGACGACGTCCGGATGATCGGCGAAAATGCCGTCGACGCGAGCCTCCTTCACCAGCCAGTCCAATAGTTTGGTGGGAGATTCTGCGAACTCGGGCAGGTCGTCAACGCGGTACGTCCAGACGTGAACCATCAAAGCGTGTTCGTGAGCCGCCGCAACCACATCGGTGACTTGCGGCTTGCCGTTTTTCGCTCCTGATACAACGGCTGTGAGTTTCACGCCGATGCCGTCTGCGACTTTGGAGATCGCAGCGATTTCTTCGGCCGTCGGGGTGTTGCCGAGTAGTTGAATCAGCGGCAGTCGGCACTTGAGTTCCGTTCGCAGACGCAGGACTTCCGGTTCTTCGAAACACTGCAGGAAGACTTTGTCTTTGCTGGTTTTGTAACCGTAGTCGGCCAGTGTCTGCAGAATAACTTTGGATGGGTCCAGGCCGTTTTTTCGATGCAGCGCGGGCTGCTTGATTTCAACGTATAACCCCGCTGTGTGTGGGCGTGATTGATTGAGGCCCTGGATCAATTCGATGTGTTCTTTCAGTGTTCCGATCTGAAAGTTGCCCTTGCCGCGTGGGAATCGTTTTCGTGATTCAGATTCGTAGCGTTCCACGACGTTAAGTTGCTTCAGTTCGCTAAGTGTGAAGTCGAACACGTAGTATTTGCCGTCGCGGGAACGGTCGGGGAAAACGTCGGCCACGTTGCTCACTGAATTTAACGTGACGTCGTGCAGCACGACGGCGACACTGTCTTTCGTGAGCACCACGTCCTGTTCGATGTAGTCGGCTTCCAGCGCGTGAGCGAACGCGGCTGATTCGGTTGTGTGCTCCGGCAGATAACCGGACGCACCTCGGTGAGCGATCACAATGGGCGTCGGCAGCGACAGCGTCTGGCTAATTGCGGCCACTCGGCCGCGGCTTGCTGCTGATGGGATCTCGTCGTCGGCCATGAGGACGCTCATCAACAGAATGGGAACACAGCAGGCACTTAGTTTCATGTCAGTAACTCCAATTGTAGCCATGTAGACGGATCGTACGCCGTCGGAAAGTCTTCGCCAATCGACAGCGGCTGGTCACCGAGTTCCGAATCCTGGAGGACGCAGGAAAAACCGATCCGCCCCAATTCTGAAACGTCGCGAAACCCGTACAGCTGGCTGGCCGGGATCCACACTTCGAATTCGTACCCGTCTTTCTTTTGGTGAGTTCGGTATACCATCTTTTTGGGATTCGATTCGATCCGCTGAGCTCGCTGTTGAGCGATCGGCATCACGACCACAGCCGGGGCGTCGTCGGATTCTTCATCGACCGGCAGGCAGGCGAAGTGATGGCAATATTCTGTCGCTCGATGCACATTGCCAGCGGGGCGAGTATCAATCCACAACAGGATGGCGTCTGAATGTTTGGTGTCGTGGGCCGAACCGGCGGTGGGTTTGGTCTTGCCTGCAACGTTAACGGCGATGCCAAATCCGTCCGCATTCCAACCCGCCTTAAAGGACGCGAAAGACGGTTGGTCGTTCATCGCCGACGGAACGAACAGCCTGCAGTCGTCCGGCAGATTCAGCAGCCGACCGGACGCCTTTTTCGACGGCCCGTCGCAACCTGGCACGGGCAGCCGAAAATCGAACAGCAGCGAAGGAGGTACAACGTGATCCATGTTTGGTTCGTTTTCGAGTGGTCTGAAGGGGCGCGCATCAGACTGTAAGCCCGCCACAGGCAAAGTTCCAGTGTTGGGAGCAGAACGCCCAATCGTCTTCATTCTGCGGCAACCGTTGCCGAAACACAGTGTCCATCAAGGCGAACAGTTCCGTTTGGACGGGTTCTGCCGAATGGAGAAATCAGGAAGTTGGTTCGGTTCACCAAGAGCTGGCGAGCGGGGCGGGGGTTAATCCGGACCATTTGGCATATCCCCCCGTCGCGTTTTCGACTTCGGACGTCCGTAAAGGCGATACCGATACTGGATGAGAGGCATCGCGCTTGGTGGGATCGTTTCTGGATAGCAAAGAAGTGGCAGATCTATGAAATTTTCAATGCGTTCTAAAATTCGTGCTGGTGCGAAGCGTAGCATCACGAGCGTGAACCCCGCTGAGATCGATACGCTGGAATCGCGGCTGCTTCTGACCACTACGCCGAACATATTGACACCCACCGGCGACGTGGCAGACGCGACGCCTCAGTTCACGTGGGAAGCCGTTGATGGCGCCGAAAGCTACGACTTGTGGGTCACCAGCCTGGAAACCTACGAGACCGCCTTTGTGGCCAGAGACATCGTCGGCACCAGCTACACGGCCGCCGAAGGCGAAGTTACGCTCGGGAAAATTCGGATTTGGGCGCGAGCCAATTTTTCTGATGACACTTCGTCTGATTGGTCTCCCGCGTCCGTCGCCACCATCGTTGCGGCTCCTACTGCCAGCGTAGCGGGCGTGACCGGGGCAACGAATCGCACAACCGACAGCACACCCGAAATCACATGGACCTCGCCTCGCGCGGCCAGTCAGTTCAAGATCTGGGTGACAGATCTCACTGAAAAACGAGCTTTGGAACAAGCAGCGGCTGACGCCGGGTCAACCGATCCAATCGACGTCACGAGCTATTCGAAGCAATACACTGTACAGAATCTAACGCCCGTTTTGGACGACGAGGGCAACCCCACAGTCGATGACGATGGCAATCTGGTTCTGCAGGAAGTTCGTTCGTTTGTCATTCCCGAAGATCCGACGGACGCCGACAGCGAACCTCGCGAATTCGATATGGGGCGTTACAGAATCTGGATTCGTGCTATCGACCTGAGCGGCAAGGCCACAGGATGGAGTTCTGCGTACACGTTTGATGTCGGGCCGGACCCGCAGAACCTGACGCCGGATTCTCCTACGTTTCAGGTCACACCGGACCTCACGTGGGACACTGTTGACGGGGCAACTCACTACGAAGTTTACGTTTCGGAAGTCGGCACGACGTCGCCCTTCTTCCGTCGCACTGTCGAAGCGACTGCCAACGCGACCCGGCAGTCGACTCAGATGGTCCAATCTCAAGTGGGCACGCCAATCGTTGAAAACGACAATGGCACAGTCGAAGCCTTCGAACGCCCGCTGCTGGATCAGGACGGTGAGGAAACTCTGTACCAAATTTTGTCTGGCGAATATCGCTTCTGGGTGCGAGCGATCAACATGGGCGAAGGCCTGCCAACGGTGACTGGTGCGTGGAGTGCCCCTGCTACCTTCAGCAGCATCGAGGCACCAGCGATCACAGCCCCCGTGCCGGACCAGGGTGTTATCACGTCGGCCACTCCAACCGTGACATGGACACCGATTCACGGAACGGCTCGCTACGAAGTGTTGGTTCACAAATTTAATTCACGACCTCCGTTTCTTGAGGCAACCAGCACCACAACCAGCTACACATTTGCGGAAGCACTTCCGGCTGGTCAGTACACCGTGTGGGTGCGAGCGTTGGACACGCGCGGTAATCCTTCACCGTGGAGTGCTCCTCAACACATGACCATCACCGGCGGTCGTCCAGTCATTACGTCGCCTACGCCGGGCGAAGTGGTCGACTTCCCGACCTTTACGTGGGTTGGCGTGCCGGAAGCTGCTTCTTACGAGGTTTGGGTGTCTCACGTCGGCGTTGACTTCACATTCGTCAACGTGAGCGGAATCGAAGATACATCGTTCCAGCCTAACGATCCGGCCAATCCAGGTTCGGTACCACTTAGTGAAGGTGACTACCGAATCTGGGTGCGAGCGATCATGGCCGACGGTTCGTTCGGCCCGTGGAGTGCGCCTGTCAGCTTCAAAGGCGGCATTCCCACGACCGATGCCACGCCGGTTGACGACGAATTGATGGTCACCAGCCTGCCGCGAGAACTGAACGTGGAAGCCGCTGCCACAACTCAGCCGGCTCAGGACAGCTGGCAACCGGATGATTCGGTTCCGGCGTCAATGGCGGACTTCGAAGAAGACGTTCAACCGCCAGCGGACGATCTTTCGCCGCTGCCAATGCAACCGGTCCGCGGCAACGCGGCCGCTCAGCTCGACATCGATCTGGTCAGCACTCTGGCTCAGGAATGCGTCGAAACCGAGTGGTGGGCCGGCAAAGACGTTCGTGAAAATGGCTGATACAGCAAGCCAGTGACGCCATAACGGCCGGATTGTCGACGTTATTCCCGTTGGAATGCGAAGGCTGCCACTCCACGGCGGGTAAAACAGCTTTGAGACACGCGCTGGAGGTCAACCTTGCGGCCCTGTCTGCCAAACCCGGTGAAACCTTGCGGGAATGCAGATGTCTGGTTGCCCAGCGTGCTGGTGCTCCGTAGACTGACGCAGCTTCGGGCTTTCACGCCCACTCAGGATGGCCTATCGGCCGTCATTCAGCCACGGTTGCTGACAAACCCTGCGTTTGTCACGAAGTTAAAGCTCAATTCCGATGCGTCACGTTCTTTCTGCGCTGGTCATGAACCAGCCTGGTGTTCTCGCCCACATTTCCGGCATGCTGGCTTCACGAGCCTTCAATATCGACAGTTTGGCTGTGGGAGCCACCGAAAACGAAGAGTTCTCTCGCATTACGTTTGTCGTGAACGGCGACGAAAAGGTCCTCGACAAGGTCCGCAAGCAGCTGGAAAAGCTGGTCACAGTGGTCACTGTGCAGGATTATGTGCATTCGGAATTTGTTGAACGCGACCTGATGTTGATCAAGGTCAGCACCGAAGGCGGTCGCCGGACCGAGATTCGGGAACTGGTCGAC